>NZ_JAGXGF010000130.1 GCF_024636815.1 Marivirga sp.
AAACTCAGGTTTGTATGTTCCGCCTAATTGTATATCAAAAGGTAAATTTCTATCCTCCACTGAAAACCTGGAGGTGAAAAATCCTAAATTTTTGATTACTAAGCCTAAGCTTAAATCTTCATCAGGATGGACAAATGCACCTCCTAAATCAGTCAAAATTGCAGATTGATTAAAACCACTGATTTGATTGGCTACAAATTTTAAACTTGCGCCATATCGAAATACTCCATCTTCTCTGGAATGACTCACTTGAATGGCATAATCAGAAGCACTAAAATCTTCTGTAGCACCACCCGTATTATCAAATCCTTCAAACTGTCCGTAATGGAAATAGCTGATTCCAAAGCTGAAAATACCTAATTTTTCAAAATCCTGAGCATAGGTGATTTGACTGTTGTAAATATCAGCTAAATAGGGATTTAGACTAAATGAAATTTGTCCTGCCATATCCGAATTCAATAATGCAGGGTTTTGCCAGGTCATATTAACATCGCCCACATTGGAACTCACGTTTACTGTTCCCAAGCCGGCTATTCTAGCATGATTGGGTGTTTCTAAAAATTCAAAGGCACGCAGCCCACCTATTTGACCATAAGCTGTTGTAATGGTCAAACAGATGGTGAAAAGGCTTGCTATGACCTTTTGCCAAATCATATAAGAGTGGCAGATACTGTTTTTTTGTTGTCATCTTCAGGAATCACAAAATTTATTGGATTCTTGATTTTTTCATTCAATAAAGCAATTTCTAATACTTCATTTACCTGATCTACAAAATGAATATTTAAGCCTTTGATGTATCTTGAATCTATTTCATCTATGTCTTTCTTATTTCGCTGACATAAAATCACATCTTTGATCCCAGCTCTTCTTGCAGCTAATATTTTCTCTTTCAATCCGCCAATTGGTAAAACTTTTCCTCTCAAGGTAATTTCACCTGTCATGGCTAATCTGGATTTTACTTTTCTTTGCGTAAAAATAGAAGCCAAAGAAGTGATCATCGCTATACCAGCTGAAGGACCATCCTTTGGAACTGCTCCTGCCGGCACGTGAATATGTAAATCATAATGATCAAATACCTTATGATGAATTCCTAATTCTTCTGCATGAGAACGTAAATAGGAGAGGGCAGTCATAGCAGATTCTTTCATTACATCTCCCAGCTGACCGGAAAGTGTCAATTTGCCTTTTCCTCTGCTTAAACTAGATTCAATGAATAAAATTTCACCACCAACTGAGGTCCAGGCTAATCCAGTTACCAAACCAGCGGTTTCATTATCCTGATATATTTCTTTTTCAAAAGCCTCGGCCCCTAAAATTCTTATAACATCTTCCGTTTCAATTTTGCTATTGAACTCTTCCTCCATCGCAATGGATTTGGCAATATTTCTCACGACTTTTCCAATCGTTCTTTCCAATCCTCTTACACCTGATTCTCTGGTGTAATCCTCAATGATTTTAGCAACTGCTTTTTTACTGATCGTAACATCCTTTGCTTTTAAACCATGTTCCTTTTTTTGCTTAGGAATCAAGTGTTTTTTAGCGATTTCTACTTTTTCTTCTAAAGTATAACCGGTTACCTCAATTATCTCCATTCTATCTCTTAATGCAGGATGGATAGTATCTAAGGAATTGGCAGTAGCGATAAATAATACGTTTGATAAATCATATTCTACTTCCAGATAGTTATCCTGGAAGGTTTCATTCTGCTCAGGATCTAGAACCTCTAGCAAAGCAGAAGAAGGGTCACCTCTGAAATCAGAATTCACTTTATCAATTTCATCCAAAATATAAACAGGATTGGATGATCCTGCTTTTTTCATATTCTGAACAATTTTCCCCGGCATAGCACCTACATAGGTTTTTCTATGTCCACGAATTTCTGCTTCATCATGAACACCACCTAATGACATGCGCACATATTTTCTACCTAAGGCATCAGATATAGATTTCCCTAAAGAGGTTTTACCTACTCCCGGAGGTCCATAAAGACATAAAATAGGCGCTTTCATATCCTGCTTAAGTTTTAATACCGCAAGATATTCTATAATTCTTTCTTTTACTTTCTCTAGTCCGTAGTGGTCGCGATCTAATATTTTCTTAGCCCTTTTCAGGTCGAAATTATCTTTAGTCAATTCACCCCAAGGTAATTCTAACAACAATTCCACATAATTCATGGCGACTGGATATTCAGCCGCCTGTGGATTGATACGGGAAAGTTTGTCTATTTCCTTATCAAAATGTTTTTGTACAGTTTTTGACCAGTTTTTATCTTCAGCTTTTAATCTCAAGTTATCCAGTTCTTGATCAGGGCTATCTTGTCCCAACTCATCTTGTAAAACTCTGATTTGCTGTCTTAAGAAATAATCTCTTTGTTGCTGATCAATATCCGTATGAACCTTTTTATGAATTTCATTTTTCAGTTCCAACATCTGGATATCCTTCAGCATGAATTCCAATAGTAAAGTAGCGCGTTCTTTAGCATTGGTTTTTTCCAATAGCTTTTGTTTTTCTGCAACCTCAGAATTGATGTTGGAGGAAAGAAAATGAGTCAGAAAATTAGGGTTTTCTATATTGTCCAAGGCTACCTGAGCTTCTTGAGGAATTTCAGGATTGAGTTTTAAGATCTTACTGGCAGCATCTTTTAATGACTGAATTACCGCCTTGTTAGATTTTAGTTTAGGATCTAGTTCCTCATCATCTAATTCCTGATAAGTGGAAACTAAGAATGGATCTTCCTGAACAATCTCTTTTACTTCAAATTTTTGCTTTCCTTGAATAATGATGGTGGTATTACCATCCGGTAATACGATCATTTTCAGGATACGAGCTACAGTTCCAATGTTGTAAATATCATCCTTTCCTGGATCTTCAACCTTACTATTGGATTGTGCTACTACCCCTATTATTCTATCTCCTTTATAAGCTTTTTTTACCAGTTTAATAGATTTTTGACGACCTACAGTTATGGGGATAACAACCCCGGGGAAAAGCACAGTATTTCTGATGGGTAGGATTGGAAGCTGATCAGGTAACTCTTCCTCTCGCATACTATTTTCTTCATCTGTAGATATGAGTTGTATTAACTCACCAGTCTCATCATCATTTATATCTGAAAAAACTTGTTGATGCTTAAATATTGAATCCATATATATTTTTAATATTTCAGCCACTTTGGCATTTGAAATCTCTTTTTCGTCCCATATAATTGGGTGCTTGCCTAATTCAATTGTTATGCCAATAAAATATTGCCTAATTTTAGATTTAAATTAGATACAATTCCGACATTTTTCGGATATTAAAGTTTAATATACTGACATATTTACCGTAAAACTATCAAATTGTCTTGAAGCACCCTTTAAAATATTGCTTTTTAATATTGTCCCTATGTTTTTCTGTTAATCTTTTAGGACAATATAATCCTCAGGTTGACCTTTCTAAAAACGAGATAGATCAATTATTTCCTTTTTATTTTCCTAACGTAAATCAAATCAATTTTTATGAAGATGAAAACGCGCTGACTAAAATTAATAGAGCTCAAGAAAATGAAAATTGGGAGCGCTTTAAAGATTTGTTAGAGGATTATGTGAAAAAGTTTGCCACAGAAAATTTTTATAAAGACACTCGTTTTATCTGGCAATTAGCTAAAATGGAAGAACTCTATGGTGATTTCGAAAAAGCTAAAAGTTTATATAGACTAGCCTTAAAACACCATCAAAGTAAAATTGATCTAAGGCAGATGGAGATTTTCATGGATTCTGTTCAGCTAGAACAAACGGACGATTATGTGCCCATTGATTATTATTATGAGTTAGTTGATTTTAGAAAATCAATCGATACTTTGGTGCCGCCAAGAGGGATATTGCTTAGCATGGGGAAACAAATAAATTCCAATATGGCAGATTATGCCCCGGCTCTCACATTGGACAATAAAACAATGATTTTCACTTCAAAGCGAAGTTTGAGTGGTAATATATTATCCAATAATTCAAATGAGGATTTATATATAGCGGTTCAAGAGGAAGGGATGTGGCAGGATGCTGTGCAATTGAGAGATATCAATAGTCGACATAATGAAGGTTCTGCAACTTTAAACTCAGAAGGTAATCAGATAATCTTTGCAAGATGCGGGGCTCCTGATGGCTTTGGAAATTGTGATTTATATGAAACGCATCTTCAGGAAGATAGCACGTGGAGTAAAGCGGTTAATTTAGGTGCAAATTTGAATTCTAAAGCCTGGGATTCTCATCCGACCTTATCTGTAACAGGAGATTCTCTTTTCTTTGCCTCTGATCGAATTGGTGGGTTTGGTTTATCGGACATATATTTTTCTGTAAAGGATAAAAATGGTGAATGGACAAGAGCAAGAAATCTTGGACCCGTTGTCAATACGCGGGGTAATGAAGTGAGTCCTTTTATTCATCCTCGTTTTAAAATTTTATACTTCAGTTCGAATGGCCATTTATTGAATTTCGGAGGATTTGACATTTATAAGTCCAATTCTAAATCATTTTTGTGGGATGAGCCTCAGAATATTGGACCTTTGATTAATACAGAAGGAGATGAGTATTATTTTACGATAGATTCCGAATCAGAAGATTTGTTTTATGCCGGTTCATCTTCCATGCGAAGTTATAATCTGGACCTATTTTCATTTCCACTGCCTATGGAAGCAATGCCTGGAGCAGATACAAAAGTTTCAGGGGTGGTGATTGATACAGTAAAAGGGCAGCCATTTAGGGGGATAGTATCGATTGTGGATATTGAAAACGGAATAGAAATCGCCCCAAAATTTACCCGAGAAGACGGTAGCTTTGAATTTAACCTCATTAATAATGCTAATTATGTAATGGTAGTACAATCTGATAAGCTTTTCAGAATAGAAGAAATGTTTTTTCGTTCAGGAGATACTGTTATGAATAGAAATATAGATCCTATATCCAGTAAGATTAGATTTAAATCTATTGAGTTTGAAGAAAACTCTGCAAAGCTCAGGCCCGATATGTATAGTGATTTGGATAAAGTAGTAGATTTTCTACTTGATTACCCAGAGTTTAAGTTGAAAATATCAGGCCATACCGACTCTTCTGGTGATGAGCTACGAAATAAATCGCTATCTCAGGAAAGGGCGGATGCAATTCGAGATTACATTATTATACTGCATCCAATTGATGATGACAGAGTAGTGGCGGAAGGCTTCGGAAATAATCAACCTGTGGTTGTAGATGAAAAGACAGATGACGATAGAAGGTTGAATAGGAGAGTAGAATTTGAAATCTATCGTTCTAAGAATGAGTGATAGATTAATAAAAAAATTTTACAGGAATAAAATGGTCGTTTGAACCTTTTCTTTATTTAAAAAGAAGATTTGAAATTCAAAGTATTTATATTTAATGGCAAATCAAAGATAGAAAGGCTTTAAATAGTTCGTAATGAGCTTTTCCAACTCGATTTTCTTCACTACTTTGAGTATATTAGTAAATAAACTGTTAAGGTAAGATAATTACGAAATCGGTTGGTAAAATCATTTAGCTTTTAGCCTTAATAATTCATTTTAACTTTAAGAGTTAAAATTTTTGGATTTAATGATATATGGAAAAGGATATAATATCGAGAAATTATATTAACAGGCTTGGCAATGGTAATGAACCTATGATGTTTTCCCATGGTTACGGTTGCGATCAAAATATGTGGCGTTTTATTACCCCAGCTTTCGAAAAAGATTATGACATTATACTTTTTGATCATGTAGGTTCAGGGAATTCTGATGAACAGGCATATAATGTTGAAAAGTACAATGACCTAAATGGTTATGCAGATGACATTATTGAAATCTGTGAAGTGCTAAAATTGGAAAAAGTTACTTATGTGGGGCATTCAGTTAGTAGCATAATTGGAATTCTGGCGGCTGCTAAACGCCCGGAATTATTCAAAAAGCTAATATTAATTGGACCATCACCCTGCTATATTAATAATGATGAATACTATGGTGGCTTTTCAAAGATGGATATTGATGAGCTTATTGAAACGCTTGAAAGCAATTATCTTGGATGGTCGAGTTCGATAACGCCTGTAATAGCAGGAACTCCTGGTAAACCGGAATTTTCAGAAGAATTGCATAATAGTTTTTGCAGAATGAACCCCAAGATTGCCAAACATTTCGCAAGAGTAACCTTTCTAGGGGATAATCGTGAAGATTTATCAAAGGTAACTGTACCGGCATTGATTATTCAATCCCACCCAGATATAATAGCTCCTGTAGAAGTGGGCAAATTTGTATATAAAGAGATGCCAAAAAGCAGTTATACACAACTTGAATCACCTGGACATTGTCCACATTTGACTGAACCTGAACAAACTATAAGGGCAATGAAATCTTATCTAAAAAAATTAAAAATTTGAAAACAGAAGATGCAATAGATCTTTATGAGAATGCCCCTTGTGGCTATTTAACGATGCAGTCGGATGGTAATATCATTAAGATTAACAGCACCTTACTTAACTGGTTGAATTTTGAAAGAAGCGAAATTGTAAACAAGAAAGCATTCCGCGATTTTTTAAGTATGGGGGATAAAATTTACCTCGAAACGCATTTTATGTCTTTACTACAGATGCAGGGCGATGTTACTGAAATTAGTTTGGAATTAATTGGGAAAGGCACGATTAGGATTCCGACATTGATCAATGCAAAACAAATTCAACAGGATTTTAATAAGCAGCCTGTATATCTAATATCTGTTCTCGGCATTACGCATCGAAAAATGTATGAAGAGGAGTTACTAATAGCACAAAAAAAAGCTGAAGAAACTACGCATAGATTAAAAGAAATGAATAAAGTACTTGAACGTTTTGCTTATACTGCTTCACATGATTTACAAGCCCCGTTAAATGCTATTTCCGGCATGGTACACATCCTTGAGAAAAAAAACGTTATTCAAGCCGGATCAGAAGAGGAACTTATTTTTTCAAAAATCGCAAGCAATGCCGAATTGATGAAAATGATGATTCGTGATTTGCTGGAATATTCCAAAATAGATGAAAAATCCTCAGGTTTTGAAGCGGTTTCCCTGAATGAAGCATGCAACCTGGCCTTGGAGATTCTTGATGGTGAAGTACAAAAAAATGAAGCCATTATAAACATACCTGATTTGCCTGAAGTAATGGGTGTAAAAATCCAATTTGTTCGACTTTTCCAAAATTTATTTTCAAATGCAATCAAATACCGGTCAGAAAAAAATCCTGTGATTACCCTTTCGTGGGAAAAGAAGGATGATTTCCACACTATCTATGTTCAAGATAATGGAATGGGATTTGAACAAGTAGACGAAAGTAAAATATTTGGTTTTATGGAACGCTTACACAGCCATGATTCCATTGCAGGAACTGGAATAGGGTTGTCTGCCTGTAAACGAATTGTGGAAAAGCACGGAGGGAGAATAGGGGTAAAATCAAATCCAAATAAAGGAAGTACATTTTATTTTACAATTTCTGTTATAGATGAAAGTAAGCATCACTAAGCTCATAGCAGTTAAGCCTAATTAAGGAAGCTTTCATTTTCAAATCTTTTTTTTACAAAAAAAAAAATCACCACTGCAATTTGTAGTTGAAGAAGTATAAACCTGCAAGGTGTTCAGTCTCACGATTATATTTGAATTTGTAAGTATTCTGATATTTGAAGAGTACAAGCTCAGTTTTCTCTTCAGTTTGTGATTTTGTAATAATATAATCTTCATTAAACTGAAACAACTTCTTTTGTATTACATGAGCTGTTCAGCTTATTTATGAGATTTTAACTCAAGTCGGATAGGTGTTTAGGTTCGAAATAACCTGTGTTTTCATCAATTTATCATTATTGTTTTAGTGAGGATTTTTGCTTTTGAGCGAAGTTATGGTGTAAAAATAAATGCTTTTCTTACATCATTCAGCTACTCCCAGCCTAAATATCTATCCAATGTTTTCCAACTATTTTGAGAACTTATCAGTCTATAGGAAAATTAACAAAACATAAAAATGATGAAAATTAAATCTTTATTGGTAATGACTGCAATAGCTTTCGGAATGTTTGCTTGCAGCGAAGATGAAACAAATGGTGCTAGATTAAATCTAGACTTCAATACAGTGACTACTGTAGATAATACTAGTCAAAGAGCTTTGACAAATGGTCTGATATTTACAGATGGCTTCATAACTTTAAGTGAGATAAGATTTGAAGCAGAAGCAGATGTGGATTCTTTAGAAATAGAATTTGAATTGGAGCAACAAACTGTATTAGATTTTGCAACTGGAACTACTAATCCAGATATAAGCGGAATTTCTATTCCTGCTGGAACTTATGAAGAAGTAGAAATTGAAATTGAGCTTTTTGACGAAGGCGATGAGCCTGGAGTAGTATTGAATGGTACGTTTACTTACAATGGTGAGTCTCACCCTGTTCGTTTCGAGTTTAATTCAGGAGAAACTTTTGAAGTAGAGATGGAAGGAAATGTTGTTTTATCTGATGGTATTAATGCTCTTGCAGAAATAACACTTGATCCTCATGTGTGGTTTGCTACTGTAACTGCCAGCCAACTTGCTGCTGCAGAAAGAGATGCAAATGGAGTTATCGTGATTAGCGAATCCATAAATGCAGATATTTTTGATATAGCAGCTGATGGTTTAGATCTTGCAACAGATGTGGAGTTTGAGTATTAGTATTTATTTACAAATCTGATAAAGAAATTCAAGGGAGTGGGCTCATAGCTCACTCCAATTATTAGCAGTTAAATTATTTTTAAAACTTATTTATTAATTATGAAAAAAGTATCACTATATTTTTTAGCCGTATTATTTGCAGGAGTTTTTGCTTCTTGTAGCGATGATGAGGATGAAGTTTTACCGATAACAATGGAGCAAGCAACTTCAAAGGCTATGGCCGCAACATCCGGAACAGTAATTGCATCTACAACCACTACAACTGCTGCAGGGGTAACTTATTTCGAAATAGATGTAAAAACTAGCTCAGGGGCAATTATAGAGTTTGAATATTATCAAGAAGATGGATCTTTGAAAGGAATTGAAGGAGATCAGGGCCCGTTTGATTATGAAGTGGATCCGGGAATGGGTTTGATAAAATTTTCTGCAGCAAAAGATGCTGCCCTGAATGCGCAGCCTGGAGAGGTTTTGAGATGGAGTCTTAAAGAAGAGTTTCCTGATGTGTGGATCTATACATTTGAGGTTTTGGCCAGTAACGGTGAAGAATTTGAAGTTGGCGTTAACGCCCAAACGGGAGCCGCAGAAGTAAAGTAATGGGATTGGAAATTCTATTGTTTAAATAACTCAATGATACATTCTAACACTAAAAGTGTTAGTGTCTCATAAAATTGATTTTGCGAAGGATTTTCAAAACTTGACAAATTTGGATTAATTATAATCAAACTAAAGGCGATAATGAGTAGTTATCGCCTTTTTTTTAATAAAACTCGCTTATGAAAATTTTAAAAACATCATTAATTACCCTAATCTTTTTCATGATCTCAGACTTTGCTTTTGGGCAGGTGAGATTTGGAGGAAAAGTTAATGTCGGCAGTTCGTGGATCAGCTCAGGAAATTTAAAAAACAATCTGGAATTCCAAATGAATAGAGATATTGATATAAAGGATTGGGATGTTAGTTACAGACCTGGAACAATGGTTGGCGTTGGCGCTGTCGCTAACTATTTATTGACCGATAAATTGTCATTGCAAGGAGAGTTGTCTTTCAATTATCAGAAATCTAATATAAAGATCAGTTATTTAGAGGATACTAGAGATCAAGCAGGTACTGGTACTATTGAAACGATCGATTCCGAAGCTAAGATAATATCTACGCGTTTATCTGTACCGGTTACATTGCATTATTCTCTCGGATTGGATAAGCCGGTACTTTTAGCTGGACTTGAGGCCAACTTTTTAAATACTCCTCAGATAGAATCTATTGAATCTGAAGTAGTGAGAGATTTTGATAATGGTACTTTAATTGCAGAACAAAAAGACGCAGAAGCCATCACTGGAGATTTGGACATCTTCAATACCGTACGGTTTAATTTTTTTTTGGGAGCTGCAAAATCGGTAGAATTGGCCGGTAAAGAAATATCAATACAACTAACTTATCATTTGCCGCTAAGCGCATCAGAAATGTATAGTTTTAGTAATAGGGCAGCATTTGATAATAATACCTTTAAAAACAATGAGATCTTTGGTGCTTTAGGAAAAATAGATGCAGAATTAGATGCTCCTGCTTATCCTCTAAATGATTTTAGAATGCACTATCTTGATTTTTCTATCACATATTTGTTTTAGGGGCAAAAAATGATTTGCATCTTCTAAGAAGATTTAACTTTATAAAAAAAAGGACTGGAAACATATACTTATGTATCAGTCCTTTTTTTATTATAACCTAGCTAAATTTTAATTTATACTTCTTTATTTTTATTTCAACTCTAGTAACACCACATTTTCCACATGATGTGTTTGCGGAAACATATCAACCGGTTGAACGGATGTAACTTTATATTTCTCATCCAATAAAGCCAAATCTCTTGCTTGTGTGGCTGGATTACAGCTTACATATACTATTTTATTTGCACTTATATTCAGAAGAGTTTTAATCACATCAGGATGCATTCCTGCTCTTGGCGGATCGGTGATGATAACATCTGCTTTGCCATGCTGAGCTAAAAACTCATCATTAAAGACATCCTTCATATCTCCTGCAAAGAAATCGGTATTCTCTATCTTATTGAGTTGAGAATTGACTTTGGCATCCTCAATGGCTTCAGGAACATACTCCACACCAATCACTTTTTTGGCACTTTTAGCAATGAAATTGGCAATAGTTCCTGTTCCGGTATAGAGATCGTACACAATTTCATCTCCTTTCAAATCAGCAAAATTTCTGGCTACTTTATACAATTCATAAGCTTGATCTGAATTGGTTTGATAAAAAGATTTTGGGCCAATCTTAAATTGTAAACCTTCCATTTCCTCTATAATGTGATCTTTTCCATAGAATACCTGCACATCCAAATCATGGAAAGTTTCATTCCCTTTTTGATTTAAAATGTAAAGCAAGGAAGTAAGTTCAGGGAAGTTCTCTTTTATATGATTTAGCATCATGCTCAACCATTCTTCGTTTTCTTCTGCAACCTGCAGGATGACCATAGTCTGACCAGTGGTTGAAGTCCGGATGATTAAGTTTCGTAGAAAGCCAACTTGCTTAATTAAATTGAAGTAGGTAATCTTATTGTCTTTTGCAAAGCGATCAACTGAATTACGAATAGCATTGGAAGGATCTGCTTGCAAATAGCATTTCTCAATTTGAACAATCTTATCAAATCTTTTAGGAATATGAAAACCTAAAGCATCTGATTCAAATTCTTTACCTGATTCTATTTCTTCTGTGGTCAACCATCTGTTATTAGAGAAGGTGTACTCCATTTTATTCCTGTAGAAAGTAGTGTTTTTAGAGCCGAGAATAGGTTTGATTTCAGGTAAGTCAACTTTCGCAATTCGCTCTAAAGAATCTTTCACTTGCTCGCTTTTAAAGCCCAGTTGGTCTTCATAGCTTAAATGCTGCCATTTGCATCCGCCACAAACACCGTAATGACTGCAGAAAGGCTCTATTCTAAGATCTGATTTTTTATGAAATTTAATAGCACTTCCTTCCAGGAAGCTTTTCTTTTTTTTATGTACTCTAACGTCAATGATGTCACCGGGAGCAGTTCCCGCAACAAATACTACTTTATCGTTGTAATAGCCTAAAGCTTTACCTTCTGAAGCTATTTTTTCAATCTCTAATTCCTTTATAATAGGGTGTGGTTTTCTTGCCATAGCCTGCAAAATTAGCCTAATATTTTTGAAGGGAAAAGCTTGAATACAGAATTAATGATAGATGCTCATGTCAGACATTGAGAATGTTTGACATTTTTGCAGTGCGGTTTGACAGTTGCAACCGTCTAATCGCTAATCTACAAAAATAGCGGTTTAGTTTACCGGTCAGACGGTTCTAACCGTCTTACCGCGGGAGAGTTTGTGCTCACGTAATTTAAGCCTGTCACATCAGCAAGTTGTTAAGCTTTTTGGGGTGCATTTGTCTACAAATGCTAGCAAAAATCAAAGCTTTTTAATCTGAGAAGTTTTAATATAAGCCTCTTTATCTTCAAAAATCACTTTACTCCATACATCAACCTGATCTTTGACTTGAATTTTTGCAGGGGCATTTACTTTCTCAACCAAATTAGCTCCAGATGAAGGTCCTTCCAATAAATAACTTGGAGTGTTTGTAATGATGGCTTCAGATTTCCCGCTATAATTATTTAAGAAAGCTACAATTAGAAGTGGAATTAAGGCAATAGTGAAATAGCTTTTCTTTTTTTGAGTAGAATTCTGATGCTTTATCATCATTCCAATTCCCAAGAAGATAATTATAGAAAAGAATAATTGGAAGTATATTTTCCACTCTTTATAAAATAAATCAGCTTGATAGCCTAACCCATAGTCAAAACCAACAGCATTTTTACTTTCTGAAGTTTCTTTTAAATAATCAATGACTTTTTCGTCTTTAGTGAATTGATAATATTTTTCTAAGTAATACATAGAATGACCAAGATTTCCCATTCCTTCTTCAATTCTAGCTAACTTTAAGAGCATAGCAGGACTAGAATTCCCTTCATTATAAATTTTCTCGTAAATTTTTATTGCACTTATATATTGCTTTTTTTCATAGAGTGAATCAGCCTTAACTAATTCCTTTTCAAGGGACTGCGTATATCCAACAGTAGTGATAACTATAAGAAGAATAAGTAAAGAAAATAGAAATTTGAACTTTAGCATTTGCATTTTATTAATTAGTACTTACCTTTGCAACGCAATTAAGGAAAACGACTCCTTAAAAGCAATAAAAACTCTCCATACTCATGAAAATTGAGTTTGTTAATTAAACGGATTGACAGGAGATTAATTTTAATTCCTGACTCGCTAGCTCAGCTGGTAGAGTATCCCGATTAAAAGAATCGGGAGGGTCTTGGGTTCCGAACCCAAGCTGAAGCATTTACTTAATACAATTAAAATGACTCGCTAGCTCAGCTGGTAGAGCACATCCCTTTTAAGGATGGGGTCTTGGGTTCGAACCCCAAGCGGGTCACATATAATAAAATTGTATTCACAATTTTAAATTCTTCAATTAAATGAATTGAAGAATAGTTTTTTTTAATATTTGATTTGCTATTAGACTTATTTAGGGAGTAGTTTTTCCGATTAAGCAAATAGAGATGCTTCTGGTTTTTAACCCAAAGCTGTAAATCAATTAGCAAAATAAATATGACTCGTTAGTTCAACTGGTAGAGCATCCCGACTTTAGAAGTCGGGAGGGTCCTGAGTTCGAACCCCAAGCGGGTCACATAATTTTTAAATTGTGAAAACAATTTTGTCTAACAAATTATTTAAGAAGCTCTGATAAAATGATCAGAGCATTTTTTTTCTTTAAGATTTGACTCGCTAGCTCAGCTGGTAGAGCATCCCGATTGAATGGATCGGGAGGGTCTTGGGTTCGACCCAAGCTATATAGCATTACATTACTTATACAAAAAATATGACTCGCTAGCTCAGCTGGTAGAGCACATCCCTTTTAAGGATGGGGTCTTGGGTTCGAACCCCAAGCGGGTCACTATCATAAAACCTATCTGTTTAAAAATGGATAGGTTTTTTAGTTTTAGCATGTATATTTGCTATAAGTATTTAGCGCACGTGGTGAAATTGGTAGACACGCCACCTTGAGGGGGTGGTGCCTTAACTGGTGTGGAAGTTCGAATCTTCTCGTGCGCACAAATGAAAAAGGCTGTGAAATTCAAATTTCACAGCCTTTTTTGGTTTCTATTGAATGAGGTACTGTTCACTCTCAATAAAATCTGAAACCTGTCAGGTTTTAAGTTTCAATTTAGATTTAATGTTAATTTTATTTTAGTTAATAAACTTAGATGTAAACCTGACAGGTTTTTAAACCCCGGTCGGTGGCACACCGACCGGAACCCACGATTGTATTAATCCGCAAAAGCCATCAATAAATCTTGTTTAGTGATGATATGTCTCACTAGTTTTTTACGGTGACTAAGTTGATTAATGTGCCGACTTTTTAAAAGTCTGACATAAGCACAAAAATTGAGTCGGTCTGACGCTTACATAATTAAATCTTTGATAGTATCTTCTGCCGACTGCTGAAAAAGTACTATTTTAAACAAGATTAAGCAAGCGTCTGACCGGTATTCTATTGTGCTGCCATTAGCGATTAGACGGTGGGAAACCGTCTAACCGCTCCTTAAAATCTGACAGATTTAGGATTTCTCGATTAATCAGCAAATGCCATTAACAAATCTTGTTTAGTGATAATATGTGCTTCATTTTTATCATCTAATACCATTAATGCTTTATCCCCATGATTCATCATAGAAGAAATAGTATCAACTGTGGTATTCAAAGCAATAAATTTGAATGGGTCATCCATAATCTCTGATATTGGCTTAGATTTTAGTTCAGGATTCTCCACTAACTTATTCAATAATTTAGTATCAGAAATACTTCCAACAAATTCACCTGATTTGGTTACCGGTAATTGAGAAATTGATAATTCATCTAATAACTTCACAACCTCTCCAATCTTTTGATCGCTGTCAATGCTGATCAATTTATAACTACTGCTTCTTTTCTTAACAATATTTTTAGCAGTTGCGTAATCGGTGTTTTCGATGAATCCATGGTCTTTCATCCAATCATCATTGTAGATTTTACCTAAATAACGAGTTCCGTGGTCAGGTAGAATAATCACCATTACATCATCTTCCTTTAGGTGTTCTTCGGCATATTCCAGTGCTCCATGAACAGCAGAACCACAAGACCATCCGCAGAATAAGCCTTCTTCTCTAGCTAATCTTCTAGTCATGATGGCACCATCTTTATCAGTTACTTTCACAAAGTGATCAATCATGGCGAAATCAACATTCTTAGGTAAAATGTCTTCTCCGATTCCTTCGGTTAGATAAGGATAGATTTCCTTCTCGTCAAATTTACCAGTCTCTTTATATTTCTTGAAGACAGAACCATAAGAATCAATTCCTACACTTACTATTTTATGGTTTTGTTCTTTCAAATATCTTGAAGTACCGCACATAGAACCACCGGTTCCAACTCCCGCAGCCCAATGCGTTATTTTTCCTTCTGTTTGCTCCCAAATTTCAGGTCCAGTCGTTTCATAATGTGCCCTTGAGTTAGACATATTATCATATTGATTAGGATAGATAGAGTTAGGAGTTTCTTCATGTATCTTTTTAGCTACCGAATAATAGGAGCGAGGGTCGTCTGGACTAACATTCGTAGGACAAACAATTACTTCTGCACCCATGGCACGAAGAATATCCATTTTTTCCTTTGATTGTTTATCCGCTAAGGTGAATACACACTTATATCCCTTTGAAATAGCAGCTAAAGCAAGCCCCATTCCTGTATTTCCAGACGTTCCTTCAATTATGGTTCCGCCTGGCTTAAGCTTGCCTTCTTTTTCAGCATCTTCAACCATTTTGATCGCCATTCGATCTTTCATGGAGTTTCCGGGATTGAAATATTCAACTTTTACCAGTATAGTGCCTGGTATTCCTTTGTTGACTTTGTTTAATTTTACCAAAGGTGTATTTCCAATGGTCTCTATAATAGAGTTGTAGTACATTTTTTATCAGTTTGCTTTCTGCAAAGTTAGTTATTTATAATCATCATTGAAATGTGACGTATGTAATATTCAGATTCTTTTAAGAAGAACACTATGAGTATGAGTGGCGTTCTTTGTATTGTAATTAATATAAGAATGCTATGCAAAACCTTATTCCACAAATCGCATTAAAAGTAAACGAATTATCTGATTACGGTTATAATAATAATTTTCAATTTGAAAATGGAGAGTTGGTATTGAGAAGAGAAGAGGAAGATCATCAAATTGAAAAACATTATGTTGCTGAGCAAATATCAGTAGAAGCGGAGTATTTATACGAAGATAAAGGATCTGCGGTAATTACTTTCATGACTAATGATGGTGAATTAGGATATGCTATTGACACCATAGATGCAAGAGGCCAATTCCCATTGATTAATTATTTTGAGGCTATTGAAGATTAATTTAGATCAACAATCTAAAATTATATCCGTTGATGATTATAAACAAAAAAGAAGTTTATGGATTCAATGAACACAGTAGCAGAAAAGATTGAGGATTTAAAAAAAGAAGGTTTTACCGATAACTTTTTCTTTGAAGATGGAAAGTTACAGACTGAAAATGATTCTTTTGAAAAAGAAGATATAACCGAAATAAAAGAATATAGATTTGAAGGAAAATCTAATCCTGACGATTTATCGATATTATACCAAATCACAACTAAATCAGGTAAAAAAGGAACTATAGCTGATGGATTTGGCCCTAGTGCCAATCAGGAGTTAACAGAATTTATATTACAGGCAGAATCTTAACCTTCAATATTCATGTGGAGGTTATGGGAAATGATAATAGTCAATTTAAAGTAACTGATTACCAAGTAATTATCCGAAGGTTAACCCCGATAATTTATAAAATCTAATAATCCAAATTTAGGTATTTTTAAAATTCATGGTTTAATGTGAATTTAAAAATGTAATTATATAGTAGCTTGGTTTTTATAATTTGTCTGTCCTTCAGACGAAAAATTCATATGAATTTTTTGGGTTAATTCTGCCTTTTTTGTGCCAATAAGTATAGAACAGCCATTCTTATTGCTACTCCATTTTCCACTTGATTTAGTATGATGGATTGTTTGGAGTCAGCCACATCACTACTAATCTCTACTCCTCTATTAATTGGTCCGGGGTGCATCACAATAATTTCTTTCCCTAAGCTATCCAATAACTTTTTATTGACCCCATAATAAAGTGAATATTCTCGTAATGAAGGAAAATATTTCAGTTGTTGTCTTTCGAGCTGGATCCTTAGGATATTGGCAACATCACACCATTCTAAAGCCTCTCTTACATCCCAGCTTATTTGAACACCTAATTCTGATATATATTTTGGAAGAAGGGTAGCCGGTCCGCAAACCATGACTTCTGCACCTAGCTTTTTTAGTGCGTAAATATTTGATAATGCGACTCTTGAGTGTAAGATGTCTCCAATGATGGCAACCTTTTTTCCTTTTAGCTCTTGTATTTTCTCCCTTATGGAATAAGTGTCCAATAAAGCTTGAGTTGGGTGCTCATGAGTTCCATCTCCTGCATTCACAATATTAGCATCAATATGCCTTGATAAAAAATGAGCAGCTCCAGGGCTTGAGTGTCTCATCACTACCATATCAACTTTCATTGATAAAATATTATTGACAGTATCTAAGAGTGTTTCTCCTTTTTTAACAGAACTATTTGAGGAAGAAAAATTAATTACATCAGCTGACAATCTTTTTTCCGCTAATTCAAATGATAATTTTGTTCTGGTAGAATTTTCAAAAAATATGTTAGCAATGGTAATATCTCTGAGTGAGGGGACTTTTTTAATGGGTCTATTGATAACTTCTTTGAAATGGTCGGCAGTTTGAAAAATCAATTGAATATCATCTGCTGTTAAGTCTTTGATACCCAATAAATGATTTACACTTAAATTTGTCATTTTTCTTCGTTTGTCACTAACCAGATTTTATCATTTTCTGCACCTTGGTCTGTCCATTCTACTAATACCCGCTGAGTTTTAATAGTATTTACTCTTATACCCACATAATCAGGTTGAATAGGTAAATCTCTTGTGTATTTTCTATCGATAAAAGTCAAAAGTTCCACTAGTCTGGGTCTCCCAAATGCAATCATTGCATCTAATGCAGCCCTTACAGTTCTACCCGTAAAAAGCACATCATCAATCAAAATGACCTTTTTATCTTCAATTATAAATGGAATTTTTGTTGCATTTGCTTTAAGAGGAGTATCTCTTCTTCTAAAATCATCGCGATAGAAGGTGGTATCTAGTAATCCTAAAGGAAGCTCTTTATTTAATCGCTCATTCAATCTGTTTTGAATTCTCTTTGCTAAGAAAACTCCTCTAGGCTGAAGCCCAATTAAAACAGTATCTTGAAAGTCTTTGTGGTTTTCAATCAATTCTTCCACTAACCTATTAATGGTAATCTGCAAAAGGTCGGTATCTAAAATCAGACGTTTTTCCATGGCGCTGGGGCAAAGATAGTAAACTGCAGATTTATTCGACCACGATTTTATTGATAAAAAATACTTTTCTGTTCAGTTTTATATTTTCATCCTTCAAATTTTTCACTTTGTTCACCCCATAGGCGTAAAAATTGTTTCCATACCAGTGTTCTAAGCCTTCCAATTCCTCATCGTTACTTTTCATTTCATCGTTTTCATACATTAATTTCAAATCTTCAGTATATTTTCCCTCTACAATTTCATTATTTTTTATCACTTTTATTTTTAACTGCTGATCGTACAGATAAAGCATAACGATTTCATTTTTTAAGAAGGCTAATTGAACATGTTCTTCTAACTGGAAACTTTTAAGATCATTTATCTCGAAACTGTTATCCCATAATAGCTTTCCATTATCATCAAAAGCCATAATAACTGCATGAGTGTATTCATATCCATCAAAAACTTGCCCAGAACCCCTGTATGAAAATGGATCATAACTATAGGGTGAAATAAAATTACCAGAAGAACGATTGGAATAAGTAGGGTAATAGGCTTCACCTATTAATATATTTTCATTATTCTGCTTAATAATATCTTGAACAAATAAGCGGTAACTAAATCGTAATTTCCGGCCTTTAATTTTTTTTCTGGCAATCTTTTTAAGAATTCTTTCTTTTCTTCTTTCCCGCATGTAATTAAAGAAATTTTCTAATTCAGCGTAGTTATAATAATTGATTTGATTTTCATTTAACTTATTGAAATCTGCTACATAAATCCCTCTAGATGTTTCAGTTCTTTTATTAACAGAATAAGTGCCTGCCAATAAGTTTCCACCTTCACTGCTATTAACGACCCTGCCATCAGTAAGGCTTAAATCACCCTTAGCTAAAAGTTCATTCGTAAAAATCCTTTCTCCCATGGTATTAAAAGCTCGCACTGTAATCCCAAATCTTCTATTAGGCATTTTGTCAGAAGTTATTATTCTGACCAAATCATCATTAGTATCAGTCACAATTTGTAATAAACTGCTTTTATCATTATAAAATCCGGGCAAAACAACGCCTCTTTCAGCATTGAAATTATACATCATCACAACTGTTCTCATATTAACATTCCCGCCAAAGACTACAGCATCATTTTTGGCTTCAAATTCAGTTAATTTGATAGGGACTAAATTTTCGTATAAATAAGATTGAAAGGTGTCGCCATTAATAGAGAAAGTAAGAAATAAAAGATCCTTTGCGAAATCAATACCTTCTTGAAAAAGCATAACGAATTGACTATTGTCATAGCTATACCCTCTAAAAGAGAATTTTTTATCGATTATGACTTCTCTTCTGTTGATTTCATTTAAACTCGTGTCTAACCTAATAATTTCCCATAGGAATTCATTATGATCTGATTTTTTTTCCAATTCTTTAAATAAAAACAAACCATTTTCCTGCGCAGAAACTACATAATATTCATCATATAAATTTTCAATCTCAATTTCATACCTTAAGGGTTGTGAAATTTGAGCTTGTAAAGAGAAGCTTATTACAAATAAAATGAGGTTTAGTAAAAATTTAATTTTCATATAAAAAAATCTTGATTGTTAAATCAGCATTAATAACATATTTAGGACTCTTTTGTTAAACACAAAAAATTACAGAAACTATCCATTATCCTTCTCAATATATCCTTTAATTTTACAAAAAATCAATAAGCTTTGGAAAATAAACAAATTATAAAAATTTTAAAGAATACAGCCAAGCTCATGGAGCTTCATGGCGAAAATGATTTTAAAATAAAAAGTTATCAGTCTGCAGTGAACAGTCTTGAACGATACCATAAAAGTTTGGCTGTGATGGATACCGATGAGTTGCAAAAGATTGAAGGAGTTGGAAAAAGCTTGGCTCAGTCAATTTATCAAATAAATGAGCAAGGGTCCTTTGAACTTTTTGATGATTTAAGTGACAAAACACCCGAAGGGATTTTGGAAATGATGCAATTGAGTGGTTTTGGTCCTAAAAAAATTAAACTCATTTGGGAAAAATTAGAAATTGATAATCTTGAAGATTTATTAATTGCCTGTCAGGAAAATAAAATTGCAGCTTTAAAAGGGTTTGGAGACAAAACTCAGATTAAATTGCAGGAAGCTGTGGAATTTAAATTGAGCTGGAGAGGATATATTCATTTTAGGGAAGCTACCCAATTAGCTGAAAAAGTTATGCAGGATTTAAGCTCCTTAGAGGGAGTGAATAAAGTTTCAGTAACCTCGGACACCAGAAGAAAAATGGAAGTTATTAAGCCTTTAGAAATTCTAGTGGCTACCGACAATAAGGCTAAAATCATTCAATACGTATCAAAAAATGAAGATTATGTGCTGGATAAGAAAAATTCTGGCCCATTAAGCTTGAAGTTTACTTATAAACCTTTGAAGGCAGAGGTTAATCTGATTTTCACTAACAAAGAGCAGTTTATTAATGATTTATTTAAAACAACTGCTCACCCTAAGCATTTAAATGCAGAATTGAAAAAGGGTGAATCTTTCAGTCATATTTTAAAAGATAAACATTTTAGTACGGAGGAGGAGATCTATGAAGCAGCAGGCTTTCCTTTTATTGAGCCTGAACTACGAGAAGGATTATGGGAATTGGAATGGGTAAAGGATAATAAAATTCCTGAATTAGTAGAAATGAGTGATTTGAAAGGAATTTTACATAATCATAGCACCTATAGCGATGGTAAAAATTCTTTGGAGGAAATGGCTCAATACTGTAAAGACCTGGGTTATGAATATTTAGGAATAAGTGATCACAGTAAAACAGCTTCTTATGCCAATGGTCTGCAAGAGTTCAGGGTTAAAAAACAACATGAGGAAATTGATAAGCTGAATGAAAAATTAGCCCCCTTTAAGATTTTTAAGGGTATTGAATCTGATATTTTGAATGATGGTTCGCTTGATTATGCTAAGGATGTGCTGGAAACCTTTGATTTTGTGGTGGCATCTATACATTCTCCATTAAGCATGGATGAAAAAACGGCTACTAATCGATTATTGAATGCTATAGCAAATCCATTTACCACTATTCTAGGACATCCAACAGGGAGATTATTGTTACAAAGAAAGGGTTACCCCATCAATCATAAAATGGTAATTGATGCTTGCGCTGAGTATGGAGTAGTAATTGAAATTAATGCCCACCCTTGGCGATTAGATTTAGATTGGAGATATGTACGATATGCTTTGGATAAAGGAGTTCAGATTTCAATTAATCCTGATGCCCATGAAACAATTGGCTATCACGATATGTATTATGGACTCTGTGTAGGTAGAAAGGCAGGCCTAACCGCTGGTGAAACTTTCAATGCCAAAAGTTTAGAAAAATTATCACAATATTTTAAGGACCGTAAAAAGTCAGCACTTTCAAAAACATAAAATTTGAAAAAAGTTAAAAAAGTTCTTATCCTAAGGTTTTCCTCTATTGGAGATATCGTTTTGACAACCCCTGTTATTAGGGCTATCAAATTACAGCTATCGGACGTTGAGGTTCATTATGCCACTAAAAAAGGTTATGTCAATATATTAGAAAACAATCCTTATGTGGATAAAGTACACCAATTAGAAGATAATTTGAGTGATTTAGTGACTGCTTTGAAAGTCGAAAAATTTGATTACATAGTTGATCTTCATAATAATTTGAGGACTAAAATCATCAAATTAAGATTGAATTTGCCTTCAAAATCTTTCGATAAATTGAATTGGGAAAAGTGGCTGATGGTGAATATGAAGGTCAATAAATTACCTAATCAGCATATAGTAGATCGATATATGGAAGGAGCCTCAGAATTGGGGGTAAAAAAGGATCAATTCGGATTGGACTATTTTATTCCTGAAAAGGATGAGGTAGAAAAAGAATGGTTGCCAGAAACACATCAAAAGGAATATGTAGCTTATGTTATAGGCGCACAACACAACACTAAAAAGCTTCCGTTTAACCGAATGGTTGAATTGTGTGATAAAATCAATAAACCGATCATTTTGTTAGGTGGTCCTGATGATGCGGAAATGGGAGAGAAGGTGGAAAAGTTTTTTGAGCAAACTGAAAATTCCTCAGCTTACGAGGAAAAGCTAACTGAAATGGGGAAGAAGGCAAAAATTTTCAATGCATGTGGGAAATTTAACCTAAACCAATCTGCATCGCTTGTGAAAAATGCCACCTATGTTTTTACACATGACACCGGATTGATGCATATCGCAGCAGCTTTTAGGAAGAATATTTTTTGCATTTGGGGCAATACTATTCCTATGTTTGGCATGTATCCTTATAAAACTAAGTTCACGATTTTAGAAAATACAAAAGTGAATTGCAGGCCGTGTTCAAAAATAGGATTTCAAAAATGTCCTAAAGGTCATTTTAATTGTATGAATAAAATAATATTTGATTTTTGGTTGCCTTAATTTACGTATTTAAGTGTTGAGGTGAATAGGTGTATAGGTTGGCAAGTATTCAAGTTAGTACAGTTGTAAAAAGGAGGGGTGGGCGTAGGAAGCGCCATTGGTATCCAGAAGGGGATAGTGTGAGTTAACTGTTTTGTTTTAAAATTGCCTAATAGGCTCTATTTAATAAAAGGCATCTTCAATGTGAAGATACTCATCCGGCTCATTTAAATTGATGCTAAGAACATCAAATCGGATGTCTTTTTGCCAGTTAATAGCATAAATATAATTTTCAGCAGCTTCCATCAGTTTATTGATTTTAGTCTGATTCACTCTTTCTTCAGGGTAGCCATGATTAAAAGAATGTAAAGCTTTAACCTCAACAAAGATTAATACGTTGTGATGTAAAGTAATGATATCAATTTCAGATCTTTTGAACCGATAATTCCGTTCCAAAATCTCATAGCCTTTAGATTCTAAAATTTTTTTGGCAAAATCTTCTCCTTTGTCACCTATTTTTTTTGTATTCACGCTAATGGTATCATTCTGATATTATATTTGTAAATTTAAAAAACGAACTAAAAACTTACTGTGTTAAATTTAATAAAAACTTTTCCGGATCAACTGAAAGAAGCTTTGGAATTAACAAAACAAATCAACTCTTCGGATATTTCAAAGGATGAAATTCAGCACATAGCAATCAGCGGAATGGGAGGCTCAGGAATTGGTGCCCATCTCGTTAAAAGTATCGTTGAAGAGCATTGCAAAGTACCTATCACTTTACTTCAAGGTTATGTGTTGCCGAAATGGGTAAATAATCATACTTTATTTATCGTTTGTTCTTATAGTGGAAATACTGAAGAAACGCTCACCTTATTAAAATCAGCGGAAAAAGAGACTCATCATATATTTTCTGTTACAACAGGTGGGGAACTGAAAGAAATATCAGATAATAAGAAGTATCCTCAATACAATTTTTCAGGAGAAGCGGGTTGTCCTCGGGCAGGTCTTGCATATCCTTCTGTGGCTATTTTAATGTTATTGCATGAATTAGGTTATTGCCCTGGCTTGGATATCGCAGGAGAATTAAGGTCTTGTATAGCTCTTTTGGAAAAAGAACAAGATGATATTCAAAAGCAGGCAAAAAGTATTGCAGAAAACATTCATGAGTATTTTACTTTATTATATGCGGATCAAAAATTTTATCCAGCTGTTTTAAGGATTCAGCAACAATTAGCAGAAAACAGTAAGCAATTGTCTCATGCTCATGTTTTTCCTGAATTAAATCATAATGAATTGGTGGGTTGGGTGTTTCCTAAAGAGCATGTGAAAAAGTCTAAAGCTATTCTATTAAGATCTGATTTTGATCATAATCAAAATCAAAAAAGAATGGATATTAGTAAATCAATTATCGAAGAAAAAGCAGAGGTAATTGAACTTAATGGAAAGGGAGAGAGCTTTATACAGCAATTATATTATTTTATTCATTTGATAGATTGGATTAGCTTTTATTTGGCAGAGGAAAACCAAATTGATCCATTTCCTGTTAAAAGTATAGATTTTTTAAAGAATAAATTAGCAGAATAAAAGTGAATTTTAAGTTGAATAAAGACACTCAATTCCTCTCTTTAGGGATGATGGATTATAAGAAAGCCTGGGATTATCAGGAAGAATTATTTTTGAAAACCATCGAAATTAAAACAGCTAATAGAAAAATTGAGGATAAGGATCATCAAATCACACCTAATTATCTGATTTTCCTGGAGCACCCGCATGTTTATACATTAGGGAAAAGCGGATCTGAAGAGAATTTATTGCTTGATGATGATGAACTGAAAGAAAAGCAGGCGACTTATTATAAAATCAATAGAGGAGGAGATATTACTTATCACGGTCCTGGACAAATAGTGGGCTACCCAATAATAGATTTGGATAATTTCTTCACTGATATTCATAAGTATTTGAGATTATTAGAGGAAGCTGTCATTCTTACTTTAAAAGAATATGGGATAGAATCGGGAAGGATAAAAGGATTGACGGGTGTATGGATAGATTATGAAGAAGGGGCTAAAAATCCAAGAAAAATATGTGCGCTTGGCGTGAAATCCAGTAGATGGGTGACTATGCACGGGTTTGCTTTTAATGTGAATACAGACCTTAATTATTTTAAAAATATCATTCCATGTGGCATAGATGATAAAGCGGTGACTTCTATGGAGGCAGAGTTGGGAGAAAAGCAAGATATGAGGGAAGTCAGCAATAAATTAAAAGGATATATTGCAGAATTGTTTGAAATGAAATTACTAGAAGAAAAGAAGTATGAAAAAGGATATTGATTTTCCCCCTGTAACAGGAGTAGAATTAGTAGTTACTCAATCTGAAAAAGAAGGAGAAGCACAATGGGATGTTTATTTGATCAATAAAAATTTAATTGAGCTGGAAACCGTTATGATTACTTCTAAAGGATATGGAGAAATTGAGGGTAAAGAAAAAGAAACTTCTGTTTTAAGGCATATGATTGAAAAAGTGGAAGAGCAAAGTTATGCTAGAATTGAGCCCATTCAGCCAGATTTATTTCGGCTCAATAATGAATATTGGGTGAGTTATTTTATTCTCAATCAGGTATTTGATAAGAGATTTGTATTTGTTCCCGATTCTATTCAAAAGGAAAATCTTCAATATATCCCTGAATTAGATTTAATGGGAGTCAGACATGCTTAAAATTGAAATTTATAAATAAATTATTCTTTTATTAAAATCAGGGTCTGAACGTTCCCCTTTCCATCAGTAGATTTCCATTTTTGAAAATCATTTCTGCTTTCAATTATAATCCAAGATTTAGCTAACTCACTTTCACCATCTGTTTTGATGGTTATATTTTGATCATTTAAATTATATGTAAAATCTGCTTTTTCTGTCCTCTCATTCCCTAAAATTCTGTACGATAGATCATTAGAACCCACCCCATCTTTATTAAGTTGGATGGTACCAATATTTTTCGCGTTAGCACTACTTCCATCTCCCGATTCTTCGGAATAGGATTCAATTTGCCAAGTGCCAATAATTTTTCTTTCTAATGTACATGACAGAACAAATATAAGTGAAGAGCATAATAAGGTGAAGGTAAAAATTGATTTCATATTTTTGATCTTAATGTTTACAATAAAAATACGTAATAATTTGGTATATATAACTTGTCAAGATTGCTTATTTTATTAATTTAATCGAGGCAGAATTAATACAATATCTCAAACCGGTCGGTTCAGGTCCATCTGGGAAAACATGTCCAAGATGCGCATCACAAATATTACAGAGAACTTCTACTCTGACCATGCCAAAGCTTTCATCTTTCTCATATTTTATAACATTGTTTTCAAAAGGCTCCGTGAAACTTGGCCATCCTGAACTAGACGTAAATTTTAAAGTTGAATCAAATAATGTAGTGCCACAACATCTGCAAGCATATTGACCTGCTTCATGGGCTTCGCAATATTCTCCTGAAAATGCTCTTTCAGTTCCTTTTTTTCTAGTGACCTGATACTCTTCTGGATTTAAAATAGCTTTCCACTCATCATCAGTTTTGTCTACTCTTTTTGGTGGTTCAGGACTTCCATTATTAGCAAACTTGATTACTTCGTTCCAATTCATAAATCCTATGTTAGTACATTTACTTTAACTGAAAAATTTGATCTAAGTTTAGATGAATTGAAATTTTTAATAATTAGACAAAAAAAAAGGTTTCCCAAATCTGAGAAACCTTAATTCAATTAAATGATCTTAAAATGTATATTTATCAATTAAGCTAATTTCACATTCACTGCATTTAAACCTTTTTTTCCGTCTTGAAGTTCATAAACAACTTCATCATTTTCTCTAATGTCGTCAATTAGACCTGATACATGTACGAAATAATCTTGTTGAGTGCTTTCGTCAATAATAAATCCAAATCCTTTTGAATCATTAAAGAATTTTACTGTTCCTTTATTCATTATAATAATTTTAATTTTTACAAAGTTACTGCTTTTATTTCCAATTACTATGCTTTGCAAATTAAATTTTGCTATCGTTTCGAGTTAAATATGTGGAATTAATTAAAAAGTGTATTTAAAAAGCCTTAAAGCAGTAAAATTCTATTATTTTTACCTAAATATTTTTTTAAGTGCGATTCAACTTTATGTTAAAAATCTTCTTTAATTGTTTATTATCAATAGTGATTTTAAGTTCTTGTTCGAATTCTACTACCAAACAATCCAATTCTAATCACTCAATACAGTATATTGATAAAATAGCAATCAAAAAGGATCAACTTATTGATAGCACAATCATAGGAGGTTTTTCCTCTATTGATTATTTAGGTGACAATCAATATGTGGTGATTTCAGATGACCGTTCTGAGCATTCACCAGCTAGAATGTATGAGCTACAAATCAATTTTGATAGTACAGGTATTCTTAATTATGATTTTAATAAAACTATTTTCTTGAAAAATATGGCAGGAGATTTTTTTCAGAAAAATGAATTAGATCCCGAGTCTATTCGCTTCAGAGCTTCTACCGATACCTATTTCTACACCAGTGAAGGCGGTAGAACAGAAGAATGGATCAATCCTTTTGTTTGGGAGATGAATAGAGACGGAGATTTTCTTTCAGAGGTTAAAGTTCCGAATATTTTCTTTTTTAATGGTGATAAAGGTATCAGAGAAAATGGAGGTTTTGAAAGTTTAACTTTTGAAAATGACACTATTATTTGGTATGCCAACGAATTGCCACTAAAAGAAGATGGAGAAGTGCCTGGTTTTGAAGAAGGACAATTTCCGATTCGGCTGGTTCGACAAGACATTAAAAATAATCTTGTTCTCAACCAATATGCCTATAATATCAGTTTTTTGAGTGAAAGACCTGATCCCGAAGATGAATTTTATATTAATTCTGTACCTGAAATACTTTTTATAGATGAAAATAAGCTGTGGGTGATGGAAAGGTCTTACGCTAAAGGAGTAGGGAATTTTATAAAAGTTTTTGAAATTGAGACTGCAGATGCAACAGATGTGAAAGATATAAATGCTTTAAATGGAATTAACTATATGGCCGCCTCTAAAAAGTTAATTCTCGATTTCTCAGATTTTAATCAAAAATTAGATAATATTGAAGGCATAACCTTCGGGCCTGATTTCCCGGATGGAAGCAAAAGTTTATTGTTCGTGTCAGATGATAATTTTAGTACAGAGCAGGAGACGCAATTGTGGTTGTTTAAAGTTGAATAATTTATAAAGAAATGAAAATAATTAATTTCAAAATTCTATTACTTCTGTCAAGTTTGAGTTTGTATGCTAATTCACTATCTGCCCAAGAAATTGCAATAACAGAAAGAGGAGATAGTGTCGTTTTATTACCAAATGGAACATGGGATTATTTTGAGAACTATGTGGAGCCCGAAGAAATTGAAATTGGTAGAAATGATTCCAAATTTTTAAAACCGAAAAATTCAAGCCAAATGCTTAAAGGGCTAAATAATGCTTACCAATTATGGTATAACCCCAGTACCTGGAAGCGTGTTCCTGCAGCAGATTTAAATCCTGATGCTGATCTAGCATTGAAAATGAAAAGGGGAGATGTTTATGCTATGGTAATATATGAGGAATTAGAAATTGAAGTAGAGAAATTGATGGAAATATCCTTTCAAAATGCTAATTCAATGTCTCCTGATTTTAAAATTGTAAGTAGTGAATACAGGTTTGTAAATGATAAGGAGTTAATTTTTATGCAGATGGAAGGCACTGTTCAAAGTATGAAAATAAGTTATATTTCTTATTATGCTTCAGGTAAAAATGGCTCTTTTCAATTTCATATTTATACGGGGCAAAAATTAGTCGATAAGTATAAAGAGGAAATATTTAATTTATTAAACGGCCTAATTATAAAATAATAAAGGTAATTCTACCTTATTGAGAATTGACTAATTATGATTTATAGTAACATTTTCTAAATAATATCACCTTTTTTAATAGAATCCGTTACCAAACTAATAACTTCTATACGGAGTCTAGGCGAGTGCAAAGCAACGGAGAAACCTTTAATTATCACCAGTTGAAATTTGAAATTGGTGTCTTATTTTAAATCTTAATGATATGAACTTCTTTTCCAATTTATTAAATAATTCAGGCATCTTAGAGAATTCTAATATTGCTGATGAGTATGAACGTTTACTGTTACAAGATGAGCAAATTGAAGTAGGCTTCAAGCTCAACGAGGATACCTTTATTTTTACTAATATGCGGATGGTATTGGTAGATTTAAAAAAAGGAGATGACATTGGAATTGAGTACTTAAGCTTACCTTACTCAAGAATATCCAACTTTTGTGTACAAACTAAAAAGTCATTTAATTCCAAAGCAACTTTAAAAATTTGGCTTAATGGACAAAATGAGCCTCAACTTGAAAAGGAGTTCAGTAAATCGGTAGATGTTTATGAAGTTCAGAAGATTTTGGCAGGTCATGTATTAAGATAAAAAAGGTGACCATGGCCACCTTTTATTTATTTTTGTTCTCTCATCTCTTTTTCAAGATGCTTTACTAGTTTTTCGCAGAGCATATTCATTTCTTCCGCCATGAACTCATCTCCGGTAGAGTTTAAGACACTTTGTGCCATTCCACCAAGGCAATCTATGTAAAATCGTTTCATTTCATCTACAGGCATTTCATTTGTCCATAAGTCAATTCTCATGGAATTTTTCTGTACATGATCCCAAAGTGAAATACTGATGCTTTTGGTTTCTGTTAATTCTTCACCAGCATCGGTAGCGCTCCAATGGATTTTTTCGGGTACGTTATCTTTATCTAAGTCTATTTCGAAATTGATGTTCGATTTTTTCATTCTTCCTAATTCAATCTATTTATTAATTATCTATATTATTGAGGTAACATGTTTTTAAAATCCTCATAAGTTGCAGGCGCAAGAGGGGTAGTATCACAACCTATCTCGTCTGCTTTTGTGTTGATGTCTTCCACTCTATCTTCCGGATCAGGATGAGTACTTAAGAACTCAGGTGTTCCCCCAGCTTTTCCTTCATCCAATAATTTTTGGAAAAATGAATAAGCACCATTGCAAGCATAAGGTGTATTGGCTAAATACTCAACTGACCTGGCATCTGCTTCTTCTTCAAATTTTCTTGAAAAACTCAATCCAGCTGCGGTACCTGCAATTTGCCCAGCAATTTTTTCAAGTTGGCTTGGATTTTCACCGCTAATTAATTCTAAAAGTAATGAGATAGCATATAGTTGTTGCAGGTTTTGACTCGTATGTCTTAAATCTGAATGAGCTACTTCATGCCCCAATACACCCATTAAATCATCTTCCTGGTCCAAAAATTTGATTAAACCGGTATAAACATATAAATAACCACCAGGTGTCGCAAAAGCATTTAATACGGAATCATTAGCGATGATATGAATATCCCATACGAATTCTTCTTTGTATTGCACCTCTCCAGAAGACAAAATGTAGTCCAAAAGGTTATTTAAATAGGCATAAGCATTTGAATATTCTGTTTCATCTAAAATCGGAAATTGATCAGGATCATTTTCAATTTCTTCTGCTACCTGTGCTCCTAATTCGACATCTTGTTCAACGGAAAACAATATGAAATTTTCATTTTTGTCTTTGCAAGAATTGAAAATTAACAATCCACTTACTAATAGTAAGTTCAATATTTTAAATCTTCTCATGATTAATCAATTTTCATTTCAGGAATATCACCTTCTACTATCAATTTCCCTTCAGTAGCTTCTTTAATCTCTTCAACTGTCACGCCAGGGGCTCTTTCTAATAATTTAAATCCGCCACCTTCTTGTACTTCTAAAACGGCTAAATTAGTGATGATTTTTCTTACACATTTCAAACCAGTAATAGGTAAACTACATTCTTTCAAAAGTTTGGATTCACCGCTTCTGCTGGTGTGTTGCATGGCCACAATTATATTTTTAGCAGAAGCAACCAAATCCATTGCACCTCCCATACCTTTCACCATTTTGCCTGGAATTTTCCAATTAGAGATATCACCATTTTCAGAAACTTCCATGGCACCCAAAATGGTTAAATCTACATGACCGCCTCTAATCATGGCAAAACTTTCAGATGAGTCAAATAGAACCGAACCATCTCGCATAGTGATGGTTTGCTTTCCTGCATTTATTAAGTCAGCATCTACTTCCTCTTCTGTAGGGAATTGCCCGATTCCTAAAAGTCCGTTTTCAGATTGTAATACAACATCTAAGGCATCTGGTATATAATTCGCAACTAGGGTAGGGATACCAATACCTAAATTGATATACATTCCATCTTGAACTTCCTGTGCTATTCTTTTTGCTATTCCTATTTTATCAAGTGCCATATCTTAAGATCTTACAGTTCTTTGTTCAATTCTCTTTTCATAATTTTTACCTTCAAAAATACGCTGAACGTAAATTCCAGGAGTATGAATCTCATTTGGATTGAGCTCTCCGGCAGGTACTAATTCTTCAACCTCAGCTATTGTGATTTTACCTGCAGCTGCCATCATAGGATTGAAATTCCTTGCAGTTCCTTTGAAAATCAAATTCCCTGCTGTATCACCTTTCCAGGCCTTTACCAATGCGAAATCTGCAACTAAGCCTTTTTCCAACAAATACATTTTTCCATCAAACTCACGGGTTTCTTTTCCTTCAGCAACTTCAGTTCCAAAACCTGCAGGCGTATAGAATGCAGGTATTCCGGCACCGCCAGCTCTTACTCTTTCTGCTAATGTTCCCTGTGGAATAAGCTCTACATCCAATTCTCCAGACAAAAGTTGCCTTTCAAACTCAGCATTTTCACCTACATAAGAGGAGATCATTTTTTTAACCTGATGAGTTTTAAGTAATAAGCCTATACCAAAATCATCTACTCCGGCATTGTTAGAAATGCAGGTAAGACCTTTTACTTTAGTTTCTAAAAGTGCTTGAATGCTGTTTTCTGGTATTCCGCATAATCCAAAGCCTCCCAACATTAAAACCGCATTTTCCGGTATGTCTTTAACTGCTTCGCTTGCATTTTTTACTACTTTATTAATCATATTTTTATGTTTAATACTAAACTGATTAAATGTAATCTTACTCTAAGTTAACTATTTTAATGAGTTCAATGACGTTGATTAAGGATTTGCATCGCTTTTTCCTTATCATTCTCAAGCTGATTGCTTAATTCTTCTTTTGAATTAAACTTTATTTCATCTCTTAATCTTTTGATAAAGCTTATTTTAATTTTTTCTCCGTAAATAGTTTCATTGAAATCAAATATATTGGCTTCAATTCTTTTTGATTTACCGTCAACAGTCGGTCTGTAGCCGATATTGAGCATGCCTTTATATTGTTTTCCTTTTACTTCTGTTATTACTGCATAGGCTCCATCAGCGGGTACTAATTTGTAAGATTCTTCCACTTTAATATTAGCAGTGGCGAAACCTAGAGTTTTCCCTATTTTATCTCCACTTACCACTTCGCCATTGATTTCATAAAATCTACCTAAGAAATCATGCGCTAATTCTACTTCACCTGCTTCTACAGCATTTCTAATTTTGGTAGAACTGATTCCAACATCATCAATAGTTTGCTTTGGAATTTCTTCAACCTCAAAACCATATCTATCTGAATGATTTTTCAGATGCTCAAAACTGCCTTCTCTGTCTTTTCCAAAGCGGTGATCATACCCAATCACTAATCTTTTGGTATGCAAGGCTGAAATGATTATTCGTTGAATAAACTGCTCAGAAGTCCACTGAGAAAACTCTTTAGTGAAATTGACTCTAACGATATGATCCAGCCCTAATTGGTCCAAAATTTCCGCTTTTTCATCAAAAGTAGTGAGTAGTTTTAAATTATCTTGATTTTTACCCAAAACATATCGAGGATGAGGCCAGAAGGTAACCAATGCAGTTTCACCATTTACTGATTTAGCTAATTCTATAATACGGCTAATTATTTCCTGATGCCCAAGGTGAATCCCATCGAAGGTTCCGATGGTTACCACTGCATTTTTGATGCCTTCTAAATTTTCATATCCGTCATGGATGATCATTTGTGTTGACTTTATTATTATTCACAAATTCATTTAAGTTTTCAGCATCTTCAACGGAAAAATCACCAATTTTTGTTCTTCTTAATGCTGATAAATAGGCACCTACACCTAATTTCTCTCCAAAATCATGAGCTAAACTCCTTATATAAGTTCCTTTAGAGCATCGAACTCGAAACGAGACCTTATTTTCCTGAAAATCAGTAATTTCAAATTCATTGATAGTCACGACTCTTGATTTTAATTTAACTTCCTTTCCTTCTCTGGCTAAAGTATAGGCTCTTTTTCCACCGCTTTTAACTGCTGAGAAAATAGGAGGGGTTTGTTCTATTTCTCCAACGAAATATTGGGTAGTTGTTTTCAAATCATCAATCTTAATATTATTTGCGTCCTTTTGGAATTCAGGTTCGGTTTCTAAATCGTAGGAAGGAGTGGTGTAACCTAGAGTGAATTCTCCTGTATATTCTTTTTCCTGTGCCTGATATTTATCAATAGACTTCGTCATTTTTCCAGTGCACAGAATCAACAAACCCGTAGCTAAAGGATCTAAAGTACCGGCATGACCGATTTTTTTAACCTTTAAAGCAAATTTCAATTTTTTTACTACATCAAAAGAAGTCCAATTAAGTGGCTTATCAATCAATAAGACCTTTCCCTCATTATAATCATTAACTGTTTCACTCATATTAATTGGCTTATGATAGCGATACTTCCCACTATAGCGCAATAGATGGCGAAATAAACTAGTTTTCCTTCTTTTACAATTTTAACCATAGCCTTGCAAGCAAATAATCCTGCAATAAAAGCCATAAGGAAACCCATAAAAAGTACAAAACTACCCGTTTGATTTGCTACAGCAGGTTCCTCTAAATAATCTAAAACTTTTAAAAGGGATGCACCCAAAATTGGAATTAACACCATAAGGAATGAAAATCTGGCTGCTTTTTCTTTATTAACTCCAATTAGTAATGCGGTTGCAATTGTTGCCCCTGAACGAGATATCCCTGGAAGTATAGCAATTGATTGGGCAATACCAATTATGATAGCATGCCAATATTTCACTGGACCACCCTGTTTATCTTTGACAGTTTGAGTGAATGCAAGCAAAATAGCAGTTACCAACAACATACAACCAACTAATAATAGATTTCCTGTAAAGAAGCTTTCTACTTCTTTTTCGAAGAAAACTCCGACTATCGCGATCGGAATCATAGAAAGAATTATTTTTGCAGCAAACTCGTAGGATTCATTCCATTTAAAAATGAAAATCCCTTTGAAAATATTTACTATATCTTTTCTGAAAACAATAATAGTAGATAGGGCAGTGGCAGCATGTACCAAAACTGAAAACAGTAAACTTTCAGAAGTATGAGCATTTAATAAAACTGCACCAATTTCAAGATGCCCGCTACTACTAACGGGTAAAAACTCTGTTAATCCTTGAATTATTCCAAGGATAATAGCTTCCAGTAATCCCATTTTTATTGCTTAGGTTTCTTTAGAATAGCAAATATTTCAATGATGAAACCTATAAAGACTATAATAGGTCCAAGAGTTAATCCCAAAAACCCAAAGCCATATTGCTCGGAATCTAAAGTCATAATGATAAACCCAATGATAAGAGTTAAAATACCAGCAATCATTAATACGTAATTGCTTTTACCGAACGCTAATTTCTTTTTTTCTGACATAAAGAGTATTTATATGGTTCAAATATTTAATTAAAAAATATTGTCATTTTATTCTGATTATCAGGCAATTAATTTTGTTGTAATTCCCTAATTGGTTCCATTTAATATAGTTCATCTAAAGACATTGCCATATATTTTTGTATGGCTCTGTAAGTACTAAAACTTGCAATCAAAACACCTGATATTACAAGACCACCAAAAATAACCAATAACATTTCCTGGTTTTGTAATTCAGCAAGGCCTTCTAATTTTTGACTACCGTATGTTAATAAACCAAAAAGCAAGCCTCCCGCAATAAGTGCAGAAATAATACCATGCAATATAGAACGGTAAATAAATGGTTTTCTGATAAATCCTTTCGTAGCACCTACCAATTGCATACTTCTTATTAAAAATCTTTGAGAGAAAAGAGCTAATTTAATGGTATTATTAATAAGAATACCGATTACAATAAAGAGTAAAACGGATATGCTCAACAAAACTATGCTAATTTTAGTAATGTTTTCATTGATGCTTTGCACCATATTGTTGGTGTATATTACCTCAAATACACCGTTAAGGCTCTCAATGTCTTTTTGTACTTCTTCCATTTTTTGAGAAGAATGATATTCAGGTGAAATTTTTACTATGTATGCATCCTTCAATGGATTATCACCTAAAAACTGCATAAAATCTTCTCCTGTTTCCTCTATGAATTTCTCAGCTGCTTCCTTCTTAGAAATAAATCTTATAGCTTCTATATTTTCTTCATTTAATAAATAATCTTTAGAAGCTAAAGATTTGCTTACCCGTAATTGCTGTGGTTCAGAAAGATTTGATTTAAGATAAACCTGCATTTCAACATTCTGCTGAATGACTTTAGTCAAAGAGGTAGTGGTAGTAATTAATAGAGCAAATAAACCTAATATAAATAGTGCTAATGTCATGCTTAAAATGACACTAATGAAGGGATAATGCCCTAATTTCTTTTTCTTTCGATATTTTTTCTCTTTGCTCATATTTGAAAGCTCAAAAATAAGAATTTATTTATGCTTAGCTTAGTTAAATTTATAAAAAACCAAAAAAAAGGCTTTCCATTTTCATGAAAAGCCCTTCTAAAAAATCTTTTAGAACTTTATTTTAATCTTCTACTATAAGCTGAATTTCCATTTTCAATATTTCATCTTGAAGTTTTCTTAATTCAGTTATTTCTGTAGTATTATCTTTAATGATGTAAACATCCTCATTATGACTTAAGAATAATTGTTTTTTGCCTTTATCGTTTAATTCAATAATTTGATAAGGCATTTCATTAAAGTCACCATATAGATACAATTTTGAATTATAGTAACGATAATGGAAGCTATCTTTATCATCTAAAGCATCTAGGAATTCGATTTCCGTTTTATCAGCTCTATTGTGGGCTATTTCTCGGCTTGCTATATTTTCTAATTCCTCATCATTACTTTGATTTGTGAAGAGCTTATCATCTTCATAGGAAATTAAAGCTTGAGGTTGAACCTTAGCTGTAGCATCTTTTTCTTCTTTCCTTATCTCATTTCTTTCTTTGGGGGCATTAGTTTCTTGAGGAATTATTTCATTTGATTCTTCCTCTTCGATTTTATTTTCTTCTTCAACCAATTGTGGAATATAGGATAATGGAGCATGTTTAAAAGCAAGTTCTTGATTCATTTTAATATCAATAGGCTTGATGCTGTTATCAAATGAAATAAGTGACCAATATAACACACTTCCAAAAAGTGTAACACCTGCAACCGTACCTGCTAGCCATTTAACTCCACTACCTGTTAAAATGCCAGTATTTATTGGAAGATCAATAGAAGCTAATCTTGATTTTAATTCTAATTTTCTAGTATTAGAAATACCCTTTACAATATTTTGCTGTAAATCAAATTCAGCCTTCACTAAGGGATCTGAATTGATTTTTGCCTCAAGCATAGCTTTATCAGCAGGGGAGATATTCCCCTCAAAAAAAGCTTCGATTAAGCGAAAGTAATTTGTTTCACTCATAGTTATTGGTCTAAAAAGTCACTGGCTTGGTATCTTGAACGAATCAAATCATCCAGCCTTTTTTTACATTTATATCTTTTTGTTTTAGCCGTATCGCTATTTGCAAGACCCATTTTTTTGGCTATCTGGTCCATTGAAAGACCGTCAAAATAATGATAACTTAAAATTTGCTTGCACGAATCTCCCAATTCATTAATACAATCATGAATGATTTTCACCATTTCCTGACTTTCTAATTGGTTGTATTCGCTTTCTTCTTTATCACTATCTTCAAATTTCTTTTTTCTCTCTAATTCTTTCCTCCAAAGGTTTTTACAAACACTGAAGAGATAAGTACTGACTTTTGAAGATAATTCGAAGTTAACATCCATTGCTTTTTGCCAAAAAACAATCAAAGCATCTTGAAAAATGTCCAAAGCCTCTTGCTCTGTACCATTATTCCTCAAAATCATTCGCAGCATCATTTTATAGTGTTGCTTATAGAGATAATCTAAAGCAGATTCATCACCTAATTTGATACGTTGTATGACTTGACTGTCTGTTAATTTCATTTGTTAATACTGATAAGTAGGGTTTGGTAACCCTTCGAACGAAAATAATTATAATAATACGTAATTTTTTATAAATATTCGAATGTAAAAGCCTTGAATTTCTTACAAGCTAGGTTTAGTGTAATGAATTTAAATTTATTTTTCTATCCGATTTTTTTGACAGAATCGTTCAAAACAATAAAAGTACTACTGTCTTTTTTTGGTTTTATTTTAGCCAATCCTGTAAATCTGCCGAAAGCCGGTAAAATCATTATGTTTTCGTCCATATAAAAACAAGGTAAACTCAGATAAGATCTGCCTTTTCCTTTAATACTAATACCTGGATGTATATGCCCGCAAAGATTTAGTTCATTATCATTCACTTTGACCTTTCTAAGGGGATGATGAGTCAAAATAAATGGATAAAGCTGAAAAGGCTCTTTTTTTATTTTAAGTTGGCTGAGATTATAAATTTTGTCATTTAGAATATCATGGTTCCCTTTAATGAGGATAAATTCAACTGTTGGATGTTGATCTAGGAAGTCATTGAAAATATCCCATTCATGATTTAAATCGCTATGAAATAAATCGCCCAAAAAGAAAATTCTTTTCGGGCGAAATTTTAAAATGATATTTTCAATTCGGTCAATTTCAGCTTTAATGATTGCTGTTGGGACAGCAATGCCTGCTTTTCTGAAATGAGTAGTTTTACCCAAATGTAAATCAGCAATAAAAACAGTTTGCCATTTTGACCAATAAATGATTTTATCTTCTGAAAGCAGTAATTTTTCTCCTGCTAATTTAATTTCCAATTGATTAGTCTACTTTTTTCCAAGTTTGGGTTCTATAGAAAAAGGCAACATAACCTCTAACTTTTAATTCATCCCCTTCTCTCCAGATTACACAGTCATAAGTTTTACCATCCTTAGGATCCATGATTTCGCCATCATCATACTCCTCATCATCTGCATCCCATTCCATTCCACGGATGATTTCCATTCCTATAATTTTTTCATTCTTTCTATCGCCAGGACAAACATCACAAATTGGATCTTGCTCTTCGTCTGGACCTCGGAAAAGCTTGGTTATTTTGCCATATACCTTTCCGTCTTTTTTATAGATCTCTACTATGCTCTTTTCTTTACCGGTTTCATCATCTATGGTTTTCCATTTTCCTGTAACGTCCGACTGTGCAAAAGCACCAAAACTGATTCCTATAAATAGTACTAATAAACTTATTTTTTTCATCTGATTTTAAATATAGTTGCTTCCAAATGTAAAATTAAAATCGTTAACTTTCTAATTGTATCTGTATTTTCGGTGCCCTCTCCTCTATGGTTTCGATGCAATTTTTCTATCATCTTTTCTAATATAATCAGATAGACAAGCGGAGAGAGGATAACCGTTTTCTTATACATTAATTTCGGCTTCCTGATTTTTTCTTGATTTCACTCTTCATTCCTTGCAAATAATAGTCCAAAGTCCAATGGTTTCTGCTAAGTCAACTACCACACAGTATGTTTTCTGAGCAAGCCATTCTGGTACTATAGGCCCCCTCATTTTCCCATTTTTTATCATGACCTATTTATGCTACTTTTTAGGTTTCCGATGCGTGAAAAGTGCCAATGTCCATATTTTATCTTGGTCATCAGCTAGCCGGAAATAGTTTTTTAAAGCATTGACCTTTTCATTGGTTTTATTGCTTTGGTCAAGTGACGATATGAGTTTTGCAAATTCTTTCAAGTTGGAAGCTTTAAGAATTTTATAACTGCTTATATTTTAATAAGTTCTTAAAATTTTTCTTTCTTAATGAATATGCAGGCTATTTTCACAGGATTTCCATTTTCATCAGAAACTGGCATGCAGTGCGCAATTACTGGGATTTCCTGTCCTTTCTTGTTCAGTAATTCTGCCGATTTACTGATAGACATTTTATCGATAATTTCGTTCCATGTCTGATTCCAGTCTACGTCTTCCTCATCTAGGAATAATTTTTTTCTATCTAAGCCGATTAAATCATCACTATCCAACCAGTTT
>NZ_JAGXGF010000131.1 GCF_024636815.1 Marivirga sp.
ACCATTAACTGATGATATCTGGAGTCAGGGTAAATGCGGTTTTAAATTATTGCAGTATATGGCCATTAAAAAGCCCGTTGTTGCTTCTCCTGTTGGAGTTAATAAAAAAATAATAAATGAAAGCCAGGCGGGATTTTCAGCTAAAAAAGAAAAAGAATGGAGTAAATCAATAGTTAAGCTTTTGACTAATAATGAACTTAGGAAAGATTTAGGAAATAAAGGAGCAGCTTATATAAAAGACAATTATTCTGTTCACTCCAATAAAAATACATTTTTAAGTTTATTTGAGTGAGTATTTTAAAATATTTAAATATTCAATAAATTTCAATACTTTTATACATATGTATCACTAAAACCAATCAATATGAAGAAGATTTTTACAATTATTATCGTATTTGTTTTATCCTTAAGCATAGGGATAGAAAAATCATTTGGGCAAAACTCTGAATTTGATCAGTTAGTAGAAAGTGGCCTTGGAGATGCCAATACTTACCTTAAAAACTATATGAATCCATTTGCATCATCCTTAGGAAATGGATTAGCCAATGGCTGGTATAATACAGCAAAACCACACAAAACTTTGGGATTTGATTTAACGGTCAATTTTAATTTTGCAATCATACCAGATGCCGCCTCACAATTTGATTTTAATTCTGATACTTATACAAATTTGAGATTAGCAGATCCTAATCAAAATATGTTGCCAACCTTCACCGGTGGAACTACTACCACTCAACTTGAAATTTTTGGGGAAAGAGATATAGATGGAGAACCTTATACTTATGAAGAACAAATCAAAGCTCCTGATGGATTTGGTTTAGATGACTTGCCTGGTCCTTTAGCAGTACCTACCCCAACAATACAATTAGGGGTTGGTGTGGTAAAAAATACAGATGTGATAATTCGTTACACCCCAGAAATTAATGTTGGTGACTTAAGCTTCCGTTCTTTTGGTTTTGGTGTAAAACATGATTTCAAACAATGGATCCCTGGAATGAAATTATTACCATTTGATTTATCTGCTTTAGTTGGTTATAATAAAATCACCACCAACTATCAAATAGATGAAACAGCAGGACAGTTTGCTGAATTTGGGGCAAGTGCTACTACTTTACAAGCAATTATATCAAAGAAACTATTATTCTTCACGCCTTATGCCGGTTTAGGAGTTAATATCATAAATTCAAACTTTGCTATGAAAGGTGACTATATTTTTAATGAAGGAACCGCAGATGAAGTAACTGTTACTGATCCAATTGATATCGCTTTTGACGGTAGTGGTGGACCAAGACTTACAGTAGGTGCAAGATTAAAAATTCTTTGGGTATTAGCTTTAAATGTTGATTACACTATTCAAAAGTACAATACGCTATCTGTAGGTTTAGGCTTAAACATTCGATAGAATATGAATTAAAAATATATTTCATAGCACAGATCAAGCTTTTGGTCTGTGCTTTTTTGTTTTTTATAGCCAAATAATACATACTATCATATTATTTAAGTTTTTGCGTTAATATTGCATCACAACTTAAAACATAAAGTAATATGAAAATTAAATTATTGATTTTATTGGTTTTATTAACTGCACAACAAGCCTTTTCTCAAATCGGGACAGGCAGCACTCTAATTGGAGGAAGTCTTCAATACCAAAGCATTGAACGAGCAGATTTCCAAGAAATAAGAATCTTACCTAATGTTCAGTATTTCATTAGCGACAACCTTTCAATTGGAGGAGCCCTTGGTTTTATCACACAGAGAAACAATTTAGGAGAAGATACTTACGGTAGAACTAATACATTTGTGGTTAGTCCTGAAGCTAGATACTATATTGATTTAGGCGAAAATGTGAAGTTTTACGGAGCTGCAAATATTGGATTTGGTTTTGGTGGTACAACAGGAATAAATGGAAATGAAAGAATTGAGGGGGATGCTATATCAAGCTTTAATTTAGGAATAAAACCAGGTATTTTATTTACCCCAGGTTCTAAAATCGGATTTAATTTCGAGTTAAATTTCATTTCTTTTAATAGGCTGGCTGTTACTCCACCAAATGACAATACCACCACTGTTTCTAATGGATTTACATTCGGAACCAATACTTTTGCTCCAACATTTGGTTTATATTATATCTTAGGAAATTAATTCTAATTTATTAAAGTACTAAGAAGCCTCATTGAATCGGATATTCAATGAGGCTTTTTCTAGTAACTCAGGTTAGTAATATTCATTACCTACTATATATTTATGGGTAAGTAAATCTTGACTTTAGTCCATTCTCTTTCTTTACTTTCAATATTCATAGTCCCACCTAATTTCTTTAGTATTTCCCGACTGTTGTAAAGCCCCATTCCATTTCCATTGGAAAGCTCTGTGCCTCTGTAAAACATATCAAATATTTTAGGCTTCACTTTGTCAGCGATTCCAATTCCATTATCAATAATTTCGATTAAATGAAAATCCTCATTTTGAGTAACTTTTATATGAATTTCAAATTTATCCTTACTAGAATCTTGATATTGAAAACAATTTTTCATCAAACCTTTAATTATAATTCCTAAGCGATCTGCATCAGTTTTAATACTATAATCTTCAGCAATATCAATTTTGACAGTAGGATTAATTTCAAAGATATCATCAACAAACATCAGCATCTGCTCCATAAGGTCTCGCAAATTGACCTCCTCAAAGTTCACATGAGTGTGTATGTTGGTTGCTACATTGCTTATATCACTAACAAACCCATTGAGTAATCTTAAGTTTAATCTTAGATGATGCTTTAATTCATTAACTGTTTGCACATCAGAAATCTCAATTACTTTCAGAAGTCCTTCTAATGATGCAACAGGACCTCTTATATTATGAGAAACACTATAAAGAAATTTATCTAATTCATGATTTATTTGATTCAGTGCCAAATTTTGCTTTGTAATTTCCTCTGAGAAATGCATGTTTTCAGTTTTATCTTCTAAAATGAAAATGTATCCTGCTTCCATATTATCCTGTCCTTCCACTAAAAAGGCAGTAGCATTAATAAAAACCTCGGAAGAATCTTTTACATTATGAATTACAAAGGAAAATTTAAATTCGCCACCCTCTTCTTTAAGTTTTTCAATCAGCCCCCAGAACTGAGAAATATTTTTAACATAAATAGAATCAATAAAATTGAACTTTTGCTCTATTTCTCGCCCATATAATAATCTAAACTTTTCATTAGTCCACAGCGCTTCGAAATCTCTATTCGTATGGACTATTCCACTTGGGAGCCTATTTAATAATTCTTTATTAGTGATTGATTCTTCGAAAAGATGATGCCCATTTGAATTGCTTATTGAGTTATAAGAATTTACTGGCTGATTAAATCTTAATATTTGAATTAATGCTTTTCCTTCATTTTGAAAAATAGGATTGAATAAAATGGTTATATCATCTTGTTTAAAATGAACAGAATTGATAGTATCACTTTCTTTAAGACTGGCTTCAAAGCCTGCTAATCCCTTTTCAAATTCACAACGTTTTTGAACAAATTGATGATTTACATTGAGGAATTGATGAGAATGCAGATCAATAATAAACATGGGATCATGTCCATTCTCAAAAAAATCTGCAAAAGTCTCAAAGCCATTTCCCATTTCACAACTAACGGATATGTATCCTTTTTGATTTTCTTTAAGGTTCCTTAAAAAATTCTGAATCATTAAAACAAAATTAGATAGGCTTTGTAGTAGAGAAAAATGGTTTTAACTAAATACATTACAATTGTAAAAAAATATTAATTAGCTTGATTCTAATAGTAAATCATTGATTTAGTGGTCTTTTTTAAGTAATCCCACCTATTCTTTCCTTGAATGAATAGGTAAAAACACTAAAAAACAGTTTTAAGATAATTAACTTTTAATCAAAATGATACAGAATGTAGTTACATCTATAATTTAAAAATATAGCTTGATTTCTACCCGAATTAATGGAGATTCATGGAATGAAGCTTATCTTTGTTTACAGAAAAAATTTCAGGAAATATGTACGGAAATCTTCAAGAAAAACTTCAAGCCGAACTTAAACAACAACAAAAAGACGGTCTTTATAAAAAAGAAAGAATTATTACTACTCCTCAGGGAGCATCAATTAAAACGGATACCGGAAAAGAAGTACTAAACTTCTGTTCCAATAATTATTTAGGACTTTCTTCCCATCCAAAAGTATTGGAAGCTGCAAAAAACACTTTGGATACCCATGGTTTTGGCATGTCTTCTGTAAGGTTTATTTGCGGAACTCAAGATATTCATAAAGAACTTGAAAAAAAGATAGCCGAATTTTTAGGAATGGAAGACACCATTCTTTATGCAGCGGCATTTGATGCAAATGGCGGAGTATTTGAGCCTATATTAGGGCCAGAAGATGCTATCATTTCAGATTCACTTAATCATGCTTCCATTATAGATGGGGTTAGACTTTGTAAAGCTGCTCGATATCGTTACCAAAATAACGATATGGCTGATTTGGAAGAGCAGCTGAAGAAAGCTAAAGATGCTAAAAGCAAAATCATTGTGACAGATGGTGTTTTCTCTATGGACGGTTATGTAGCTCAGCTGGACAAAATTTGTGATTTAGCTGATAAATATGATGCCTTAGTGATGGTTGATGATTGTCATGCTACTGGCTTTATTGGGAAAACCGGCAGAGGTACACATGAGCTTAATAATGTAATGGGCAGAGTAGATATCATCACTGGAACATTAGGCAAGGCTTTAGGCGGAGCAATGGGTGGTTTTACTTCCGGAAGAAAGGAAATTATTGATATGTTAAGGCAAAAATCAAGGCCTTATTTATTTTCCAATTCATTGGCTCCTTCAATTGTTGGGGCTTCTATCACTGTTTTTGATTTATTGAGCCGTTCAACCGAATTAAGGGATAAACTGGAAAATAATGTCAATTACTTCAAAGAGAATATCAAAAAAGCAGGTTTTGACATTAAGGATGGGGATTCAGCGATCGTTCCTATCATGGTTTATGATGCCTCCTTATCTCAAAAATTTGCTGATAGATTATTGGAAGAAGGTATTTATGTCATTGGATTTTTCTATCCGGTAGTACCAAAAGAGCAAGCAAGAATAAGGGTTCAATTATCCGCAGCTCATGATAAAGAGCATTTGGACAAAGCCATTGAAGCTTTTACTAAAGTGGGGAAAGAATTGAATATTATATAAAAAAG
>NZ_JAGXGF010000132.1 GCF_024636815.1 Marivirga sp.
AGATCAAGTTGAGAATCAAAAGATCGATATTTATAATAACACATTAGAAGATGAAGGAAGAGATCCCAATAGAATTGAGGGAAGTACAACGGATGAGTTTAGAAATACTTCTGTTATCCAATTAGATTATGCAACACCTGTTTTAGGTGGATTGATAGAAACTGGTTATAAGTCTATTTTTAGAAAATTTGATAACGATTATAAATATGGATTGGGGAATCCGCAATCAGAAAATTTTCAATCATACGACAGCATTAGTAATCGCTTTATTTATCAAGATCAAATACATGCCCTTTATGCTATATATTCTGACAGTTTACCAAATTTCAATTATGCTGTTGGTTTAAGAGCTGAGCAAACCTTATTGGAAAATGAATTGTTGAACGTAGAGAATTCATTAGTCGCAGTAGAAGACTTAAATAACAATCAACGTTATCTTGATTTCTTTCCAAGTGTGCAGTTAGCATATCACGTGAATGATCATCATATTTTAAAATCCACCTATTCCAGAAGAATTGATAGACCGAATGGATGGAGTTTAAATCCATTTCCAGATTTTGCAGATTCATTGAACGTGAGGGTAGGAGCACCTAACCTACAGCCTGAATATATAAATTCTTTTGAATTAGGGCACATGTATCAAAAGGGAGGATTTACCTTAACTACAAATGCTTTTTATAGGAGAATCAATGGGCAGGTAGATTGGATTGTGAGGGTAGAAGATGGTATTTCCTATAGAGGTCCACAAAATTTAAATACTGCAGATTTATATGGAGTTGAATTTATAAATACTACTGAATTAGCAGATTGGTGGAATTTGAATGCCAGTTACTCCATATTTGAATCAAGAATTGATGGTACTAATTTAGATGAAAGCTTCACGAACAGAGGTTTGTCGAGGTATGCTAAAGTAACTACTGATCTTAGTTTGCCATTAGGTATAAACCTACAATTCACTGGAAATTATTTTGCTCCTGAAATTGAGGCTCAAGGTAGAGATTTAGCTCGATATTATGTGGACGGAAGCTTGCAAAGGTATTTCCTTAACAAGCAATTAAGCATAAGTGCTAGTTTCAGAGATTTATTTGATACTCGAAATTTCAGAGGAGAAAATTTTGGTCCTGAATTTGAGCAAACATTTACACGAAAAAGAGAAACACAAATTATATTATTAACAGCTTCTTATAATTTGAAGGCTGAGTAAGGTTAACAAAAAAAGCCTTTTTGCAGTAATACAAAAAGGCTTTCTATTATTTGAAATTAAGAATGTTTAATCTTTTAATTTTCCCCAAACATTTCCTAAATATTTCTCGAATGGAACATGCTCTAAATCATAAGCATTTGCCACAGCGTCATATACCACATCACCTTTAATGATATTTAAGCCTAAAGCTAACTCTCTATTGTCTTGGCAAGCTTTTACCCATCCTTTTTCAGCAAGTTGAATTGCATAAGGAAGTGTCGCATTAGTTAAAGCTAAGGTAGAAGTATAAGGTACAGCTCCCGGCATGTTTGCAACGCAATAGTGAACCACATCATCAATAATATAAGTAGGATCTTCGTGCGTTGTTGGTTTACAAGTTTCAATACATCCACCTTGATCCACTGCCACATCAACTAGTACAGTACCTGGTCTCATTTCTTTTAACATATCACGTGTAATCAAGTGAGGAGCCTTTCCACCTGGTATTAATACGGCACCAATGATCAAATCAACTCTGCTAAGCATTTCACGAATGTTGTACTCATTGGACATAAAAGTATTCACGTTGGCAGGTAATACATCATCCAGATAACGTAAACGCTGAAGATTTACATCCATAATGGTGACATCAGCACCCATTCCAGCGGCCATTTTTGCAGCGTTTGTACCTACAATTCCGCCACCCATTATCATAACTTTAGCAGGGCGAACACCTGGTACACCACCTAATAAGATACCTCTACCTTTAAGTGGTTTTTCTAAGTATTTTGCACCTTCTTGAATAGCCATTCTTCCAGCTACTTCTGACATCGGCACCAAAAGGGGTAAACTTTTATCAGTTTTTTCTACAGTTTCATAAGCCAGACAAATCGACTTATTTTTGATCATTGCCTTGGTTAAACCTTCATAAGCGGCAAAGTGGAAGTAAGTAAATACCAATTGATCTTCTTTGATCAATTCATATTCCTCTTCAATAGGCTCTTTTACCTTCATAATCATCTCAGCTTTCGCATAAGTGCTTTGAATGTCAGGTAAAATTTGAGCACCTGATTCTACATAATCCTCATCCATAAAACCACTGCCTTCTCCAGCAGTTGCCTGTACGAATACTTGATGGCCTCTTTTGACCAATTCTTGTGTACCGGCCGGTGTCAAGGCGACACGGTTTTCGTTGTTTTTGATTTCTTTTGGTACCCCAATGATCATAGCAAAATAATTTTAATGTTTCCTAATGTCGGCAAATATAAAGCAAACAATAGAATTTACAGTCTTTGATTATACTTTTTTAAGCCACTTTCTATATTAATTTCGAAATCAAATTAATATTTTATTTTGAATACTAATAGTTAGTCTTTGTTTGGTGAAATATTATTTTGACAGAATGATAAAAGCCAAAAATATAATCTGACTTATGCTTTCCAAACGATTGTTAGGCTCAACTGTCAAATTAGGATTTGAAAGCCTCATCATTTTGGTTATTTTTGTTGAACTTACAGCAAAGTGAGTTCGTATTTATTCAATAAAACAAATAGCTGATGACAACCACCAAAAGCAATAAAAATAAGAAATCTAAAATCTCTAAAGATGAAGTCTTAAATGACTTCCGTTTAGGATGGGAGAGTAGGCATGCTAGTTTGATCGGAAGAAAGGAAGTTTTCATGGGCAAGGCGAAATTCGGAATCTTTGGTGATGGAAAGGAGTTAGCTCAACTCGCTATGGCTAAATCATTTCAAAATGGTGATTTTCGATCCGGTTACTATCGAGACCAGACTTTTATGTTTGCTATTGGTGAATTAAGTATTCAAGGTTATTTTGCTCAGTTATATGCTCACACGGATGTCGTTGCTGACCCTGCTTCTGCTGGTCGATTGATGAACGGGCATTTTGCTACAAGAATGTTGGATGAAGCAGGGAAATATACAAAACTAACGGAAAGCAAAAACAGCTCTTCAGATGTTTCGCCTACCGCAGCGCAAATGCCCAGGTTGGTTGGCTTAGCATTCGCTTCTAAATTATTCAGAGAGAATAAAGGATTGAATAAAAAGGAATTCGAACAGTATTCTATAAATGGTAATGAAGTTGCTTTCGGAACTATAGGAAATGCTTCAACATCTGAGGGAATGTTCTATGAATCCATTAATGCAGCCGGTGTTTTGCAAGTTCCTATGTTGATTTCTATTTGGGACGATCATTATGGAATTAGTGTACCACAGGAGTTTCATACCACCAAGGGTAGTATCTCACAAGCATTGGCTGGTTTTCAAAGATCGAAAGATCAAAATGGATATGAAATCTTAACGGTTAAAGGTTGGGATTATGAAGCTTTAATAGATACTTATCAAAAAGCAGCGAAGATTTGTCGTGAGGAACATGTCCCTGCCATGGTGCATGTTTTGGAAATGACACAGCCTCAAGGGCATTCTACCTCAGGATCTCATGAGCGTTATAAATCACAAGAAAGATTAGACTGGGAAACTGAACATGATTGCTTAACCCAGTTCAGAACATATATTATTGATCAAAAAATTGCTACAGCCAAGGAACTAGATGAAATAGAAAATGAGGCGAAGAAAACGGCTAAGGATGCCAAAGATGCCGCTTGGAAAGCCTTTATTGGTGAAATAAAAGAGCAGCAGAAAGAAGCATTAGGATTATTGAATGCATTGGCAGAAGAATCAGGTCAGAATGAGATTTCTGAAATTGCTGATGGGTTAAAATCAGCTATGAATCCATTGCGACTCGATAATATCAAAGCAGTTAAAAAATCATTGCGATTGGTTATAAATCATCAGGGAGAAGCGAAGAAAAAGCTTATTAATTGGTTGAAAGCTGTAATTGAGGAAGGTCACGATCGCTATAGTTCCCATTTATATAGCGAATCAGAAGAATCAGCTCTAAAAGTTGAGGTAGTAGCCGCGGAGTATTCAAATGATCCCAAAAAGGTAGATGGTAGAGAAGTTTTACAAGCCTGTTTTGATGCAGCTTTAGCCCGTGATCCAAAAGTTTTTGCATTTGGTGAGGATGTTGGAAAAATAGGTGATGTAAATCAAGCCTTTGCAGGTTTGCAGGAAAAGTATAGCGATTTGAGGGTGATGGATACCGGTATTCGTGAATGTACAATAATCGGACAGGGAATTGGTGCCGCATTAAGAGGCTTAAGACCTATAGCAGAAATTCAATACCTTGATTATTTGCTGTATGCTATTCAAACTATGTCTGATGACTTAGCTAGTCTTCATTATAGAACAAAAGGAGGTCAAAAAGCACCATTAATTATCAGAACGAGAGGTCACAGGCTAGAAGGTGTTTGGCATTCTGGTTCACCTATGGGTATGATTTTAAATTCTATCCGGGGGATATATGTTTTAGTACCAAGAAACATGACGCAAGCCGCTGGTTTTTACAATACCATGTTGCAAGCTGATGATCCTGCATTAATTATTGAATGTCTGAACGGATACAGATTAAAGGAATCCTTACCAGAAAATGTGGGAGAGTTTACCGTTCCTCTAGGTCAACCCGAAGTTATCCGGGAAGGAAGCGATGTAACAATTGTGACTTATGGATCTATGTGCCGGGTAGTGGTAGATGCAGCTAATCAATTAGCCGATCACGGTATTTCTTGTGAAGTTATAGATGTACAGACTTTATTACCATTTGATATTGATCATTCTATTGTGGAATCTATCAAGAAAACTAACAGAGTTGTTTTTGCCGATGAAGATGTTCCGGGTGGAGCAACAGGTTTTATGATGCAGAAAGTATTAGAGGAACAAAAAGCCTACAGATTCTTAGATGCTCAACCGGGAACCATTACTTCAAATGAACACAGACCGGCTTATGCTTCTGATGGAGATTATTTTAGTAAGCCACAAACAGAAGATGTTTTTGAGAAAATTTATGAAATGATGCATGAGTTTGATCCTGAGCAATATCCTGCTTTGTATTAATCATGGTTTCCGGTCGGTGTGCCACCGACCGGGGTAGAATCTAGCTTTTCCAAAGTTTAGAACTTTGGAAAAGCTGATTTTTTTAGAATATACCTTCCGCAATCCTATAAATAGGGTCTGATTTCCCCATAGAATAATAATGCAGACATGGCGCTCCAAATTCTATCAATTCTTTTGATTGCTGTATGCACCATTCGATTCCCACTTCTTTAGCGGCAACATTATCCTTGCATTTATCTAATTCATCAACCAAATTATCCGGTAAATCCAAATAGAAGGTTCTTGGCAAGGCAGACATTTGTTTTAAGGAAGTAATTGGCTTTAATCCTGGAATAATAGGGACATCGATTCCTTCTGCTCTACATAATTTTACAAATTCAAAGTATTTTTGATTATCAAAGAACATTTGGGTCACCACATATTCTGCTCCTTTCTCTACCTTTTGCTTTAAGATTTTCAAATCTGATTTCATGCTAGGGGCTTCGAAATGCTTTTCGGGATATCCTGCAACCCCTATACAGAAATCCGAAGGAGCAGCAGATTGAAGTTCTTCATCAATGTATTTTCCTTTATTCATATTTACCACCTGTTCCATTAATTCAATGGCGTAAGCATGTCCCTTTGGGTCAGGTACGAATTTATTTTCCGATTTTATAGGGTCACCTCGCAAGACTAAAACTGAGTCTATCCCTAAGAAATCAAGATCAATGAGGGCATTTTCTGTTTCTTCCTTACTAAATCCACCGCAAATAATATGAGGGACGGTATCGATATCAAATCTGTTTTTTATAGCAGCGCAAATACCTACGGTACCGGGTCGTTTTCGAGTTGTTCGCTTTTCCAGTAAGCCATTGCCTTTATCTCGGTAAATATACTCCTCTCGATGATAGGTGACATCAATAAATGGAGGTTTAAATTCCATTAAAGGTTCAATATTTTCAAATAACTGCTTGATATTTTGTCCTTTCAAAGGAGGTAAAATCTCAAATGAGAATACTGTGTTTTTCGCGTTTGCTATATGTTCTGTTACTTTCATAATAAGATTTTAGATTGAAGAACCTAGAATCAGGACAAAAGCCTTTGTTCTAGTGTATAGGTTCTATATTCTTTTAATAGTTAAGGTTAGGCTTGAGCCATCTCTCTATCTCTTCAAAGGTTTGGTTTTTGCGTTTGGCTATGTCTTCAACCTGATCTTTGCCTATTTTTCCTAGGCCAAAGTAGCGGCTTTCAGGATGTCCAAAATAGAATCCGCTTACCGATGCCGTAGGCAACATGGCTAAGTTTTCAGTTAAAGTGATGCCTGTTTTCTTCTCTACATCTAATAGTTCAAATAAGGTGATTTTCTCCGTATGATCAGGGCAGCCAGGGTAGCCTGGCGCTGGCCTGATGCCTTTATATTGTTCTTTGATCAATCCTTCATTGTCTAAAGCTTCATTTTCTGCATAGCCCCAATATTCAGTTCTTACTTTTTTATGTAGTAATTCAGCGAAGGCTTCAGCTAAACGGTCTGCTAATGCTTTTGCCATAATGCTGTTATAATCATCATGATCGGCTTCATATTTTGCAGTAAGTTTATCCAATCCGATTCCTGTAGTTACAGCAAAGCACCCCATATAATCAGTATAGGTGGCTTCTGAAGGAGCTAAGAAGTCTGAAAAAGCATAATTTGGATTTTTCTCCCCTTTTTTACTTTGCTGGCGAAGCGTGTGAAATTCAGTCAGCTTTTGCTTTTTATCCGCATCAGAAAACACTTCTATGCTATCATGGTTTTTAGTGTGCGCAGGATAAAGCCCGAAAATTGCATTTGCAGACAATAGCTTATTTTCTATAATATCTTGTAACATCTCCTGAGCATCAGCAAATAGTTTTCTGGCTTCAACACCTTTTTCAGCATCATCCAATATTTTAGGATAGCGACCTTTCATTTCCCAAGTTTGGAAAAATGGAGTCCAATCTATGTATTCAGCTATTTCTTTGAGATCATAATTTTCTAAGACCTGACTACCAATTTTCTTGGGAGCATGCGGTTGGTAGCTGTCCCAGTCAACTTGATATTTATTTGATCGGGCTTCCTCTATGCTTACATAATTTTTGCTTTCTCCTCTTCTGCTGTGCCCAGCTTTTGCCTCAGCATATTCCCTTTCTATTTCTTCATAGAATGTATCTTTATCTTTCCCAAGTAATTTTCCAGCAACCGTAACAGAACGGGAAGCATCATTCACATGAATTACGGGACCAGTGTAGTTAGGCTTAATTTTCACAGCTGTATGAATTCGGGAAGTAGTAGCTCCACCAATCATAACAGGAGTTTTCAAGCCTCTTTTTTCCATTTCCTCTACCACATAAATCATTTCATCTAATGAAGGGGTAATCAATCCGCTCAAACCGATAATATCTACCTGGTGCTTTTTAGCCTCTTCCAGTATTTTTTGTAAAGGAACCATTACGCCTAAGTCGATTATTTCGTAATTGTTGCAGGCAAGCACAACAGAAACAATGTTTTTACCGATGTCGTGGACATCTCCTTTTACAGTAGCCATTAAAATTTTTCCATTACCACTCTTGGCTCCCTCAGCCTCTAGCCCTCCAGCCCCCAAAGGGGGAGCTTGGGTCAGTGCTTTTAGGATTTTTTCTAGGACAACATCTAATTGGGATATTACTTCAGAATTGGTAAAGCGGATTACTTTGAATCCTTGTTTTTCTAGCCATTTTGTTCTTTCTTCATCATTGGCTTTGTTTTCGGGTAATTGATGGATTAGTCCATCTACCTCAATTATTAGATTCTTTTTTACGCAAATGAAATCAGCAATATAGCCACCAATAATATGTTGTCTCCTAAACTTATATCCTTCAAGCTGTTTTCCTTTTAATGCATCCCATAGGATTTCTTCAGCTTGAGTAGGATTATCATGCCTCATTTCTTTGGCAAAATCCTTCATCAAGCCGTAAAGAATAGGATCTGCAGTTTGCCAATACTGCTCACCAGAAGCCCCCTTTGGGGGTTTGGGGGCTTTTTTTTCCTCTTCGATATACGGTAGGAGGTAAGCCACAGCCTTCTTCATCACCCTTGCGCTTTTCACTACTTGCGGTAAGAACATTTTACCAGCACCGAATAGATCACCCACTACATTCATTCCGTCCATTAAAGGTCCTTCAATGACATCAAGTGGCCTGGTGGTTTTCTGTCTTGCTTCTTCAGTATCAGAATCAATAAATTCTGTAATGCCTTTAATTAAAGCATGTTCCAATCTTTTATTTACTTCAAGATTACGCCATTCTTGTGCTGTTTTTTCTGCTTTTTCACCTGGCTTTAGATTTTCAGCATAAGTCATCAGCCTTTCGGTGGCATCTGGTCTGCGGTTGAATAATAAATCTTCTACATAATCCAGCAATTCTTTATCTATTTCATCATAAACCTCAAGCATTCCTGGGTTGACAATCCCCATGTCTAATCCTGCTTTGATAGCATGAAATAGAAAAGCGGAATGCATGGCCTCGCGGACTACGTTATTTCCCCTAAAGGAAAAAGAAATGTTGCTGACTCCTCCACTGGTTTTGGCATATGGTAAATTGTCTTTTATCCATTTTAAGGAATTGATGTAATCTATAGCATAGTTATCATGCTCTTCCATTCCTGTACCGATAGTAAGAATATTGGGGTCAAAAATGATATCTTCAGGAGGGAAATCAGCCTCTTTGACTAATAAATCATAGCACTTCTTACAAACTTCGATTTTTCTTTCAAAAGTATCAGCT
>NZ_JAGXGF010000133.1 GCF_024636815.1 Marivirga sp.
ATTTTATGGATTAGAAACTTCAGTTCGTAGACCGGAGCTACCGGTAACTGTTCAGATTTTAAAGGAAAGTCCTAATGAGAAATTTATAGACATTCAAAAAACTGAGCAAAAAGAAAGCATTACAGACTTATATCAAATGAGTTTTCAATCAGCCGTTGATTCAGTAGAAAACTGGAAATCTTCAACTGAAAAAGAATTAAGCTGGGGTAATTTTAAGAATACCACGGTTCAGCATTTAGCTCGTTTAGCACCATTCAGTACGGATAGTATTCAAATCGGTGGAAACAAACACATATTAAATGCAGCATCCGGAAGACATGGCCCTTCCTGGAGAATGGTAGTTTCCTTAGAAGAGCCCATCAGAGCTTACGGAATTTATCCAGGTGGACAATCAGGAAATCCAGGCAGTTATTATTATGATAATTTAATTGAAAGCTGGAGTAATGGAGAATATTATGAATTGGAAAATAAGTCCAATGCCTCCGATCTAAATAATATTATTTTCACTCAAACTTTAACCCCAAAAGTAAAATGAAATTTATCATTCGAACGATAATAATTGTAGTAGCATCACATTTTTCATTGCTTTATTTTCCTTGGTGGTCAATGGCTATTTGTGCGTTTTTTGCAGGTGCTATTATTGCAGGTAAAAACCTGAGTACATTTTTTAGCGGGTTTGTAGGACTAGGTTTCTTATGGTTAATTCAAGCCTTTATTATCCATAATGATTCAAGCGGAATACTTTCCAATAAAATTGCAGAACTATTTGGGCTAAGCGATGGCATTTATATGGTCATAATCTCAGGAGTTATAGCCGCTTTAGTGGGTGGATTCAGCACACTAAGTGGATTTCGTTTCCGTAGAATATTTAGCGGACATAAAAAAAGCAGAGGACTATACCGATAACATTTTCCCAATATCAAAAAAAGCATCCGCTAGCTGGCAGATGCTTTTTATTCCCCATACATCAACACTTCCAAACGTTAATCCATTAACTTCACACCTGAAGCAATGAATTTGTAATCCATTTTTGGTTCTGTAATTTGAGCAATTTCTTCCTCTGATTTCCCAGCATCTTCAGCAAAGTGCTTTAAGGTTTCTACATCAGTTTCTTCTTTCTTCGCTACTCCATTCATTCTCACAATTTGACCAGCCAAATTTTTAGGCATAAAAATCCCATAATCTTTAAATGTCACACGCATAAATTCCCCATTGGGTAATTCAACTTTCATCCAGCATCCTTTTGCCTGACAAACTTCTGTTACTTTGGCTTCTACAACAGCCACCACAGAATCAAAATTTTGCATCTGACTCACTAAATTGATTAATTTAACTTTTTCCTCTGCATTAAACGGTTCTCCCAAAAACGCATCTTCCTTAGCAGTATCAACCACTTCTGTCTTTTTAGTCTCAGAGCTATTTTCTGAACTCTCTTTTTTATTGCATGCAATAACTGTTAATACCGCAATCGATAGAAAAATTTTTTTCATAAATTTTAATTTTTGAATACGAAGGTAAATTTTATCTCGTTAAGAAAAAAGAAGAAAATAAATGCAACTTTTTCAGCTTTGGCATAATCATTGTAAAAGACATTTAAAAATAGGATAAAATGGAAAAGAGTAAAAATTTGAACCGAAACTTCTTCCTCGCTATTGGAATAATAGTCGGCTTATTAATTTTCCTTTTAGGTTCGCAGCTAAATCCCTATTTGAGTCATGTTCAAAAGCAGGATTTCAAAAAAGAACAGCTAAAAGAACCAAATCTTATTATCAAGAAATTTTTTAGTTAGGTTTTAGTTTAGTGATTAGTTGGTTAATGATTAAAGGTGCTTTCGGGCACCTTTTTTTATGCTGTTTTTTGAAAAGATTAGCCTAATTAATTCCTTCCCAATTCAAAAGCCTTAATTTTGCATCTCAATTAGACTTAGAATCTTTAAAAGATTAACATATAAAGTATTATGTCAGAATATCAGTTCAGAGAAACCGAAAAGAAATGGCAAGCCTACTGGGAAAAAAACCAGGTTTTCAAAGCAGAAGACGACTTTAGCAAACCAAAATACTACACTTTGGACATGTTTCCTTACCCTTCAGGAGCGGGTCTGCATGTTGGTCACCCATTAGGCTATATTGCTTCAGATATCGTTGCCCGTTATAAAAAGCAACAAGGTTTTAATGTACTACATCCGATGGGATTTGATTCATTCGGACTTCCTGCAGAGCAATATGCAATTCAAACCGGACAGCATCCAGCTATAACTACTGAGCAAAATATCAATCGCTATATCGAGCAATTAAAAAATATAGGCTTTGCTTACGATTGGGAAAGAGAAGTGCGTACAAGCGATCCGTCATTCTATAAATGGACACAATGGATTTTCATGCAGTTATTCAACAGCTGGTATGATTTAGTAGATGACAGAGCCCGACATATTGTAGTTCTAGAGGAACATTTTGAAAAAACAGGAAACCAATTAGTAAAAGCTGCCTGTGATGAAGATATTGAGCCATTTAGTGCTGAAGATTGGTTCAATTTTTCTGATAATGAAAAACAGGAAATATTATTAAAATATCGCATCGCCTATTTATCAGAAGCAGTGGTCAACTGGTGTCCGGCATTGGGTACTGTACTGTCCAATGATGAAGTAAAGGATGGTTATAGTGAAAGAGGCGGTCATCCAGTGGAGCGGAAAAAGATGATGCAATGGAGCATGAGGATATCCGCATTTTCGGATCGTTTGCTAAGAGGATTAGAAGATTTAGACTGGCCAGAACCGATTAAAGAAATGCAACGCAACTGGATTGGAAAATCGGTTGGAGCGCAAATGGCTTTTCAAGTAGCTGATCATGGGGAGAAAATTGAGGTTTTCACCACTAGAATAGATACCATTTATGGAGTAACCTTTATGGTTCTAGCTCCTGAGCATGAATTAGTGGAGAAGATCACTACTGCAGAGCAAAAGAAAGAAGTAGAAGAATATGTGAAAGTAGCAAAAAATCGTTCTGAGCGCGAAAGAATGACCGAAGTGAAACGTGTATCCGGAGTTTTCACTGGTGCCTATGCTGTCCATCCTTTCACAGAAGAAAAAATACCTGTTTGGATTGGCGATTATGTATTGGCAGGATATGGAACTGGGGCAGTAATGGCCGTTCCTTCTGATGATGATAGAGATAAAGCCTTTGCTGAGCATTTTGATTTGCCAATAGTAGAAGTGGTTGAAAATGATAAAATCATTAATTCTGATTTCTTGACTGGGCTAAGCATTAAAGATGCTCAAATGAAAGCGATTGATTTCCTACAGGAAAATGGAATTGGTCGTGCTAAAATCAATTACAGAATGCGTGATGCCATTTTCAGTCGTCAGCGTTATTGGGGAGAGCCAGTTCCAGTGTATTTCAAAGATGGAATTCCTTATTTATTAGAAGAAGACCAATTGCCTTTACAATTACCTGAGGTAGATAAATATTTACCGACTGAAGACGGTGAGCCACCATTAGCCAGAGCTAAAAACTGGAAAACAGAAGATGGTTTTGAATTGGAAAAAAGCACTATGCCGGGCTGGGCAGGTTCAAGCTGGTATATGTTCCGCTATATGGATGCTCATAATAAGAATGCATTTGTAGCTGAAGAAAAGCAAAAATATTGGCAAAATGTAGATTTATACATAGGGGGTTCAGAACACGCCACTGGACATTTATTATACTCTCGTTTTTGGACAAAATTCCTTTATGATTTAGGCTACATCAACGTGGACGAGCCATTCCAAAAGATGATTAATCAGGGAATGATTCAAGGAAGAAGTAATTTTGTTTATAGAATTGAAGGGGAGAACAAATTTGTCTCTCATGGATTAAAAGATGATTACAAAACCCAAAGACTTCATGTAGATGTCAACATTGTGTATAATGATTCATTGGATTTAGAAGCATTTAAAAGATGGAGACCTGAGCATGCTGATGCAGAATTCATTTTAGAAGAGGGAAAATATATTTGCGGAGCGGAAGTAGAAAAAATGTCCAAGTCCAAGTACAATGTGGTGAATCCTGATGATGTGATTGAGCGATATGGAGCAGACACCTTGCGTTTATATGAAATGTTCTTAGGCCCATTAGAGCAATTCAAACCTTGGAATACAAATGGAATTGATGGTACGCATAAATTCCTGAAAAAATTATGGAGATTATTCCATGATGGGGACGGAAACTTCAAAGTAGAAGAAAGCGAACCAGATAAAAAAGCTTTAAAAGCATTGCATCAGGCTATACAAAAGGCAGAATATGATATTGAACATTTCTCCTTTAATACTTCTGTTTCCACTTTCATGATTTGCGTGAATACGCTAACTGAATTAAAATGTAATAACAAAGCCGTTTTAAGTGACTTGACTAGAATTATTGCACCTTACGCACCTCATATTTGTGAGGAATTATGGTCATTATTGGGCAATGAGGGCAGTATTTCGGAAGCTGGTTGGCCAACATTCAATCCTGAATTTGTAAAAGAAGATGAGCATACCTATCCTGTTTCAGTAAATGGAAAGCACAGAGATAATATGACATTTGCCTTGGATACACCCAAAGAGGAAATAGAAAAGGCTGTCTTAGAAAATCCTAAAGTTCAAAAATGGATTGAGGACAAGCCAATCAAGAAAATGATTATTGTACCTAAGAAAATTGTAAATATAGTTGTATAAAGATAGCTTTACCACGGTCTGACGCATTAGGCGTCTGACCGTTAACAGGTAGAGAAAAAAGAAGGATTTGCCAAGAATTAGCATCATTGATGGTGCAAGAGTCTCGCTTATGCCTTTACTACTTAAAATCAGTTCAATTTTTATTAAAGAGGTTATGAAAAGCAGCGCAGTAGTCCACGAATATTACAAAAGAGTTTTTGATGATTATATCGTCTTGGTACAAGTCAATCCTCTAGATTTTAGCGGCCTTGAATTAATCGTTCACCCTGACAAGAAGCTGGAAAAAACTAAAATGCAATTTGATGAGGATATCAAAGAAGATTTAGAAGTAGACGAATTCAAAACCATTACTTCTTTAGAGTTTAATTTGTATTTAAAAGGTTTGGCTTGAGCTTAAAGATGCGTAAAAGGCTCAAACGTCTCGCATGAGCCCGTGTTAAAAGAAGAAGTAAGTGGGATCAAAAATTTTAAAGCCCAAAAACTATCCCTACCTGATTCGGTCCTAATTGCACATGAGTTAAAAAATCCGAAATCTGACTGCTTTATTTGCTGTGGATAGTATGCAGAATGATATCAAAAACAAAGAGGAAACTACCTTGCAAAATCACAGATTTACCATAACCTTTTAATCGCTCTGGTTTATTAGTAGTGTTTTTAGCTCTTTCCATCAAATAAAATCCACTGGCTATGTAAGCTAAGTCCAAACCGGCATTAAAGAGCAAAATCTTTTGAAAGCTCATTTGGTCATTTAATAAGGCTGAAGCCGTTTCAGGTATATCTCCTGTCGAAGTAAAATAATAGCCTGCTCCTGCAATTCCCAAATTCACGACATTCCAAATCAAATTCATTTCATGGAAATAGGCAGTTTGACCAGTGGTCTGACTTCTTCCGATAGCACCTGTAATCATATTTCCCACAGCCCAGGCGCCTAGAATAGCCATACCCGTTTTTCTGATTTTTACATCATTTTCATAAGCTTGAGAAATTGAAGGACTTTGAGCTAGAGAATCAAAGCTGAAAAGAAAGAAAGTTAAGACAAAAGTGAGAAAAAATTTCTGCATAGCTATCAAATTTTAAATCGGTTTAATCAAGGCCTGTCAGCTTTAGTAAAGCAAACAGGTATAAACTTTAAACTCATAGTACCACTATCAATTAGAAACCCAGACAGGTTTAAGTGTCAAAAGGTCAATTATAATGTTCAAAGGCATGATAAAATAACCTAACGGAAAACAATACAAGTGCTACACCCACTATTTTGTTCATAATATTTATCCTCTTGGGAGTTACCCAAGCTCGCAGACGATGGGAAAGTGCTACTTTTGAGAAATCCGTAATCAATAAAGTACCGATAATTGCTGAGAAAAATACAACTACTTCATTTTGTTCGTATTGATAGCTTTTGGTCACTAAAGTCATTACGCCAAGCCAATAAAGCAAAACAAAAGGATTGATACCATTTAAAAAAAAACCTTTTGCAAATTGCTTAATAAAATTAGAATTTCGAGAATTAACCTTCTGATCTTCTAATCTAACAGTCTTTTTCCTCAAACTCAGGATGCCTGTTACCAATATAATTAAACCTCCTAATGCACCCATCAAAACGGATACAGTATCATTATTCTCAAAAAGTTTAACACTGAAATACATTAAGAAAATATAGGCAGTATCTGCTACTGCAATCCCTAAAGCCATATAAATACCAGCTTTAAATCCTTTTATTATACTATTTTGAATTAGTGCGAAAAATACCGGTCCCAACATTACGGCCAGCAACAAACCAAACAATACACCTTTGGTGATAACTGCAATCATATATTATTTAATACTTTTTTCAGCCAGGTAATCTAACCAGGCCTTTTGTTTATCTCCCTTTAAAACTCGAGGGAATTTATTTTGTCCACCTACTTTTCCCATTCTCTCCATAAATTCTATAAATACTTCATTAGGCAAGACTTTCACTGTAATGTCTTTTAAAGCAGCAATTCGCTCTACCTTGTAATCGTCATTTAGCTTTTTCAATCGATTATCAAGCTTTTCTTTTAAGATAGTTTCATCAACGTCTAAATTATCAGTTCCCACATACCAATCATGTCCAAATAAAGAACCGTGCTTTACACCTAAAACTGTAAATTCCTTTAAATCAAATCCCATTTCAGTTGAAACATCTGATAAAGCTTTATTCATGTTATCCACTGATAAATGCTCCCCACAGAGGCTTAGAAAATGTTTGGTTCTACCTGTGATCACAATTTCAGAATCTGTTTTGGAAACAAATTTAATGATATCTCCTATTAAATAGCGCCAAGCACCAGAGCAAGTAGATATCAATAATGCATAATCCACATTTTCCTCCACTTCATCTACCATCAGTGTTTTAGGATTCTCAAGCATATTTCCTTCATCATCGAAGTTTTCCTCAGTGAAGGGAATAAATTCATAGAAGATTCCATTATTTAGAACCAGACGCATGCTGTCAGAACCTTGATTTGCCTGAAAAGCAATAAATCCCTCGGAAGCCAAATAGGTATCAATAAAATTAATATCTCGCCCCAATAATTTCTGAAATCCTTGTTTGTAGGGTTCAAAAGCTACTCCCCCATGCACATAAATCTCAAAATTCGGCCATATTTCATGAATATTTTTAAGATTATAATGCTTTATAATTTTCTCAATTAAAATCGTGATCCAAGCTGGTACACCCGCTATGATGGTTATATTCCAATTCTTAGCTTTAAGAGTCATTTGCTCTAGCTTATCTTCCCAGTCTTTCTTTCTGGAAATGGCTTTACCCGGTTTATAGAAGCGCTGAAACCAAAATGGAATTCTGGAAGTGGTGATTCCGCTCAGATCCCCTTCAGCATAGTTGCCATTATCTTGCAAATCAGTGCTTCCTCCCACCATCAAGGTTCCACCTTCAAATACGGAAGAGGGTAAGCCTTCATAGCGTGAAAGCGATAATATTTGACGTACACTGGTTTTCTGGATAGCTTTTACCATTTCCAAAGAAACCGGGATATGTTTTGATGATGCACCTGAAGTGCCCGAACTTAGAGCGAAATATTTGATGGCTCCATGCCAGGTGACATCCTTTTCACCCTCAAGACATTTGTGCCACCAATCTTCATGCATTTTGTTATAATCATGAACAGGAACTTGAGCTTTAAAGTCTTTATAAAAGTTTCTATCCTCCTGTTTTTTCAACGATTGAAGTATTCCTGAAAAATTATAAGCTTTACCGAATTGTGTATTACGAGCCCCAATAATCAATTTTCTGAATTCTGTTTTCTGCAATTCAAAAGGAGGGGTATAATCCTGATCTAAACTCTCACGAATCCGTATCCCTTGTTTAATAAGATTACCTAAAAGTGTCATTTATTTTGTGGTTGATACTCAAAAGTTGAAAATTTAAGCAATGTGAAAACTTAAACTTTTACCTTTGAAATTAATTATTAAAAAATAGTCCATGAGACAAATATATAACATTCAAAATACATAAAAATAACTTTTTCATAAAGACAACATTATTTTATTTTACCGATTTAAAATCATAAAACGATTTCAATGAGTATAGCGGAAAATTTATCAGCAGTTAAAGAATCCTTAGGCAATTGCCATTTAGTGGCAGTGAGTAAAACAAAGCCCAATGAAGATTTGATGGAAGCATACGAGGCTGGCCAAAGGGCATTAGGCGAAAATAAAGTACAAGAATTAACCGATAAAGCAGAAACGCTACCAAAGGATATTGAATGGCATATGATTGGCCATTTGCAAAGAAATAAGGTGAAATATATTGCATCATTTGTGCATCTGATTCATTCAGTAGACAGCGTCCGTTTGCTAAAAGAAATCAATAAACAAGGAAAAAAAATCGATAAAGTTATTCCTGTTTTATTACAAATTCATATAGCGGAAGAGGAAAACAAATACGGTTTAGATGAGCAGGAATTGCACGAATTATTATCTTCGGATGAATTCAGGGAAATGAATCATGTTGAAGTCCAGGGCTTGATGGGGATGGCGACTTTTACAGAGGACACTGAAAAAATTAGAAGGGAATTTAAAAGCCTTAAAAAGCTGTTTGACAAAACTGCTGATCAATATAATGATGAAAAGCTAAATCTCAAGGAATTATCCATGGGAATGAGCGGAGATTACGAGATTGCTATAGAAGAGGGCAGCACTATGGTTCGGATTGGGAGTAAGATATTTGGGGAACGGAGCCCCCTAGCCCCCTAAAGGGGGAATTAGAGCCTTTAATCCATCAAAGAGGAAGAATTGAAGTGGGGTAAGGATGTTGGATGTTAACACTTAGGTCAGTATCGCAGGTCAGACCGGAAAGCCCCTTAATACCCAAAGGGGAAATTAGGACAATATTAAAGGAGAAATATTGCAATGTAATGAAAGGAAATAAGGTGAAAATATGATAGTGGGAAGAAAAAAGTTTAGAGTGGGAAGTTCTAAGTTTTCTTGATACCAGAAACTAAAAAATTTACTTATCCCGATTCCTTCGTTTCGGGATCTCCGCTTCGCTACGACTTAAAACAAAAAACTTATAACTAAAAAGAAATGTCACACAAATTAATCATCATAATAGGAAGTATTTCAGGAGCAATTTCGGTCATCTTAGGCGCTTTTGGGGCTCATGCTTTGAAAGATTGTTTAAGTGCTTCAGGCAGGTTGGAAACCTATGAGACGGCTGTTAAATACCAAATGTACCACAGTTTAGCTTTGATACTTTTGGGCATTTTGATGCTTCATTTTCAACATAGATTTTTAAATTATGCTTCTTACTCTTTTTTGATAGGTATTATCATCTTTTCAGGAAGCTTATATGTCCTTTGTGCAACAGGTATTACCAAACTAGGAGCTATTACTCCAATTGGAGGTGTATTTTTAATTGCAGCCTGGGTTCTTTTAGCTATAGGAATTTATAAAACTGCCTAACACTCCTACCGTATAGCTTAACATGGCAAATTCGGTAAAATGTAAAAATTGTGGAGAATGGAACACTATTGAAGGTTCAGGCAAGCAAAAATGCTCTAATTGTGGTGAAATCATTCAGGATCCTACAAAAGAACGATTAGAAAAAATCAAAAAATTTAAGCAAGAACAACTTGATAAATGGATGTTCACCATCCATGAAGATGATAGCCCTTTTATTAAATTTGGAAAAAAAACAGGGAATATGACTTATATCGTCATAATGTCAATCATTGGTTTTTTCGCCTGGCTTGCAGCAGTTTTACCACTTTAAAGATGAATTTCAAGATTTTAAAACATCCTTTAGTCTTAAGTAGTATTCTACTTTTCTTGATTCATCAAATAATAGAAAAAGGATTCGGGTATTCAGTCCCAATACTACATGCTTACCTTGATGATTTACTTTGCATGCCTATTGTACTAGGTCTTGGAATGCAAATAATTCAATGGATTCATCCTATTAAAGACTTATATTTTTTAGACAAAAATGCAATCATCATAACTGTAGTGTTTTACAGCCTTTTGTTTGAAGCAATTTTACCATTTGTAAATCCTTCAGTATATACTGCTGATTGGATTGATATTATAATGTATTCTACAGGAGCAATACTTTTTTATAATTTGGTCAGCATAAAAGTGAAAGAAGAATATTTGTCTGTTTTGAAGGAATTGTAATTGCTTATTTTATCCTCTTTTACGATTTAAGTTTCTAATACCAATCGAGCCTTAAGGTGTTCTTTACTTTCATTTTTTTTCCTTTTTTTTTGCTCCTTTGTAACAAGATTTCAGTTTTCCTAACGACATCACCTTATTCTACTCAGCCAACACCCCTATAAAGCCTCTAGGGGATAGCTCTCCCAGATTTACTTCATCAGGAAGTAATAAGATTACCAGCATTTTCTACAGTATCAAAATCTCACTTATCTGTATTGAAGTTCAATTCAAAATACCGTGAATACTCAATTAAATATTTTGGTTGAATTTTAATAAATACAGAGATAAAGCTTATTATTTTCAGCAACGATTATTCTGTGAGACTTCCCCCATTTGAGGACTAGTTTTTTTTAATTCTCCTTCTCAGGAGATTTAGTTTCCTGCAGTTTATCATTAAAATAGATTTCAGTTTTTAGCCATTCGCCTTCTTCATCAAAATATTTCCATTCTTCAATCTTCTTATTTCCTGCATACTTTCCACTTAAGGCTACTGTTCCATTTTTATGATATTTAAAATGTTCGCCATGAGTCTTCCCGAATTTATAAATGGTGGTTTCTTTTTCTTGCCCACTTTCGAAATATGAAATTTCTAATCCTGATTTTTTACCCGCTTGATATTTCACTTCATATTTTAAATCGCCCATTGGAAAATACTCAGCGTATGCGCCATGCAATTGTCCATTGCTATAATTCTCAACTTTAATTATTTCACCCTCCTCATTATAATAACTCCATTCTCCAAAAGGCTCATCACTTTTAAAATATTTTTTAGATTTTAGCTCTCCATTCTCCCAGTATTCTTCCACTTCCCTATCCTTCGCTTCATTTGAATAGATTGTTTTAACCGCTAGGCTTTCATCCTTTCTAAACTCCAATACTTCTCCAGTAAGGAAACCATCTTTATAATTCCTTTCAACTTTCACGGTTCCATCAGGATAATAGGAGATATTCTCCCCTTCCAGTTCACCCTCTTTATAATGACCTATTAAAAGCAAATTACCTTCTCGGTCATAGGTCTTAAATTCACCTGACTTAACCCCTTTTTGATTTTCAAAAATAGTCTCAAGCTGACCATTACTAAAAAATGTTTTAAAAGCACCACTTAGTTTTCCATCTATGTAATGCTCTTCAGTTTTCCTGTTCCCATTGGGATAGTAGCGTTCCGTTACGCCATTCGGCTCTCCTTTTTTATAGGTAATACGTTGAGCTAAAACTCCATCCTCAAAATATTCTAATACCTCTCCATCCGGCTTCCCATCTTTAAAATCACTCTCACTTTTCAGCTGTCCATCAGGATAATATAATTTCAGTTTTCCATTTAATGTATCATTTTTAAAATGAGCTTCTTGTAATACATTTCCTTCCTCACCATAAACAATAGTCTTTCCCGTACGGCTTCCATCTTCAAACTCAGTAGTTCGCATAAGTTTCCCATCAGGATAAAACATTTCGAAAACACCTTCTTCTTTACCATCCTCGAATGAACCTTTTGCCATAAGCTCACCGCTTTTGTAGAATTTCTTATAATTCCCTTCAATCTGACTACTATCGCCATTAGCTATGAAATAAACCTCTTTGGTTTTACTATCAGCACTATCGTAATAATTGGAAATTTTTTGCAATTCCTGAGCACTCAAGCTTTGTATGGAGAAGAAAAATAAAGAAACGAAAAGAAAATATGCTCGCATGGAAAATCTAAATAGGGTTATAAAAAACAATTTGTAAAGATAACTCACAAGCTGTTAAAATATTATAGAATAACTAAAAAGTCGATTAAGTTCCTAAAATCTTAGATGATATATATATTTCACCTAAATAGGACTTGCTTAAAAACAGCTGATAGTTGATTATGTTCATATTATCAATTTAAATGATGATTATGAACATAATAGTTTGTCAGCAGATGCAGGCCTTTTAAAAGTAAAAGCCTATATTGTTTGCACGAAAAAATCAAAAAAGAAGTTGTTCTTATTTTTATGGGTGAAAAGATATATTAGGGCGGTTTAAGGCTTTCTAAATTACCCTGCATAACTAAGCCCAATTTTTATTGTACATTAGTATTTTCAAACTAATCTATTTTTTATGGCTATTAAGATAATTGGAATAATACTAACCATTGCCGGAGCACTTGGACTGATTTTCGGAGTTCTGGGCATATTTGGCACTCCTATAATCAACCTAAACTCATGGGCTATGACTATTTTAGGGTTTATATTTTTTGTTTCAGGTATAGGTATGTTAAAGAAATTAGGGCAATCCTAGACATTAACCCCAGTTAGGGGAATATCTTTGTTTGCAGAAAACTCCCGAAAAGAATTATTTATTTCAATTTGTTCTTTATTCGGTATTGTTTTGAGTACCTTTTTTTTGAATTGGCTAAAAAAGCTAGCCTTGCATAATGAGGATAAAGTTTCGCATGAAAATCTAAAAAGGAATTAATTAAAAACAGCTTGTAAAGATTAATTACAAGCTGTTAAAATATGATTGAATGACTATAAAGTCGATTAAGTTCCTAAAATCTTAGATGATATATATTTTACCTAAATAGAACTTTTTATTTACATTTTTTCAATTACGATAGCAGAAGCACCACCACCACCATTGCAAATACCGGCTACTCCGATTTTGCCATTTTTCTGGCTCATTACAGAATGTAAAGTGGTCATGATTCTAGCACCGGAAGCACCTAATGGGTGACCTAAAGCCACAGCACCACCAAATACATTCACTTTCTCAGGATCTAAACCTAATTCCATATTATTGGCAATAGCTACAGCAGAAAAAGCTTCATTAATTTCATAAAAATCAACTTCTTCTTTGCTAACTCCAGCTCTTTTCATTGCAATTGGAATAGCTAAAGAAGGAGCAGTAGTAAACCAAAGTGGATCTTGAGCGGCATCACCGAATCCTCTGATTTTTGCAATTGGTTTAATCCCTAAAGCATCCGCTTTTTCTTTACTCATCAATACTAATGCCGATGCTCCATCATTGATAGTGGAAGCATTAGCGGCTGTAGCTGTTCCGTCTTTAGAAAATACTGGTCTCAAAGAAGGGATTTTTTCAAATTTCACATTTTTGAATTCTTCATCTTCTGTTATCACTAATGGATCTCCTTTTCTTTGTGGTACCTCAACAGGAACAATCTCATCGCTAAAACTTCCGTCCTCAGTCGCCTTTGCTACTCTTTTGTAAGAATTGATAGCATATTCATCCTGCATTTCACGAGATATCTTCATTTCTTTTGCAGTATTATCGGAGCAATTTCCCATTGGAAATTTGTTATACACTTCCCATAAACCATCTTTTAAAAGACCGTCTACCAACTCGCCATTTCCATATTTATAGCCATAACGAGCTTTCGGAATATAATAAGGAATATTAGACATGCTTTCCATTCCACCTGCTATTATAGTATCTGCATGACCTAACATGATGCTTTGAGCACCAAACATTACTGACTTCATACCAGATGAACAAACTTTATTAACGGTAGTACAAGGAACGTTAAAACCTAACCCAGCAGCAATAGCTGCTTGTCTTGCCGGGGCTTGACCTAAATTTGCAGATACTACATTTCCCATGAATACTTCATTCACTTCTTTAGCATCTACATTGGCTTTGGACAAAGCACCTTTTATGGCTGCTGAGCCCAAATCAATAGCTGTCAAACTAGCTAAACTTCCTCCAAAACTTCCGATTGGTGTCCTTACCGCGGACACAATATATACTTCTTGCATTATTATTTTATTTTAGTCGTTTCAATGTAAAATTAATTAAAATAAGCCTTAGATAAAACCTGAATCCAGATTACCAATCCGGTTTTCCTGAATCTTGCTTTTTAGTGGCCTTTTTCCTCAATTGCTGAAAATATTGAGATTCTTTATTTCTTAAAGCTTCTAAAATCATTTTGGCCTTTTCTTCTGAAATATTCATCTCTTCCAACTTTTGTTTTGTGCTAGGACTCATTTCCTGCTCTTCACCATCCTTTTTCTCCTCTCCCTCTTTTTGTTCTTGTTGGTCCTTTTGTTCCTGTTCTTGTCCTTTTTTCTCCTCGTTCTGCTCTCCATCCTGTTGTTCAGCTTCATCCTTTTGTTGCTGTTCCTCAGATTTCTTATCCTCTTGACTCTTTTCTTGATTCTCGTCTTTCTTCTGATTTTCAGAATCTTTATTTTCCTTATTCTGCTGATCCTTATTCTCCTTATCCTGTTCTTCCTGATCTTTCTGGTCTTGGTTTTGATCTTGATTCTGATCCTGGTTTTGTTTCTCTTGCTCCTGCATTTTCTTTTTCAGCAGCTCATAATTATAACGAGCTTTATCATTAGTAGGATCAGCTTTTAAAGCTTCTTTATAAAAAGAAAGCGCACTTTCATACTCCTTCTGCATTTCAGATAGATTGCCCATCTGCAACATTGCTTTGGATTTTAATTGAGGATTTGAAGCATCTGAAACCCTCCTATAGGCATCAAAAGCATTAACCGTATCTTTCAATTGAAAATAAGCATGAGCTCTATTCAATTCAGCTTCAGGACTTTCATAATTCAATGAATCCAGAAGATAAGTGTAATGCTCTATCACCTTTTCAAAATTACCATTAGAAAAAGCTTCCTCAGCTCTCTCTTTAGCCGCATTTGCTTTAGCTATTTTACCCACCGGATCAATAGCCGATAATTGAAAAGAAGTAATTAATCCAATAAATATGAATACAAGATTCTTCATATTTTTATGATTTTAAGTGTAGTTACTAAATCTAACAACAATAGAATAATTGCTGCGATCAAGAAATAAAAATATTTATTCGCTGATACATCAACAGTTTTGGCGTCTTTTAATTCCCCTTCAATATTATTAATAGTGGAAATCAATCTACCTACTTCATTTACATTTTTATTAATTTCAAAATATTCTCCATCTGTTTGGTCAGCCAAATTTTCCATAGAGCGCGAATCCAATTTGGTAATGATATCATTTCCGTTTTTGTCTTTTCTAAACCCTCTTCTGGTTCTGATTTTGCTTCCTTCTTCTGTTCCTACCCCTAATGAGAATAATCGAATCCCGGAATCATTGATTTTTGATACAGCACTTTCGGTATTATCACCGAAATCTTCACCATCGCTAATTAAAATGATAATTTTTGATTTTTGTTGACTAGAGGGGGCTTCTTCTGATGTCAATTTATCATGTGCCATACTTAAGGCACCACCAAAATCAGTACTACTACCGGGTACTAATCCAGTATTTAGAGTCTCAATAAAAAGATTCAAAGCATTTTGATCATATGTAAGCGGACATTGCACAAAAGCTTCAGAAGAAAAAATCAGCAAGCCGATTCTATCTGAATTGAAAGCATCCACTATATTTTTCAACTCAAACTTTATTTTTTCTAGTCTTGTGGGTGCTACATCATAAGCGTCCATAGAAGCAGATAAATCCACCGCAATCATAATATCCTTTCCTACCGCCTTTATTTCTTTTTTATCATCCCCAAAGGAAGGACCTAAAAGTGAAACAATAAGCAGAGCAAAAATAGCAGTTCGCAAAAGAAATTTAGGTAAGATATTGGAATATGCTTGCCCTACCCTTTTGGCAACGGTAAAAACCCTATAGGTATAAGCCAAATAGAGCACTAAAAATATAATAATAAAGATAATTTCTTCCGCCCCGAGGGAGTGAATCCAAGTCATAGATTTTAATTTTTACAAAAATATAAAAGCAAACGTAAAGGGCAACGCTGTTTTACTTCTAAGATTGATAAAACGGAAGAAAGATTGGCTTGTTATGTTTTTTACGGATTAATGAACTTCTAATTTAGAAAATGAATTAAGAATTATTGATAAATTAATATACTGGCTGACAGCAAGATGAAAACTATCTCTAAAAAAAGTTAGATTTATTTTGATTGCGATTTGGTATACACGAAAAACTTCCTTTATATTTGCATCACTTTTCGGAAACGAGGAGGGGATTTGAGTTAAAACCCGGAGAGGTGGGTGAGCGGCTGAAACCACATGTTTGCTAAACATGCGTACGTGTTAAAGCGTACCGGGGGTTCGAATCCCCCTCTCTCCGCAGAAGTTCTTTAAATAATTAACTTAATTCGGAGAAGCTTAAATCACCAAAAGCGCAGCATGTTATTTTGGGGATGAGAACCTTAGGGTTCGAAAGCAAAGCTTCACGAGGGGAATGGCGCAAGGTTTGTGTGTATAAGTAATCCCCCTCTCTCCGCAGAAGTTCTTTAAAATAAAAATGAGATTGAATATTAAATCTCGGGGTGTAGCGTAGCCCGGTATCGCGCCTCGTTTGGGACGAGGAGGTCGTAGGTTCGAATCCTGCCACCCCGACAATTACTAAAGCAGCATTCACCGAATGCTGCTTTTTTTTATGTATAGTGGGTTTTAGTATTCATATGAATACATTTAAAACTAAAGAAAATTAAAAGCCCAGTGTACAATCCGGTGTACACTCATTTTTTGCTAGTGTACACTTTAAGTTTTATACTTGTGTTGTCGTTGTCATTACAGCTGCTAAAGTAGCAGTTCAATTTTAGTTGTTTTTGTGTCAGTCCTCCACTTGGAGGCAAAGGGTCATTTGACCACTTTAAAATTTACTGACATGAAGAACACATTTAACATCTCATTTTTCATTAGAAAGAACAGAGGTTCAGCTTCTGAACGACCAATTTTTATTAGGATTAACCTAAATGGGAAAAGAGCAGATTTTTCCTCCCAATTAAAAATCCCTGAAAAATCGTGGGACTTCAACAAATCCTTCCCTCGCAAGAGTACTTTACCTTTAAAAAGGACATGTACTCAATTGGAAGAAATTAGAATGAGGTTA
>NZ_JAGXGF010000134.1 GCF_024636815.1 Marivirga sp.
ACTGACTTCGCAGACTGTTTTGCTCCGTAGGGTTAAAATTATGATAACAATATTAGGATTTAGGTTAGTAATAGCTTCAAACTCCTGCCTTAATGCAATAATGTCACCCTTATAGGGCTTATGTATTCTGCTTTTAGCAGGTTTACCATAATCCCGTTCGATGGGACTTAGGTGGATAGCTATTAATAGGAAATTTACAATTATAGTGATCTTACAGGGTTAAACAATTTAAATAATATTAATGAAACACTTCCTTGGCAGACCTTTTTTGCCCCATCGGGGTAAAATTATGGTAACAGTATAACCAGAAAAGCTAGCCTTAAGGCCCGTAGGGCTGACATTCTTTAAAGGGAATATCAATAATCAATAAAAATCAAACAGATATCTCTCATCATAATCAACATCAAACTTTTCCAAGAAACCTAGATACTCTTCTCTGAAAGATACATTTCGATGATGTTCCTCTTGATTTTGTATGTAGTTTATAACATTGGAACGTTGAGATTTTGAGTATGAAAAGGCTCCATACCCTTCTTGCCATTTGAACTCACGGCTTTTGAAGTAATGATCATTGAGCCATTTTGAAGATGAAGATTTTAGCTTCATCATATGATCAGCAATTGACATTTTGGGCGAGAGTTCAAAAAACACATGTATATGATCTTTCCATCCATTTACAGCTAGTGGATAGGTATTGTCGTTTTTTAGAATCCCATGCATATACTTGAAAAGCTCAGTTCGTATGTCTTTTGTCAGTAGATATTTGCGACCTTTTACAGCAAAAATACATTGGATGTTGATTTGGGAGTAGGTATTGGGCATGGTTGATATTTTAAAAAACAAAAACTACTAATTGTATTTGAATTTGGAAAACATATCTCTGTTTTTTTGCTAATAATGCCACCCTTCCAGGGCTTGGGTGCAGTGCCATGAGCTAAGTTACCGTAGTGTCGTCCCGATGGGACTTAGGTGGACAGCTATTAATAGGAAATTTACAATTTCAGTGATCTTACAGGATAATACAGTTTTAATGATATCATTGGAGTACTGACTTCGCAGACTGTTTTGCCCCATAGGGTTAAAATTACGGTAACTACGCAAGCCTAAATTTGGCTAAGGCCCGTAGGGCTGACATTATTAACTACTAACATAAACCCTCATCCGCCAGCTACCATAAGCTTCTCCGTCAGCCGCCATGAGCAGCAGGATGTGCGAAACATTCATAGCTTAAACGAAGTAGCTCCCCACTCCCCTCCTTACAAAAAGGAGGGGTGCCCGAAGGGCAGGGTGCTTGTAAGTTAATTCATCTAAATAATCTTCCACCTCTCTGAGGTGTGAGATCAAACTTATTTTCGTCCAAACCAAACAATCTGTTAAAGAAATTACCTTGAATGTAAAAATCAAGTTTTAGGTTTACAATTAAATAATAATCATCACTTTCGGGGTTTCCTCGGGTATTGCTTTCAGTGCCAGAGGGATTTGATAGTGCCCAGGCCGTAATATCCTCATCCTTGCTGAAATCAAATTCATTTATATCAGAGTATTCTTTCCCACTTACATCGTCTAGATAATCTGTAAATGTTATTCGGTTGGAAGCTTCTAGAGTAATATCTAAAAAATTTGTGGCTTTAATTTTGACTCCCAATCCAAGGGGGATTACTACAGCAAATTGGCTATAGGAATTAGGTCTTTCAGTTTGGTATTGATGCAAAGAGACCATTTCACCAGCTCTTGGTGCAGGAATACTTTGGCCATTTACTATAGCATATTTAGGTACTTCTGCTCTGGGGTCGAAATACAATAAGCCTACTCCCCCAAAAACATAAGGATTTATTCTGGGTCTATCAATAAATCTACTATTTTTTGAAAATAAGCTAAGACTGATAGTAGTTCCCATTTCAATATTATTGGATACAAATGAAAGACCTCTACTTCTTGTATTCAGTTCAGGATCAATATCCCTATCATCTCCAGATAATTGAAACAAAAGTAAATGGGTTCTAATATTAATTCTGTCTGTTGCTAAGTATTGAATTCCTCCTTCTATATTGAGTTTGTTATCAAAATAAGCTCCAGGATTAGTTAAGTCAGATAAAGAGCGAGCATAGCCAACTCCCATTGAAGCTACCCATTTTCGATTAAATTTAGAATCGTAAAAGCTTTGGGAAAAGGCGCATTCGTACACTAAAAAGAGTGCAGAAAATAATAGAACCGATTTTGAAATTTCCCCCATGTAATATTGATATGCTATACATAAGATTTAACAGACATCCAATGGGTTATATTGCAAATTTTATTGCATTAATTTGTTGGTAAAATATTAATATTCTAACAATATTATATATTCAAAATAACATGCTATTTTTTGAGAGAAATATGATTAAAACTGAACCCCAATCCTTTTATGTGAAATGTTTTTTTACTCCAATAGCACGGGTTGTGAAGCAAACGTGTACAACTTTTATTTGAGGGATAAAATTTTCAGTTTGCTTAGCCAAAAGTTCGACCTGCGGTATTGACTTTTCTTCCTACTTCGAGCTTCTAACTTTTCGCAATAATGTCACCCTTATAGGGCATATGTATTCTGCTTTTAAGGCAAGCTGTTATATTTTGTGCCCGAGCCACCAAGCAGCCATCACCAGCGAGACGCTGGCGATAGGGGTTTAAGCCTGTTTTGCACTTGAGAATAAAATAGACTCCTGGAAGATTTAGGAGGTTCTTCGGTACTGACTTTTCTTCCCACTTCGAGCTTTTAACTTCCGGCTCCTAACCGTTAACCGTCACCAAAAAATAATTTTTCTTACCCCTCTGTACCAAAATATATTTATCTTGCAAGAGACTGATTACCCCATAGCGCGCGTTGCGAAGCAAAACGCGTGCTACTTTCACTTTTAGCTATGAAATGCTAATTATTACAATTCAAGCAAGCGGTCGTATCCGTGCCAGAGGCACAAAGTAACCATCACCAACGAGACGCTGGCGATAGAGTGTGCGACTTCCCACTTCCCACCTCCATCTTCCAACTTCCCGCTTCCATCCCGGTCTGACCTGAGTTACTGACCTAAGCTACATCAGCACATCTAAACATCAACACATTACCCAACCGTCACCAAAAAATAATTTTTCTTACCCCTCTGTACCAAAATATATTTATCTTGCAAGAGACTGATTTCTACTGGGGCATTGGCATCCAAAACTTTTTCCTTATTAATACTGACTCCACCACCTTTAATCATCTTTCGGGCTTCTCCTTTGGAAGGGAAAATAACTTGCTGTGTTAGTTCAGAAAGAAAATCTGTGATATTCTCCGTCTTGTCTAAATCAGACTTACTGATAGTTACTTGCGGTACACCTTCAAAAACGCTCAGTAGCGTATCTTCATCTATGCTTTTTAATTCCTCTGTGGTAGACTTTCCAAATAGGATAGAGGTTGCTTTCAAGGCCATATCCAAGGCCTCCTGAGAATGAACCCTAACGGTTAATTCTTCAGCTAAAGCCTTTTGTAAAGTTCTCAGGTGCGGAGCTTCATTATGCTCTTTTTCAAGCGCTTCAATTTCTTCTTTTCCCTTAGTACTGAAGATTTTGATGAAGTTACTCATATCTTCATCGGATGCGTTCAACCAGAATTGGTAGAATTTATAAGGGGAGGTTTTCTTCGGATCCAGCCAGATATTGCCGCTTTCAGTCTTACCGAATTTAGTGCCATCAGCTTTTTTAATAAGCGGACAAGTCACAGCAAAAGCTTCGCCTTGCTCCATTTTTCGGATCATTTCTGTCCCGGTAGTGATATTTCCCCATTGATCAGAACCACCCATTTGCAGTTTGCAGTTCTTTTCTTTGTATAAATGAAGGAAATCATAGCCCTGCACCAATTGGTAGGTAAATTCAGTGAAACTCATGCCTTCACTAGATTCTGCTGACAATCTTTTCTTAACAGAATCTTTCGCCATCATATAATTAACGGTGATATGCTTTCCGACATCTCGGATAAAGCCTAAAAAGCTAAAATCCTTCATCCAATCGTAATTGTTAACCAATTCCGCACTGTTTTCAGTTTTCGCATCAAAATCCAGGAATTTTCGCATTTGTGCTTTTATAGAAGCTTCGTTATGGCGCAATGTTTTTTCATCCAAAAGATTACGCTCCTGAGATTTACCGGAAGGGTCACCTATCATACCAGTGGCTCCACCCAATAAAACGATAGGTTTATGTCCTGCATCCTGAAAATGCTTTAGCATCATAATCCCTACCAAATGACCGATATGCAAAGAGTCTGCGGTAGGATCAAATCCTACATAAGCACTGCTCATTTCTTTAGCCAGTTGTTTTTCCACGCCTGGCATCATATCATGGATCATTCCTCTCCACTGAAGCTCTTCTATAAAGTTCATTTGTATATTTTTAATATTGAAAGTCTACGATTGAATAACGCCTGCAAATATAAAAGGCTTAAGAAGGAAATAATAGCAATCTGTTAATAATTACGAATTACGAATTTTGAAATTATGAATTATGTCCACTCTTAGCTAATTTAATCGATCCCCATAGCGCGCGTTGCGTAGCAAAACGCGTGCTACTTGTGATTAATTATGAAATGCTAATTGTCACAATTCCAGCAAGCAGATGTATCCATACCAGAGGCACGAAGTAACCATCACCAGCGAGACGCTGGCGATAGAGTGTGCGACTTCCCACCTCCATCTTCTAACTTCCATCTTCCCACTTCTAACTTCTTAACTTCTAACTTCTTTCCTTGTACCATAATCGATTATTTGGTAAAATGCATCAAATTTAAAAATTGCTTTATCTTTAATTAATGGAAGAAAACCAAGAACAGCTTGCGGTACAATGGCATTCATTTTTGCAAGAGTATTTTCAACAACTTATTCAGCAAAAAAATGACTTCCTACAGCCTCATATTGAGTTTATTAGGAAACATAAGCCTGTACAAACTGATGACATTAACTATAAAGCAGATGATGAATATAAGCAGGTAATTTTCGAATTTATCAAAGATACTTATGCGGAGCGGCCATTGCTGAAAAAGTCAGATTTTGAGGAATTGCATGATTCATTAATAACGGAATTTCAAAATTTACTTTCCTCTGTTCCTGATGTAATTGTTAAGCAACAAAAATACGAGCGATTTCAACTTCAAGAAGAGGATAGCTTTGCCTTAAAATTAAGAAAGCTTTTTAAGATATTTGTTTTTCGACTGAGCAAGCTGCCATTTCATTTTGTTAACCTTTTCAGGAAAAATAAAAAACCACTTCAATACTGGAAGCATGAAATCAAAGCAAAAGCTTTATTCGAAAGGCATTTTTTTAATGGATTCCAAGATACTTTTAATGAGCTTAATTACGAAATATTAAAAGAATTCACAGCTTCACTGGTTAAACTTCGAGATTTCGAAGATTCACCGATAGCTAATAATCAATCTGATTTTGAAGATTCAGCATTAGGTTTTGAAGAAGGTTTTATAAAAACGATAAGATCTAAAATCAATGATGAATATCTCCAATTATGTCAGGCTTATGAAGAAGAGTTTGAATTGGCTGGCACCATTGAATATAATAGTAAACTGCTTAACTCTAAAAGACTAGAAAAAGATTTTCAACACTTTAAAAAGCAGTTTTCTAAAAAACATCATCATTGGAATAATACCATACATGCACTTTTTGAGGATTGGCGTTCAGAGTTGGAGCTTTCTGCTTTGCAGTCATTTTTACAAAAAAGTATTATAGGGCTAAACAATAATGTAGGCGAGTGGAATGATAAATTGCAAGGTAATTTTATAAGTCCGATTAAATCTTTTTTGGCTGAGGCTCAGGCAGCTTTTGATGATGATGAAAATGAAGGAGAAGACATTGCTAAAAAGATTACTCAAGTAAAATATATCACGAATAAGCAATTAGATCAAGGTCTGATTCAGAAGATGCAAGAAAGCCTCTCAAAAAACACCATCCTTAATCAGATGGATAGACTAGAGCATTTGATAGGGGAGCGCATTGAAAAATTGGCCAATGATTATGTGGTAACCAAATCGAATGATTTTAATACTCCTTTAGAGGATAATGAACTTTCTACTATTTCCAATTATGAATTATTATCATTTGAAATTAAGCCAAAACTAAATGATAAACTGGAAACTTTAAAAAGTAATATTTTCCAAAAAATGGGAGAGTTGCTGATTAAGGTAGGGGATATAGACGAAATCGTGCATTATGTATTGAGCTCTGCTTCCAATTCTTTAGGTTCTGAATCTAATGAAAACCAAGCTCGCAATATCATAATAGATGGGTTTGAGAGAGCTGAAAATACGGCAGAAGAAGTGGATAGTCAGATTCAGGAAGTGATTGAAAATGCGCAAACTGAGCTGAAAAAGATGAGTGAAGAGCTGATTCAGGAACTGCAAAAACTCAAGGAAAATGAAAATGTATCTGCTTTAAAAATCCGAATAAGCAAGGCAAAGGCTATTCATAAATCAGAGGCATTAACTCAAAAAGCTTTGGATTTTGTAAAGCAGTATTTTGAAGTGGGTAAGAAGTTCGGTTTAGTATATTATCAAAAAGCCTGGGAGCTGAAAGAAGAACTTTCCAAACGCTTTTTGTCAGCCAGCATTGAAAATGAGCCTAATCGAGCAGTTTCCGATTTTTTAAATGAATCCAATCAGGTGATTGAAGGATTGCCGGTTATATATAAAAGATTATATGCAATTGAGCCACTTACCGACTTAGTACTTTTTGAGGGCAGAGAAAAAGAAATTGAAAGAATTTCTAAAGCTTATCATGCCTGGACCGATGGGAAGTATGCTTCCGTATTGATTACCGCTGAAAAGTGGAGTGGTATGACATCTCTCATTAATTATGCGGTAAAAAACATCAAATTCAATAATGTACCCCATCGAACAGAGTTGAAAATTAATAATCCAGACCCACAGGCTTTATTTCAAAGTTTTTCGGATTTATTGGAAACGGAACTTCCTGATAAGCAGGCCATCATTGAGCATCTGAATTCTGGTAAAAGGAGGATTATTATAGTTGAAAATTTACAAAAACTCTTTCTGAGGGAAATGCATGGTCAGAAAGCTTTAGTGGAATTTATTGATATTATGACAGCCACCCAGCGTAATGTTTTTTGGATCGGGTCTATGTCTGTCTACACTTTTAATTATTTGGAAAGATCCTTAAAGATGAGTGCTTTCTTTAGTTATCATATTCCGCTTGAGCCCTTGAGCGATGATGAAATCAGCCAGTTAATTATTAAAAGGAACCGTATTAGTGGTTTTAAAATTAGGTTTGAGGCATTAGAAAAAGATATCAATGATAAAAAATTCAAAAAACTGGACGAGGCTGAAAGGCAACAATTTTTAAAAGAACGCTTCTTCAAAGATTTGAATAATTTTGCCAAAAGTAATATCAGTATGGCTTTGATGTTTTGGCTATTATCCACCAAAAAAGTCGATGATCAAACCATTATTATCAAGAACTTCAAAAAACCTGATTTAAGCTTTTTATCAGCTCTAAAGAATGATAGAGTATTCGTTTTGCAGGCCTTAATTATGCATGATGGACTAAAATTAGAACAAGTGGCGAATGTTTTGTCTTACAGTTTAACCAAGTCAAAATTTTTGCTACTGGAATTGCTGGAGGATGGTGTATTGATCGAAAAAGAAGCGCAATCTCTGGTTAACCCGATTATTTACAGAAATACTGTTCAACTCCTTAAATCAAGAAACTTATTATGAAATTAAGGCAAATAAAATGGATGCTATTCTTTTTTGTTGGGCTATTCATAGCTTTTCAAATACAAGCTCAGGACAGTACTGAAAATCAAAAAGAAAGTTTAGTAGGAGTAAAGACTTTGGTAGATTCTCAGGCTACAAAACCGAAGAAAGCCAAGATTCAAAAGCCCTTATTAAAGGTAGATTCTTTAAAATTTGAAAATGATAGTTTAACATCGGTAGAGAAGGAAGATACAACTTCACAAAAGGATTTTAATGCTGATACTTTAATAGTTAAAACAGAAAAAAGAGAAGAGGGAGAAGGTTTTGGTGAAAGTAAAATCAAGGAATTATCAAACCTTATTTCCAGTGCTAATATTTTTTATACTGTAATATTTTTACTCTTTGGTTTTGTATTTATAAGAGTCATCACTTTCATTTTAGATGCACTAGCTGAGCGAAGCACGAAATACAGAATTGCCTTCAAAGGCTTTATACCTATTGTTAAAATTGTAGGATGGGTCATCATTATATTTTTAATAATTGTAGTGATTTATAAGCCTTCAGTAGCCTCAATGCTGGCAGTTTCTGCCTCTATCGGTGTCGCTATTGGTTTTGCTTCTCAAGATATTTTAAAGAATATTTTTGGAGGTATTGTCATCTTGCTGGATAGACCATTTGTTTCCGGTGATAAAATTGAAGTTGATAAGTATTATGGTGAGGTAGTGGAAATAGGCTTGCGTTCCACCCGAATTGTTACGCCTGATGATTCTTTGGTTTCTGTTCCAAATGCTGTGATGATGAATAGTTCCTTGTCAAATTCTAATGCTGGGGAGCCCAATTGCCAGGTGGTAGCTGAAATTTATCTACCACTCAGCATTGATACTATTAAAACCAGGGAGATTGCCACTCAAGCAGCAACAGTTTCCAAATATATCTATTTAGGAAAACCTATAACGGTCTTATTCTTGAATGAAATCAATAACAATCATTCTTATTATAAAATGAGAGTAAAAGCGTATGTGATGGATATTCGTGATGAATTCCGCTTTAAAAGTGACATGACGGAATTGATTATTACTGAATTGGTGAAAGAAGGAGTATTGGATGGTAAATTCTAAAAAGTACAGTTTACTACTGCTTTAAATGCTGATATTTTAATTAATTTGCATTTAATCAGATTTTCGATAGTCTAGATACTTGATACTAGCTACTGATTTACTACTTAAAACCTAATACTTATTATTACAACTTAAAAAACATATGTACTTATTCGGAGCGAGTGGACATGCAAAAGTGATAGTGGATATTCTTTTATCAAAAGGTATTCAGGTGAAAGGCTTTTATGATGAGGATGAAGCTAAAAAAGAGCTTTGGGGGATTCCTGTTTTAGGTAAAACCAAAGACTTTAATGATCCTATTGAAGAGTGCATCGTATCGATTGGTAAAAATGATACTCGCAGGAAAGTGGTAGAACAATTAGGAGAATCAGAATTTGGTATTGCTATCCATGATAAATCGATTTTAGGTTCGCACGTAGAAATAGAAGAAGGAACTGTAGTGATGGCTGGAACGATTATCAATGCAGATACTAAAATTGGTAAGCATGTGATTATCAATACCTCCGCAAGTGTTGATCATGATTGCAAAGTAGGTGATTTTGCCCATATTGCACCAAATGTTTCGATATGTGGGGGTGTGGAAATAGGAGAGGGAACACTGATTGGTGCCGGAGCATCGGTTATTCCTTTAGTAAAAATTGGAAAATGGTGCACCATAGGGGCAGGTGCAGTTGTAGTAGAAGATGTACCTGATCATTCAGTGGTAGTAGGGAATCCTGCTAAGGTAATTAAAAGGACAGTTTGATATGACGGAAATTGCAGTATACGGAGCTGGCGGCTTTGGTAGAGAGGTGAATTTGATTATTCAACAGCTAATTAAAAAAGGTTATACATATCATTTTTTAGGCTTTTTTGATGATGAAGATAAATCATTAGAATTCGGTAAATCTTATTTGGGAGATACCGAAAAACTCAATAACTGGGATAGACCTATTTCTATTGCCTTAGCAATAGGAGATGGAAAAACCAGAAAGAAAGTAGTGGAGAAAATTACAAATCCTTATGTGGAATTCTCAAAGGTAGTTTCTCCTTATGCTATTTTTAATGATCTCATTAAGATTGGCAAGGGGAGTATTATTTGTGCGGGCGTAAATTTGACCACGAATATTGAAGTTGGAGAGTTTGTAGTGATAAATTTAAATGCCACAATTGGTCATGATTGCCAATTAAGTAATTTTAGTTCTGTAATGCCCGGAGTAAATTTAGCAGGTGATGTTAAATTAAAGGAGTGTGCATTTGTCGGCAGCGGAGCTAATATTTTAAATGGTGTTGAAATGGCTGAAAATTCTGTTTTAGGTGCTGGAGGAGTGCTGACCAAAAATTTACAAGCGCATAAAACGGCTAAAGGTGTACCTGCAAAAATTATTGAAAAGTGAGTTTATATCAAGATTTTAAGCCATCCATTCTTTTCCTTGCTAAGTTTATTGGCTTGTACATAGTGCTCAATGTGGCTTATGGCTTTTATTTGGATGCCTCAAAAGGGGAAGCAGATGTGATGACCAAATGGGTAACAGAGCAAACAGCTTCAATTATTGATGCCTATCAGGATAAGATTGCCACCGGGCCAAAAGAAGATTTAAAAAGCATTTTCATTTATAAAGACAGCCAGGCGATTTTGTCTGTTTATGAAGGCTGCAATGGCTTAAATGTGATGGTTATTTTTGTTTCCTTTCTAATTGCCTATGGTAAGATTGGAAAACGAATGCTATGGTTTATCCCATTAGGAATAGTAGTGATTCATCTCTTCAATATTTTAAGAATTCTATTATTATTTCATGTTACTATATCCATGCCTGATTTCCTTTATTTTAGTCATAAATATTTATTTACAGCCTTTATTTATATAGCCGTATTTGGCATGTGGGCACTTTGGATATTTAAGGTAAATGAAAAGTAAAGACTGGCTATATCCCGATAGAAAGCTTAGAGTCTTTCTGATAGCTATCAGTTTGACAGGATTAGGAGTTATCTTTTTAGGACAACGTTTTGATTATAGTTTTTTTATCTCAGATAATCTAAATGCACAAAATCAGTTTATTATCAATCGAATCATTCGTTTCCTGCTAAATGATAATTTAGTATTATTGCTTATCTATGGTCTGTTTTATGATCGGAAATATGTGAAATTTGGTTTGGCAGTAGAAGCTTTTGGTTTCTTCTTTTTATTGATCCCTTATTTTATTCTAAGATTTAATACCCCAATAGATCATATGTACATCAGCTTTATCCACAGGCTGATCATAAATCCCACTTTAATGGTTTTGCTAATTCCTGCCATTTACATACAGGAGCTCCAAAAATGATTATTAATAACCTGAGTTCGATTCTTATTTAGGATTCAGAACGTCTATAAATATTGAGTTTCAACTAAAAATTCTGAAACAATAGCAGGCTATTGCAAGGGGTTTTTAGGAAGAAAATCGCTGTTTATAGGCGGAAAGGGGAAAACTTTTCCATAAAATCCAATATACTGCGTTGTCTTTCCTCGATATAGCTCG
>NZ_JAGXGF010000135.1 GCF_024636815.1 Marivirga sp.
GAAGAAATGAATAGTGAGCAAATAAAAGAATATAGTGCTCACATAAAAGCAGTATCCCAAGAGTTAGATATTTTTAGCAGAAAACTTAACGAAACTTATTGTAAAAAAAGGGATATTATTACTGGTAAAAATAGAGACTGATTTTTTGCATCTTGTCCCCTTAACGAATTTATAGCTTTTCCAGACCATTTGATTTAAAATAAAGTTTCAGGTGTGTAAGTAGTATTTTAAGTCTCGGAATAGAGAAATATTATTACAAAAATTAAAATCAAAATATTGATTACACCATGAGCACAGAAATTTAAAGTACTTCCAAGGTGAGATCCAGTACCCATATTTTAGTGTTATAATCCAATCAATTCACAAATTTCCCTACGGTTTTCTGCAATATCTCATATTTAAGTTATAGATAAAATCTATATAAATATATATAAAATCATTAAAATTAATTGTCGATACATTTAATAATTCCTCTATTTTTGTGACGAATTAATTATTCTAAACGATACATATATGGAAAGACTAACTACAATATTATTGGTTTTCATTTTTGGCTTCATGTTTACGGCTTGTCAAAATGATGGGGAAAAAACAACAGAAGCAGATGGTTATTCCGGAGCGACTAAAAAAAGCAGATCTGCTTTGAAGGCAAGTCAGCTTAATGAATGGTGGCCTAAAAGACTGGATTTGACTATTCTTAGACAGAATTCTGAATTATCTAACCCAATGGATGAGGATTTTGATTATAAAGAAGCATTCCGCAGTGTGGATTATCCTGCTTTGAAAGCTGATATCGCTGAAATGTTGAAAGATTCAAAAGAGTGGTGGCCTGCAGATTATGGGCATTACGGCCCTTTTATGATTCGTATGGCCTGGCACAGCGCAGGTACATACAGAACGGGTGATGGTAGAGGTGGATCACGTTCAGGTCAACAAAGATTTGCACCTATCAACAGCTGGCCTGATAATGCCAATTTAGATAAAGCCAGAAGATTGTTATGGCCAATCAAACAGAAGTATGGCAATAAAATTTCATGGGCAGATTTGATGATCCTAACTGGAAATGTTGCCTTGGAAGATATGGGACTCCAAACTATCGGGTTCGCAGGTGGAAGAGAAGATGTCTACGAACCTGAATTAGATGTTTACTGGGGTTCAGAAAAAGAATGGTTAAGTTATGACGAGCGTTATTCAGCAGATGAGCGAGATTTGGAAGATCCTCTGGCGGCAGTACAAATGGGATTGATTTATGTAAATCCTGAAGGACCTAATGGAAATCCTGATCCAGTTTTAGCGGCTCATGATATCAGACAAACATTCGGTCGAATGGGAATGAATGATGAAGAAACGGTTGCTTTAATTGCAGGTGGACATACTTTAGGTAAAGCTCACGGTGCTGGAGATGCTTCAAATGTTGGGGAAGCACCTGCAGGTGCCGGGATGGAAGAGCAAGGCTTTGGTTGGAAAAGCTCTTACAAATCAGGTAAAGGCACAGATGCTATTACTTCTGGATTAGAAGTTACCTGGACTACCACTCCAGCAAAATGGAGTCATGGGTATTTTACAAGTTTATTTGAGCATGAATGGGAATTAACCAAAAGCCCGGCTGGTGCGCATCAGTGGGTAGCAAAAGATCCAAAAGTAATGGTTCCAGATGCATTTGACTCTACTAAAATGTTGAAGCCGACTATGTTTACCACTGATTTGACAATGCGATTCGATTCAGGATTTGCTAAGATTTCTCGTAAATTCCTAGAGAATCCAGAGTTGTTCAATGTAGCATTTGCGAGAGCATGGTTTAAGTTGACGCATAGGGATATGGGACCAAAAACAACTTATTTAGGTCCGGAATATCCAAAAGAAGATTTTATCTGGCAAGATCCAATTCCTACTGTTGATCATCCATTAATTAATGCAAATGACATTGCTAAGTTAAAGTCTCAAGTTTTGAATTCAGATTTAAGCATTAGTGAAGTAGTTTCAACGGCTTGGGCATCGGCATCTACTTATAGAGATTCTGATAGGAGAGGAGGAGCAAATGGAGCTCACATCCAATTAGCACCAATGAAAGATTGGGAAGTGAATAATCCTGAGCAATTGCAAAAAGTATTGAACACTTTGGAAGGGATACAAAATGAATTCCATAAAACGTCTGGTGCTAAAAAAGTATCAATGGCTGATTTGATCGTATTGGCGGGTGCTGCCGGTGTAGAAAAAGCTGCTGCTAATGCTGGTTATAATGTAAAAGTTCCATTTACTCCTGGCCGTATGGATGCTAAGCAAGAACAAGTAGATATTGAATCTATGAACTTGCTAGAGCCAATGGCAGATGGTTTTAGAAATTATTTGAAAACCAGATATTCTGTTTCTACTGAAGAATTATTAGTTGATAAAGCTCAATTATTGACTTTAACTCCTCCTGAAATGACGGTGTTGGTTGGTGGAATGAGAGCTTTGGGAGCTAATTATGATGGTTCCAAACATGGAATATTGACTGATAAAAAAGAGCAGTTGACTAATGATTTCTTCGTAAATCTTATGGATATGAGCACTGTTTGGAAGCCAACTGATGATACTAATGAGCAATTTATTGGCAAAGATAGAAGTTCAGGTGAAGATAAATACACAGGAACAAGAGCAGATTTAGTTTTCGGTTCTCATTCTGAATTGAGAGCCCTAGCTGAAGTTTATGCTCAGGCTGACTCTAAAGAAATGTTTGTAAAAGATTTCGTGGCAGCATGGGATAAAGTAATGAAGTTGGATAGATTTGATCTAGTCTATCAATAAGAATTTAAATAAATTTCAATTTGAAAAGCCAGGCTTAAAAGTCTGGCTTTTCTTATATTCGGCCAATATTTAATAAGCTAAAGTCTTTATGTCACTAAAAGTAATCATCGCCTCCAAAAATCCAGTTAAAATTGAAGCTACTCAAGCAGGATTTAAAAGAATGTTTCCAAACCAATCTTTTACATATAAAGGCTTGTCAGTTCCATCGGAAGTTTCAGATCAGCCCATGTCTAATAAAGAAACCCTACAAGGCGCAGCTAATCGAGCCAAAAATGCAAAAGATGAAAACCTTGAGGCCGATTATTGGGTAGGTATAGAAGGGGGGATTTATGAGGATGATTTTGGGATGCAGGCTTTTGCTTGGATTGTGGTGCTATCAAAGGAAAAAGCAAGTCAAGCACAAACAGCCGTATTTTATGTCCCTGAACCAATTGCCAAAATGGTGAGAGAAGGGGTAGAGCTAGGTGAAGCAGATGATATTTATTTTGGTCGGTCAAATTCTAAGCAAAAAGACGGAGCTGTAGGTATTTTAACCAAGGGTGAAATTGACAGGAAATCCTATTATGAACATGCTATGATAATGGCATTGATTCCTTTTTTGAAAAATCCTTGATATTTATCATACTTTTCAATTTGTGCAGTAACATTTGTTACGCCTTAAGGATGATTAACCCTCTACTTTTGTCAAAAAATTAATTTATATTATGACATTGATAGAGATAATAGGATTTTTAAGTGCAGCCATCATTGGCATTTCTTTAGGACTAATAGGGGGAGGAGGTTCCATACTGACTGTTCCTGTTTTGGTATATCTATTAGGCATAAGTCCAGTAACAGCGACTGCTTATTCTTTATTTATAGTGGGATTTAGCTCTTTGGTTGGAGGTCTCAGCTATGCCAAAAAAGGTTTGGTCAATTATAAAACGGGTATTGTTTTTACTATTCCAGCTTTTATTTCAGTATATCTAACCCGATTGCTCTTAGTGCCGGCCTTACCAGATACTTGGTTTACAGTGGGTGGTCTAGAAATTACCAAATCCATAGGTATCATGGTGATTTTCGCCCTTTTAATGATTGGGGCTTCTTATTCCATGATTAAGAGTAATAAGAAGAAATTGAAAGAGGCAGCCGATGAAGCTGATTCAGTTCAAAAATTTAATTACCCATTAATAATTATTGAAGGAATAGTAGTCGGTGCTTTGACCGGTTTAGTAGGAGCAGGTGGAGGATTTTTGATTATTCCTGCTTTAGTGATTTTGGCTAAACTGCCTATGAAAGAAGCAGTAGGTACTTCACTTTTAATTATTGCTGCTAAATCGTTGATAGGATTTATTGGAGATATTCAATCAGGTGGAGATATTGATTGGATGTTCTTAACAATCTTTACAGTAATTGCTGGAGCTGGAATTTTCATTGGAACATATTTATCAAATATGATTGATGGTCAAAAACTTAAAAAGGGCTTTGGTTGGTTTGTTTTAATTATGGGTTCAGCCATGATTTACAAAGAATTATTTATGTAATTTAATAGGGGAGTTAGTTTGATTGAAAGGGGCTTTTTAGTCCCTTTTTTTACTTTGAAATTATTCCATAGCAAGACTTTAACCTAATATTTGTATTCCAAATAACTTGTCATCCTGCTAACATGAAAACATATCAACTTTGTTTGTGACCAAAGTTACTATCTTATTTCCCTAAGTCTCGTAAAAATAAATAAGAGATTAAAAACAATATAACTATGCATATTAAACATTTTTATGATGATGCTTTAGCTCAAGGTTCTTTTGCTATCGAAAGTGAAGGAACAGTGGCTTTGGTTGATCCATCAAGAGATATACAACCCTATATAGATTTTGCTAAACAGCATGGTGCTGAAATTGTAGCGGTTTTTGAAACACATCCGCATGCGGATTTTATCAGTAGTCATCTGGAAATTCACAAGAAATTTGGTGCCATTATTTATGTAAACAATAAAGTTGGCGTAAGCTATGATTACGAGCACATGGGGCATGGAGATGAAGTGAAAATTGGAAAAGTAACTTTTAGAGCTTTATTTACTCCAGGTCACTCTCCTGATCATAATTCTTATTTATTATTGGACGAAGAAGGAAATCAAAAAGCAGTTTTCACTGGTGATTCTCTGTTTGTAGGTGATGTAGGCCGCCCCGATTTAAGGGAAGGAGCTGGTAACATACAAGTAAGCAGAAAAGAATTAGCCGGTATGATGTTCGATACAGTAAATAATGTATTTGCGGAGCTACCTGATGAAACTATTGTTTATCCCGCACATGGGCCTGGCTCGCTTTGCGGTAAAAATATGAGCAGTGAATTAAGTAGTACCATCGCTGTCGAAAAAACTAATAATTGGGCGTTTCAAATTAAGGATAAAGAGAAATTTGTGGATGCCTTTTTAGAAGGACAATCTTTCATTCCTAAATACTTTCCAAATAGTGTGGAAGTAAATAGGAACGGAGCTGTGGCTTTTGAAGAAGCTGTGAAAAATGCCGATAAAAAAGATGGATTTGAAATTCCTGAAGGCTCAATTATTATTGATGCTCGAGCAAAGGAAGAATTTAAGAAAGGTCATTTGAAAGGCGCTATCAATATTCAAAATAAAGAAGCAGATAAATTTGAGACATGGTTAGGGTCAATTGTAGGACCTGGTGAACATTATTATATGGTTGCAGAAAATCAGAAAGATTTAGAATTTGCTATTTATAGAGCAGCTAAAATTGGATATGAAGCTAATTTGGTTGCTGGAGTGACCAATCCTAAAGGAGAAGTGGTAATGGATTCTTTAGTTAATCTGGATGATTTCAAAAATAATCCTGATGCTTACACCATTATTGATATCAGAAATAAATCTGAGGTAGAGGATGGAAAATTCTTTGATTCAGCAAAAAATATTCCCTTACCTGAATTAAGAGAAAGAGTATCAGAAATCGATACTCAAAAACCTGTAATGATACATTGTGCAGGCGGTTATCGTTCAGCAACAGGGTTTAGTATAGTGAAAAGCTTATTGCCAAATGCAAAAGTTTATGACTTGAGTGATGATGTTGAGAATTTTAAATAGATAGTGTTTTTTGTTTTCTAGATTGATTTAGTGAAAATAGGCGGGCAAATTGCTCGCCTTTTTTTATATTTTCAACCGATCGTAAAGTTTTTTCGCATGTTCTACCATACTAAGTTTAAGTAAATCAAATAAACATCGTGAAAGGTGATTTGCAATAATTAATATCTTTAATTTGTATTAGGAAACCTGATAACTATTTATGTTGTCAGGTTTTTTTACTTATTTACTCAAAAAAGATATATGTCTCAAAAAGCGAATTTACTTTATCTAACTGATCTTTATTATCCTGCTAAAGGGAGAAATTACTATGAGGAGGATTTATATATCACTTCTCAGCTCAAAGAGGATTTCAATATATTAATTGGAAACCCTCAGCAAGCTTTAGCTTTTTTAGATAAGGCCGATTTTATCGTTTTCAGAAATACAGGTCCTGTAGCCTACTATCAAGAGTATTTTAATGAATTTGTGAAGGTGGTAAAGCAAAAAGAAATCCCAACTTTCAATTCTTTTGATGGTAAAGCAGATATAAAAGGAAAGCAATATCTGTTAGATTTATTCGCCCAGGATTTCCCTGTAATTCCCACAATTGACAATACTAATAATCTTCATTTGCTGCCTCAATCTGATCAATACATTATCAAGATTAAAAATGGAGCAGATTCTATTGGAATGGAAAAAATTAGTAAAGAAAATTTCAAAAATGCAAAACTAGAGGATAAGCTGATTCAGCCGTATATCGATTTTGAATATGAAGTTTCTTTCTATTTCATAAATGATGAATTTCAATATGCCTTATATGCACCCGACAAGTCGAAAAGATGGGATTTGAAAACTTATGAAGCTTCAGCAGAAGATTTAAGATTCGCAGAAAAATTCATTCGGTGGAATAATATGAAAAGAGGAATTCAAAGAGTGGATGCCTGCAAATTAAAAGATGGTAGTTTGCTTTTGGTAGAATTGGAAGACCTCAATCCTTTTCTTTCTTTGGATGTTCTAACCGAGGAAATCAGAGATAAATTTATACAAAATTTTAATCAGGCTTTAAAGGAAATTAATTTTTAGATTCACTTGGATTTTTATAGACCTGTCAGGTTTTACTTGGCGATTTTCGCGAAATTGCAAGTACAGTATTACTAAAATTATAGAAACCTGACAGGTCTTCTAGGCAGAAAGGAATAGAATACAAAATTCAAAAACTCACATTATGAACCCCAAAAATCACCAAGTACCACTTAACCCCCAAACCCAATTTATCTTCTCCACATCTGGTAGCGCCAGTTCCATTGAGAAACACAATTCTGCACTTCGAAAATTAGGATTGAATCTGGTGTATTTTACTTTTCCCCATGCTATAGATGCGGAAGAATATGCTCAATTATTGCGCTCACCTATTTCAAGAGGTGGAGCGGTGACTGGCAGAGACGGTCTGAAATCTAATATCATTCCTTTTTTGGATGAGGTGGAACCCATTGCTCAAAAAACTCTAGCAGTGAATACGGTGGTGAATGAAAACGGAAAACTATGCGGTTATAATACAGATGCAATTGGCTTAAAAACTGCTTTGGAGAATGAATTAAAATCAACTTCCTACTCTATTAAATCAGCTGTGATTTACGGAAACGGAGGAGTTTCTGGAGTTGCCTATCACATTTTGAAGGATTTGGGATTGAAAGTCATGCTAACTGGTAGAAATCCTGAGAAAGTAAAAGCTAAAAAGAAGGATTTAGGAATCACAGATAAAGACTTTTTAGGGTCTTATGATTTAGTAGTGGATGCCACTCCAATTTCTTCCAACCCTGATTTTTTGAATGCTAAAGGATTTGCCGAAGTATTAGATAATTGTAAAATGCTTTTCAGTCATAACATGCCAGAAAAAGATGAAAAACCCAATTATTTAAAAAGCTATTGTCAAGATAATAATATTGAATTCATAACGGGTAGTGCCATGTACAAAGCCCAATTAATTCGCCAATATCAATTGTTCATAGGTGATATATCTGAAGAAAAAATCATTAAAAACTGGAATCTTAGAGATTGAAAATCTGATCTATTTTCAGATATAAAAAAAGAAAGCAAATAAGAATTGTTAAGTTTGATAACTTAAATAAAATCATGGATTTATTAAAAAGAAATATTGAAGCATATTTAGCAAGAGAAAAGAGATCTATTGCTGATTTTTTAGCAGAATTCAATATTGGCCGTTTAGATGAACTTTCTCTAGGCGATTTGAAACTTTTCTGTGCTGAAAACGAACTTGATTATGCTAATATGTTGAGCAGACCAATGTTTGCAGATAAAACTCAACTCAAAAAAATAAAACTCTTGATTTTGGATGTGGATGGTGTATTAACAGATGCCGGCATGTTTTTTACTGAATGCGGAGACCAGTTCAAGAAATATAATGCCAAGGACGGAATGGCAATCAAAGCACTCGATCGATTTGGAGTTCAAGTTGGCATTATCTCTTCAGCTCATAAAATCAAGATGGTAAAAGTAAGAGCAGAAATGCTGAACATCAAACATCTCTATGTTGGAAGTGATCCTAAAATAGATATTCTCTTGGATTGGTGCGAAAAATTAGAAATTAAATTAGATGAAGTAGCCATCATTGGCGATGATATAAACGACTTAGCTGTTATGCAGGCCGTAGGTTTTTCTGCTTGTCCTTCCGATGCTGTTTTAAAAGTAAAAGAAACAGTGGATTTAGTTTTACACACAAAGGGTGGACAAGGATGTGTTAGGGAATTTATTGATTTTTATCTTTTAGATGAACCTCTGGAAAAGCATTGATAAAGGCATGACTTTTTAGCCATGCCTTTAAAATTTTATGATTCAAAACTTGCGTCAAGTGAAATGGGAACTGCGCTCAAAGCTTTTGAAATAGGACAGCCTTCTTTGGCACCTTTAGCCATTTCTAAAAAATCATCTTCTGACATGCCACTTACTTTTCCCTTTACAGTCAGTTTGATTTCCTTTATGGCAAATCCTTCACCTTCTTTGTCCAGTACAACTTCAGCTTCAGCATTAATTTCGTCTGGAGTATGCCCTGCCTGAGAAATAGCCACGCTTAAGGCCATTGCATAGCATCCAGAGTGGGCTGCCGCAATTAGTTCTTCAGGATTAGTTCCTAATCTACCATCCTCATTTTCAAATCTACTTTTAAATGAGTAAGGAGTATTATCAAAAAATTGATTGGAACTACTTAATTGACCTTGTCCTTCTTTTGCAGGTCCCTTCCAATTAGCTTCTACTTTTCTTTTAATTGCCATAATTATATTTTTTAGTTTTAGTTTATATGTTTTAACCTCCCTCATTCTTATTTGTTTCATTGTAAAAATTTGAGATATTCTGATTTTTATAACTTCTGGACCTACGGTACTAACCACAGTACAATCATCCATCAAACCACAGTGCAGAAATGTAGGACATTTTTCATGTCAGACATTGGGGGAGTTCTGGAGACAATGCTGGAATAGGGATAAATGTCCGACATTTTCAATATCTGACATGAGCACCTATTCTCTCTCGGTCGGATCTGCGGTACTGTCCCAATTCCCCCCTTTTTTTCCACTTCGGGTTTCATACTTCTAACTTAAAGTTTCAATCCTGCATAAATTCCATTAATTTCGCATTTCAATTTTTCAAATCAAATCCCCATGAATTTATCAGCCCGATTAGAAGCTTTTAAAACATTAGGCGAACAGCTACGGAATATGAATGAAGCCGAATTGGACGAATGGTATTTCCGTGCCACTTCTTATAACAATTGGTTCACTCGTGAAAACGTGGTGCATGCTGTGAAGGCTTTGGGAGGAATGCTAAAAGCTGAAAAACTAGATCAATGGGTTGAAAATTATGATATACCCCAAGAAAACCCCAAAAAGATAGCCGTAATCATGGCAGGGAATATTCCGCTGGTAGGCTTTCATGACTTTTTATCAGTTCTAATTTCAGGAAATAGTGTAGTGGCTAAACTAAGCTCTCAGGACCCATATTTATTAAAGGAAATAGTAGCTAAGTTGATCAAAATCAATCCTGAATTTGAGAGTAAAATTGAGCTTACACAGGAAACTATAAGCGGCTTTGATGCTGTAATTGCAACAGGAAGCAATAATTCTGCCAGATATTTTGAGCAATATTTCGGTAAATATCCTAATATCATTCGAAAGAACAGAAGTTCTGTAGCGGTGTTAACTGGAAATGAATCCGAAGAAGAAATTCAAGCTTTGGGCAAGGATATATTTCAATACTATGGATTAGGATGTAGAAATGTAAGTAAACTATTAGTGCCTGAGGGTTTTGATTTCTCTCCTTTTATCAAGACTTTGGATGATTTCAAATGGGTAGCCGATCATCATAAATGGGTCAATAATTACGATTACAATAAATCTATTTACCTGGTAAATGATGAAGCTCATTTAGATTCTGGTTTTTTCTTAATGAAAGAAGATGAGGCATTGGTGTCTCCGATATCTGTACTGTTTTATGAGTTTTATAAAAACGAAGAGGGATTGAAAGATAAACTTGCTAAGCAAGAAGAGAGAATCCAGTGTGTGGTTCAAAAAGGTTCTGAAATTGAACCAGGAAAAGCACAACAACCTGAACTTTGGGAATATGCGGATGGGGTGGATACGCTGGAGTTTCTTTCTAGTTTAAATAGATCTTGATCCTGTATCATCTTTTTTGATTTGCTCAAAAGTAGGGTGTGGGGTAATGGGCGTTAGATGACGAGCTTTGTACCATGTACATCAGTACTTACAAATAGAAAAAATGAGAGTTTAAACATGAAACGGTCTGCTAAAATATGGATATAATTCATAATTTCGTAATTCATAATTAAATAACATGTCATTTTCAAGGCAATACATTAAATTAGTAGAAAGATTTCTTCCGTCTCCTTTTGTGATTGCTATACTGTTAAGTGGCGTTACTTTTTTCTTGGCTTTAATTTTTACAAATCAGTCAGGCAATATTTTGAGTCAATCTCAAAGCATCTTAGGCTATTGGCAAACCGGTTTTTGGGAATTACTGGCTTTTACCATGCAAATGGTATTAATCCTGCTTTTAGGACATACACTCGCTTTAACACCTCTTTTCTCCAAGATTATAAATAAAATAGCTTCTATCCCAACCAATACTGCTCAAGCAGGCTTTTTTATTAGCTTTTTCACGATTATCATGAGCTTTTTGAACTGGGGATTATGTCTGGTTTTTGGTGCAATCCTTAGCAGAAGAATAGGAGAAAATTTCTCCGCTCAAAACAAGACTTTCAATTACGGGATTTTAGGTGCTGCTGGTTATTCAGGTATGATGGTTTGGCATGGCGGACTTTCAGCATCAGCGCCCTTGAAAGTGGCAGAAGCTAATCACTTTTTAATCAATGAAATAGGCGTAGTCAGTATTTCGGAAACGCTCTTTTCCAAAATGAATATTGTCATAAGTTTTGTGCTTTTAATTGCTGTGCCAGCTCTATTTTACATTTTAGGTAAGTATTTTAAGTCGAATTCTGATTATCAATCAATACTAACTCAAAAAGAAGAAAAACTTAAAGAACAAGAATCCAATGATAGTGAAAATAAGCCTTGGATAGCCTATGCTTTAGGAGGCGTGATGCTTTTAAGTGCCATACTATTTGCAGCTGATAAGTGGCAATCGAATCAAGCTATTATCGATCTTAATTTTGTCAACTTCATGCTTCTAGCTTTCGGAATTCTACTCCACGGAAGCTTAGGAAAATTTATGACAGCCGTAAACTCAGGAATTCAGGGTGTAAGTGGAATAGTGATTCAATTCCCCCTTTATTCTGGTATTATGGGAATCATGAAATATTCAGGATTGGTGATTTTAATATCTGATTTCTTTGTTTCCATTTCAACTAATACCTCATTTCCAATTTTAACTTTTTTCAGTGCAGGCTTGGTTAATTTTTTCGTCCCATCAGGTGGCGGACAATGGGCAGTTCAGGGACCAATAGTGGTTGAAGCAGCTCAGGCCTTGAACATCCCTATCCCTAAAATTGTGATGGCATTATCTTATGGGGACCAAATCACCAATATGCTGCAGCCTTTCTGGGCATTACCTCTTTTAGGGATTACGCAATTGAAAGCAAAAGATATTCTGCCTTATAGTTTGTTTGCTTTGATTGTGGGGAGTTTGATATTTATTGGGGGCTTGTTGTTTTTTTGATTTTGTAAAGATTAAAAATGACTCAAATTTCAAAATTACAATATCAATTGTTCCGTGCGAGCGGGCTGGAGGACAAAACAGCGGGCCAGTGGTGGCTTGTGGGCGGAAGCTTTGTTTTGTCTTGAATTTTTGTTTCTTTTTTTTGAAGAAAAAAGAAAGGGAGAAAAAATAAAAAAATAGAAGTTTAATTCTTAGAGCTTTTCAAAACTGTCCAATCTTGTTTTAGCTATTCCTGCAATTACTTTATGATTTTCAATGTATTCGCCATTTTGGATATTTTGTCTACCCTTTTCAATTGAAGCTTTTTGCAAATCATTTAATTCAAAAACAGATTTGTCAGAGCTCTCAAAAATAGTTTGAAGTGCCTTTAAAAGATCCAAATCATTAGAATCCTTTATTCGGGAAATAAGATTATTTTTTATTTGAATAGCTTCATCCATCTTAATTATATTTAGATACTAAATTTACAAATAATATTTTATTCAAAATAAATACAAATAAAAATTAGTTATAATTCCTGTCCGTCAGAAAAAAACATTCTTTAATTGTCCCCACTCAAATGCCCTTTATCATTATACTTCACCAACTGAAACATATTTTCCGTTGCTCTCACATGATACAAAGCCAAATTTGCGTGTTCAAATATATCCATATCATGAAGTGGGTAATTGAATAATTGCGCCAACAAAATCCGCATCGCCCTTCCATGCATACAAATCAAGACTTTATGCTCATCCTTTTTGCCCATAATGTATTTCATTGCCTCCAACTGGCGCATTGCAACTTGGTCCGGTGATTCACCGCCTTCAACAGGCAAGGAAGTTTCTCCTTGTTTCCATCTGTCCAGCATGGCATAATAATATTTATTTTCCTTTGGTGTGAATGGTTGTCCTTCTCGGGTTCCCCAACTGATTTCATTCAAGCCTGAAAGTTTTTCATAAACCAAACCCTTTTCAATAAATCCTTTCATTGATTCTTGCGTTCTTTTTAAAGTGGTGATATATAGTTTATCAAAAGGAAAATCGCCATAAGCTTTGAAAAATTCCTCCGCTTGACTTCTCCCTGTGTCATTCAGTGAAGCGTCAACTCCACTGCCTTGCACTATCCCTCTGAGGTTATAATCAGTTTGCCCGTGACGCACTATGTATATATCTTTTACCATATCTATTTTCCAAAATCAATCAATTTCGATAAATATTGTTCAAAATTGAATCTGAATCCGTATTTTTCGGCTCGAAATTACAAAACAGAATCAGCGTAATTACTATGGATAGGAAATTTCTTCAAAAACCAAGTGTAGAAGAACTCAATAAATTGGGCAAAAACACCATTTCTGAAGTTTTAGGGATGAGTTTTACGGAAATTGGGGATAATTTTTTGATGGCCAAAATGCCAGTTGACAAACGCACACATCAACCTTACGGATTATTGCATGGTGGAGCTTCTGTAGTTTTGGCTGAAACATTGGGAAGTGTAGCCGCTATGTTAATGGTGGACCCTGAAAAATTCTACTGTGTCGGTTTAGATATCAATGCTAATCACATCCGTGGAATTAAAGAAGGATGGGTATATGGTAAAACAACTCCTGTCCACATCGGGAGAACTACTCAGGTTTGGCACATAGAAATTAAGAATGAGCGTGAACAATTGATATGTGTAAGTCGTATTACAATGGCAGTAGTGAAGAAATAATTTTGGAAAAAGCAACACAAGATATAAAACATACTCAGCTTACAGCCGAGGCACATCTCAATAAATTCATAGCATTTGCACAGAAATATAAAGCTGCATTGGCTATTTACAGACTACCTAATGATTCTAAATTACAGATTCTTTGTGATTTATCTGGTGGTAAATATTTAGATGAACTGAATTTGGAAGATTTACCCTCAGGCTTTTTATTGCATCCTTTCCAATCTGGCTCAAATAAAATAGTGCATTTCGATGCAGAAATATTAGCAGAAATTTTACTGGACTCGGATAGTGATGAAAAAAAGGATAAAGACGTTGTAGATTGGAAGAAAGCACCAAGTGAAGAAATCGAAGAGAAAATTGAAAATATTAATACCCAATTTGATTTTAAATCACTAAACAATAGTCAAAACATTCAATCAACCTTAGCATCAGATTATCTTAATATGGTTGAAAAAGGAATTCAACTCATAAAAAGAGAAGAATTTTACAAGGTAGTTCCCTCCAAAGTCAAAAATTTTGAGTTTAATAATGATATAAATTTAGGCCAGGCATTTGTTAACGCTTGCGAAAAGTATCCTAATGCATTTGTGAATCTTACTTTTTCAGCAAAAACAGGATTGTGGTTTGGTGCCAGTCCAGAAACTTTAATAGAAGATAAAAAAGGAGCGTATTTTAAAACAATGGCTTTGGCTGGAACTCAAGAAAAGTCTGAAAATAGTATTGCTGAAACTACATGGACTCAAAAGGAAATAGAGGAGCAAGCTTACGTTTCTCGTTACATCATCAATTGTTTTAAGAAAATAAGACTAAGAGATTTTGATGAAATAGGACCAAAAACTATTCAAGCTGGGAATCTGTTGCATTTAAAAACAACATTCAAAGTACATACTGAATCAGTAAATTTTCCTGAATTGGGTTCTGTGATGTTGAAGTTATTGCATCCTACCTCGGCTGTTTGTGGAATGCCAAAAGAGCCTGCATTAGATTTCATCACTAAGGAAGAAAAACATAACAGGAGCTATTTTAGTGGCTTTATGGGACCAGTTCATTTGGACGGATTAAGTCATTTATTTGTTAATCTGAGATGTTGTCAAATCAATAAGCAATCCGTTACTTTTTATGCGGGCGCTGGAATAACAGAAGATTCAAAAGCAGAAAAAGAATGGGAAGAAACGGAGATGAAATGTAAGGTATTGTCCGATATTATTTTCAGAATCTAAATATTAATCCTTATTTTTGACGTATTAATCGAAGAGTATCATCGATTTACCGACCCTAAGAATGAGTAAAGAATCAACTATAAAAAATTCAAATTCATTAATTGGTCAGACATTTTCGACCTTACTGAACTGTCAACAGAAAATGTCTTATAACATCTCAAGAGAGATGAAAGCTTTCGGAATTACTCGACAGCAATATGAAGTATTGGCAATACTGAATGACAATTCGGATAAGCCCATGAATTTGAATAACGTAAAAAGTTATTTGAGAGAAAATGTGCCAGATATTTCTCGAATAGTTCAAAGATTAGTGGAGAAGAGATTAATCAATAGAACTCGACAAGCAAATGACAAAAGAAATTCTGCAATCTCTATCAACAAACAAGGAGTAGATTTAATAGAACAAATAGAACCTATAATCAAGCAAAAGATGGATGATTTTTTTGAAGTTTTAACCTCAGATGAATTAGAAAAACTTTCAAAAATAATCTCCAAAGTCAATCAAAACAAAGACTAATTTATAGAGTTAGTCTATCATGGAGTCATTGTTAAAGTTTACAAATAAAGGAATTTACTGCCCAAAAGGTAAATTTTACATTGATCCTTGGCGACCCGTTAAAAAAGCATTAATCACTCACGGTCATGTCGACCACTCCCGACCAGGACATCAGCATTATTTAGCTCATCATCATTCTGAAACCATAATGCAACAAAGATTGGGAGATCATATTTATATAGAAACATTTGATTATAATAAAAGCCTTACCATAAATGGCGTAAAAGTGAGTTTTCATCCTGCAGGACATATACCAGGCTCCTCTCAAATTGGAATGGAGTATAAGGGGAAGGTTGTAGCAATTTCAGGTGATTATAAATTGGAAAATGATGGATTATCCACTCCTTTTGAGCCTGTCAAATGCCATGAATTTGTAACCGAAACTACTTTTGGCCTACCTATTTATCAATGGAAACCTCAAAATGAAACCTTTGATGAAATCAATCAATGGTGGAGATATAATAAAGAGAGTGGGAAAACGACTGTAATTTTTGCTTATGCTTTAGGAAAAGCGCAAAGGATAATGAAAAATGTGGATACGGAAATTGGTGATATCTATACGCATGGAGCTGTAGAGAATGCAACTGAAGCACTGCGAAAAACAGGATTACAATTACCTGAAACTATTAAGATCACAAATGATATTCCTAAGGAAGACTATCAGGGAAATCTAGTGATTGCTACTCCCGCATCAATTGGCACTCCATGGATGAAAAAATTAGCTCCTTACAGTACTGGAATAGCCTCAGGCTGGATGATGCTAAGAGGAACTAGAAGAAGAAAAGCTGCTGACAGAGGATTTGTGCTTTCAGATCACGCAGACTGGAATGGCTTATTAAAAGCAGTGAAATTATCCGAAGCTGAAACAATCTATTCCACTCATGGATATTCTAATGTATTTACAAAATATCTCCAAGAACAAGGGTTAAATGCCATCAGTTTAGATACTCAATTTGAAGGGGAAAGTTTGGATAGCGAGCTATAAAAAAAGGAAGCTGATTGCGCTCAACTTCCTTTTACTTAACTTAAATCTATAATGTTATCTTAAAATAGTTTGAGTCCTATCTGGTCCAACTGAAACCAGATTAATAGGCACTCCTAATTTTTCCTCTATGTATGCAATATAATCTTTCAATGGTTTAGGCATTTCCGTAAATGAACTGATGCTATCCAAACTGCAATTCCATCCTTCTAATTCTTCATAGATAGGTTTTACTTCTGAATCCACTATATCATAGGGAAATTCATCTGTTATAGTACCGTCTTCCAATTCGTATTGTGTGCAGACTTTTATTTTTTCAAAACTAC
>NZ_JAGXGF010000136.1 GCF_024636815.1 Marivirga sp.
CCATTGATAAAACCAAGGCCGACAAAGAAGGTCCAAGCAAGAACACATCCACTTATGATGGCAATTCTTTTTAATTTTTTCATTTCGTTTGTTTTAAGGTTTGATTACTAACTGAGGCAAAGAAATCACTGTTAAATGGATTCTAAGTACGATTAGACGAAAGTCGAACCCTTTTTATGAAATAATGCTGCAAACGATAAAGGCGACACTCTTAAACCGATTGTTTTCTGAAGATGGAAGGCGTAAGTGAGGTGTTTTTCTTAAAGGCGGTATTGAAAGAAGATTTTGAATTAAAGCCTACTTCATACATAATCTGTTGAATAGTAAGCTCGCTTTCTTGGAGTAGCTTTTTAGATTCTTCAATTCGATAGTCATTAATGAAATCGAAAAAATGCTTTCCGATCTTTTGATTTATTAATAAGGACAAACGCTTAGCTGGGATCTCAGTTTTTGCAGCCAAATCCTGTAGCGTTAATGCTTCTTCCAGATAAGGTTTATGGGAATTCATATAGTTATATAATTGCTCTACTTCTTCTTGAAGCTGAGCATCTTCGGCTATCATATTCTTTTTAGTATCTGCAGCGTTTTCATTAACTCGAGTGAATAATTCCGGATTTCGCATGCTGTTGAGTACAAACCATGAGGCTGCAGCCAACCCAAATAAAGCTATTCCTAAATTCAATGTTGGAAACCTTTGGAATTCATTTAAGGCTTCAAAAACACCCCGAATAAGTACAATAGTATTGCCTATAAGAAAAAGAATAGCGATCGTCATGAGCCATTTATAGGTTTCACTTTGAAGTGAATGATATTTGAGGTGAATGCGTTTGTACTTTTGGAGTGTCAATAAAATAACCCCAATATATACATAGTATTGTAGCTGTACAGCAATTATATACACTATTTCAAGCTTTTGATAGACTCCAAAAATGGAAAATAGTAGGATAAAAATTATAGCGGGTAGGCTATGCCAGATTATTCTTGCATCTAATTCATAATCGCTAAAACAAACCTTCTTGACATAGAAATAAAAAAGAGGCATTTGAAGTAATCCAAGTGCCAATCGAACTTGATTAAAGAATAGATGATTTCTATAAAAGTCTCCCAAAAACTGTCCTGATAGATCAATAGAAGTTATCAGAAGGAAAGAAGCGAATAAAATGTTGCCCACCCTGTTCTTTGACCTATGAAGGACTAAAAAAGCAGTAAGAAGAAGGAATAAAAAAACACTGATTAAGCTTATACTGGAAACTCCGTTCATATCGCTCAAATGTAAATGAATTTCAATAAAAATTTGTTATAAACCGTACTCATTTGCCATGGCCCTGCTTCTGTATGATGATTGAAATTCTAGTTAGTTTTCAGATTTGAAATTTTCTGAAGAATAAGCAGTGATTTCACCCTAATTTAAAAAATCGTTTTTGTGAATGCATCTATTCCCACTATGGAGATTAAATAATTCTACTTTTTTAAATATCTGATACAATTCTCTAGCTATATATTTAGTAAGTGAAGCAGTGCATTAAAAATAACAGTAAACTGAAGATTTGGTGCAATAAAAATAGACTTATACCTAGGACTAAGAAAATTTTTATTGTTTATCCATTGATTACTCAGGATATTATTCCTCAATCTATTATTTTTCGACTGCGCTATAATAAGATCATCTAAACATGAGACGTAAAATTCCAGAATCAACACTGCCTAAACTTAATCGTTCGCAAATGATTACTGCTGATGGATTACAAAAATTGCGAGAAGAGCATGATTATTTGTGGAAAGTTGTACGTCCAGATGTTACGGCCAAGGTTTCGTGGGCCGCCAGTTTAGGCGACCGATCAGAAAATGCTGATTATCATTACAATAAAAAACGCTTACGTGAAATTGATAGTCGCATTCGTTACCTACGCAAATGCATAGATAATTTTAAAGTAATACATTATCATCCTCATCAGGAAGGCAAAGTAATGTTTGGCGCCTGGGTGGAAGTTGAGAACATTGATAGAGGACTAAAAAAACGACTACGTATTGTCGGATACGAAGAGCTTATTGGCAATAAAGATTATATTTCGATGGACTCACCTCTGGCACAAGCGCTTTTAAACAAAATTGTAGGTGATGAAGTCATTGTAAAAACTCCTGCCGGTGAATTCAACTGGCGAATACTTAAGATTGAGTATGAACAAGGTGGTGCATCTGATTTCTAAACTCACCTCTCTCCCATTTATTTTGGCTAAAACCTTACCACCATGCAAAGCATGGCGGCAATGAGGGTACAATAATATAAAATAATTACATATACTCCATTCTCAAATTAATTAAACCATTGGCACTTTTTGATATTACTATTTCATTTGGTTCTTTATAGTCTTCAACAAGATTATCTAATAAATCAATTAAATATTCAATACTTTCTTCATCTGTAAATTTATTATTTGAATTAATCTCTATAAGATGATTTTGAATTTCATCAATTAATGTTAGTCCACAGTAGAAAACTGCCGTATTTATAACATAGCCAATAAAAGGAAATAATTGTGGGGTAAACAAATATGACAATATAGCTTCTTTCCAAGCGATTTTATCATATTTAATAATAATTGCAGTCATAACAAACCCTATAGGAATCATCAAATTCTGATCATTTACTGTAACATTGTTCTCTTTATCAATTTTTCTAAGTTCATATGCATAGTTAAACCAAACTATTGGTGATAACATATCAAAATCAATAAGCGCTTTTTCTAATTTATCTAAAAAATCTTCATTATTATTTAGATTCTGCGGATCTGCTAAATCATTTGCTATCTTTGATTTCCTTATTTGTATTTGAGGAAAACCACATTCAATTAATGTAGCTAAGCAAGTAAATTTAAGATGTGCTTCCTGAGTATTTACTTTTTGAGCTGGAGCATATAGAAGGAATTTATCATATGCTTCCATTGCATCACCATATTTACCTGTAAATAATAAAGCATCACCATAAAAAAGTTGCAATAAAACATCATTTGGGTTAATTTTTAATGCACGTTCAAAGGCCTTTAAGGAGGCCTTATATTTTTGTGAATTAAATAAAGTATTGCCAAGTTCTCTTAAAAAGTAATCTTTATTATAATAAGCCGAATTATATTTTCTTGATTTATTGAAATGATAAATTGCTTCCAAATTTCTTCCATGATTTCGATATAAATTACCTAAATTATAGTGATTTAAAGCTATGCGGAGAGATTTCTTTTCAGTTTTAGCAATTTCTAATTTTTTTAGATAAAATTCTTCTATTGCATCCAAGATATCTGGATCATTACTTCCTATAAGGCTGATCAAAATCATTGCAGTAATAGCTTCAATTTCTGGGTCTTTTACAACAGAAAGTATATTAAAAATCTTTCTCAAATTAGTTTTAGCATACTGTTGATTTAGTATTTTAGGAAGCAAATTAGCAAATATTTCCTTTGAATAAGTGATACTATCCCAAAGGCTCTCTTTCTCTATTACCGTTTGAAATAGATCAAATTTTTTAGCATTTCCTAGGATAATAAGAACTCCCAAATAAATTAGATTTTTAATTTTAGTAGGTTCTGAATCTTTCAACTTATCACATGAAAAATTTGTACCCAAATAGTCTCCAAGTGAAAGTATAATTAAATTATTTTCCAAGTATATTTTGAGGAAAGAAGATGATGAATTTTCTTTACTTTTAACTTTAAGAATTGAACTTGATTCCTCTATTGAGTTTCTTAATTTTCTTTTAAATCGAAGAACATCATTTGATTTTGGAATTAGGCTACATGAAATAGGTAATTTATAATACCCTTTAACGGCATCATCATGTACCCTTAAATATTTATTTATTTCAATTGGGGTCAATTTAGTGTCCCATTGATATGGTAGATTAATTGTTACGGTTTTATTAGATTTATTAATATGAAAAAAATATAAAGTATTAGCCCATTCATAATAAAAAAGTTTTGTTATACTTGAATACCTTATGATAATTACTGGTAAAGAGTACGAGAATAGTTGCCTCAGTTTATTTTTGGAAAAGCTAAACTTGTGATGATGTGCTTTAATCGATGAATCTGTAGCCTTTAACTGAATCCAGAAAACATGACCAGTTGTTTTTCCTTCACTTGTGAAAATCTCAACTTGAAGATCTATGCCATAATCATGAGAATTTTCAGTAACTAACCATTCTTGGGGTAATATTTTTTTTAGTGAAGTTTTTGATTCATCTTCCAATATGTGACTTCTTGGTCTAGTTGTCATGAGATGTGTTTAAGTATTGATTTGAATGCATCCAAGAATATTTGAGTAACTGGAATATTTCAAATTGGTTCCAATATAAATCATACTACAATTAGTTCACTTTGTTTTAATAATTCCTTGTATAAGAAATATTCTAATTCTTACAACCATTCTTCCCACAAGTAATTCTTTCACTTGTATTCAACCAATGACTAGGATGACCATTAGTATTTGTTCCACATCCGGTTGTTCCACCTTTTGATCCTTTATGTACTTCTTGAGTTGGGGTATGTTTTACAGGCATGATATTTAGGTTTAGTTAAAATATTAGTTTTTCTAATCTAGCACTTTTAGTTTAAATAAAAAAGTAGGCTTAGATGAAGCATCTATTTTATTAGATAAAAATTACATCCAATGCCCCTAGCGGGAGGATTTTATAGTTCACTCCCCTACTCCAACAATTTAACCCCAAAACATCCTTTAAACAACTTTATTAAACTATAACCTCAATAATTCCTAGTTTTCAGCTTCTATTTTATCATTAATTCAAATTTTAACTTTAGAGATTTCTACTTATAGCCTACAGCAGGAAGCATTTAAATTTTTATATTCGCAATCAAATATGAAATATAATGTATAATTCAATACCTGAATATTTAAGAAAACAATCTGTTGAAAGCTGTTTTGAATTGTCCGCTTTTAGGAATGGATGGCCAATATGGAAAAGCGAAATTCAAAACTATATCGGAAATACTCCACAGGGATCTGATATTCTAAATATTGGAGACAATCTATCTTCAATATTTGCAACAACAGGATCCTCTGGAAGATCACAGAGCGAAGTTTCAGGTGGTGGATATGGTTGGGAAGGATTAATTTGTTGGTATCTTAATATTTGTCTAGTGGGAAGTAATGCTGTTGCTCTACGAAAAATAAGTGATTTACCTGACCCATTAAGAGATTCTATATCTGTCAATTATGGTAATTTTAAAAGTAATACGGAATCAGATATAACAATAGTTGTATTTCCAAATAAATTAGAATTTACTAATGATAAAGATAATTTAACAATTCATGACCAAAGAGGAAACGTAATTCCGAATCTAAGCCGAGGTAATTATAATTGCAAAAAAATACTTAATAGGCTTGCTGAGCTTCATTTTGATGATTTTGAAATTGGTATTATTCAATGTAAAACAAACTGGAACGATAATTCACAAATTCCAATGCTATGGAGTATGATATATGAAGCGACCGCTTTTGCAAGCACTTCAATTTCTGTGGGCAAAAATGGATTTACAATTCATGATTTAGCAAGATTCAGTTATTCTTTTTGTACTGTTCCGACTAACTCTTTGGATAATTATAAACAGAATTCTACTGCTGTAAATAGAGTAAGAAATCTTACAGGTGGAAATTATTGGGGTTACCCATCCAAAAGTGGTATAGCAAGTTCTCTTAAGGAAATATTTAATAATAATTTTCGCAATGCTTACCACGGTACTAATCAACGGTCACAATTGAATAATGCAATTCAAAGTTTATCCAATGATCTTCGATATTTTGATATTTTGTAATTTGCTTACTTAATATTTTTAAGGATTTCCACTCCTATCGCTCTTGCCATTAAAGGAGGAACAGCATTTCCCACAAGTGTAAATTGAGGCACCTCATTTTTTCTATTATTCCCTCCAGTTGAACGTTTACCTTGAAATACAAAAGTATCATCAAAAGACTGAAGTCGAGCCATTTCTCGAACTGTTAAAGCTCGTGGAGCCCTATAATGTACATAATCGTCAGGTATTGTCATTATAGTTGAGCTCTGTTCATCGGGTTTCAATAGATTATAGTTTCGCTTTTGAGATCCGACTCCTTCTTTTTCTAGACGCTCTTTAGCCAGCTTATAGCTACCTGCTTCAATTATAATTTGAAGACGTTTTACAACATCGTCATTTTGCTTACTTGTTCTATGGTTA
>NZ_JAGXGF010000137.1 GCF_024636815.1 Marivirga sp.
AAATCTATATATTTCTCTAATAGCTATTTATGAGTTTTTATTAACTACCTTTGCGCTCCAATTGAGAAATTACCTTTATGAAGCGTATTAACGAATACAAAAAATTATTTAATGTTGAAGGCCCTATTGACCTTAAACTACTAAAATCAACCTATAGAAATTTAGTAAAAGAATGGCATCCTGATAAATTTCAGGCTAATGATCCTAAAGCTGCCGAGGCAGAAATCAAAAGTCAGCAGATAATTGATGGCTATCATTTTCTTATCAGTATAGCTCCTGAAACCAAAGAAGCTAATCTAGCTGAATATACAAAAACAACCACTGAGTCAAATATTTTGGATTTCAGACACAAAGGTTTATTGCTAGAAGTTACTTTTTTAGATGGCACCACCTATGAATATTTTGGGGTTAATAAAAATGTATATTCTAAACTGTTGAATTCTGATAAGCCCTATCGTTTTGCTAAAAGAAACATCTTTAACAATTTTCTTTATAGAAAATCTAAGAAGGCTATGGAAATGGCCGAATAATTGAAAGAGTTAATTCAGTTGGCTGGTCGAGATTTGTAATCTCGACCATATATCGTAGGATTTTTAATCCGTTTTTATAAAATTGATGTCTTGAAATTATAGATTAAAGAGTCAATTTTTATCTGGATAAATTAAAATGCCGTTTTCTTATACAATTAGAGATCAAGGAGCAGTACACTTTGTAACTTTTACTGTTCATCAGTGGGTGGATGTTTTTACTAGAAAAGTTTATATTGATGAGTTACTAGAAAGTTTGAGATTTTGTCAAAAAAACAAGGGACTTGAAATCTTTGCTTGGGTAGTAATGAGTAATCATTGTCATTTGATTGTCAGAGCAAAAAATGAAAATTTAAGTGATGTAATTCGAGATTTTAAAAAGTTCATCTCAAAAAAGATTTACAAATCCATAGAGGATAATAAACAAGAAAGTAGAAAAAATTGGCTGCCCAAAGTCTTGATGTACGATAACAGGATTTGGTTTTGGAAGGAAGGTTATCATGGAGAGGAAATCTGGAGCCAAAATTTCTTCGATGTGAAATTGAACTATATTCACCAAAATCCTGTGCGAGCAGGATTTGTTGAAAAGGAAGAGGAATATTTATGGAGTAGCGCAGGTGATCTGTATGGAGTAAGGAAAGGTCCTATAGATATAAGCGATTATTAAATAAAAAGGCTTCGATTTCTAAATTTATTCGGATTACAAATCCTATGATAGATCTTTCGGAATTACAAAATCTGAAAAGCCGAGCACATCCTTTCGAGTATAAAAGTTAGATTAAAAACTTTTGTCAATTGTATATTGTCAACTGTCAATTTATTTCTGCTTTTTCTTTGCGCCTTAGCAACTTTGCGGTTAATTTTATTTTTATGAGTGTAACAATAAGAAAAGCAATAGAAAAGGATATCCCCAGAACTTTAGAGTTAATCCAGGAATTGGCAGTTTACGAGCGAGAGCCTGATGCCGTAGTGGTAGATGTGGATGAGTTGATAAAAGACGGCTTTGGAGAAAATCCTGCCTATGGATTATTTATAGCTGAAACTGAAAAGGAAATAGTAGGCATTGCCTTATATTATTTCCGTTATTCTACCTGGAATGGGAAAGTTTTATATCTGGAAGATTTAATTGTAACAGAATCAGAAAGAGGAAATGGCTACGGAAGAAAGTTGCTGAATGCTATCCTTCAAGAAGCGGATGAGCAAAATTGTAGGCTATGTACTTGGCAGGTATTGGATTGGAATGAACCTTCTATCGATTTTTATAAAAGTATAGGAGCAGATTTAGACGAAGGATGGATAAACTGTACTGTAAAGAGAGATCAGTATAAAGGGATTTATAAAGGTTGATTTTGAGATAAGATGGAGTTAGGTCAGACCTATCATATTTATAATCACGCCAACGGAGATGAACAGCTTTTTCGTGAATACTCAAATTATATATTTTTTCTTGATAAGTTTAAATCATATATACATCCTATAGCGGATATATATGCCTATTGCTTAATGCCATATCATTTTCATTTTTTGCTCAAGGTAAAAGACCAGGAAGAGCTTAAAGACCTGTCAGGTTTTCAAAACCTGACAGGTCTCAGTGCCTATGAAAAGCAAATCTCTAAGTCCTTTAGTAATCATTTTAACAGCTATGCTAAAGCATACAATAAGAGGGTTGAAAGAAGGGGTAGCCTATTTGAGAGAAGATTCAAGGCTAAACAAATCAAAAGTGTTGATCAATGGCAAGAAACTTTTCTTTATATTCATCTTAATCCTATAAAGCATGGTTTTACCCAAAATTTAAAATTATGGAAATGGAGTAGTTGGCATGCTTATAAAAGCATTAATTATAAATCATTATTGGATAGAAATGAAGCATTATCCTATTTTGATAATATTGAGAATTTACTTTACTGTTCAGAAGATAAATTGAATAGATTAATTAATATGTCTTTAGAATAAATTAAATGTTCTTTTTCCTCTCCAAAACCATCAGTTATTTATTAATGCCAGCTACTCTAATTGGTTTAGTATGGCTGGCATTTTTTATTTTTCGAAAATGGAAATACCGAAAATACCTGGCTATTTTGGGTTTTACTTTATTCATCATCTTTACTAATGATTTTTTAGCTAATTCCTTTCTGAAAGCCTGGCAAACCGAACCCGCTAATCTTGAAGCTATCAAAAGTCAAAAATTCACTTATGGTGTTCTATTGACGGGAATGACCAATACACTTAAAGAACCCAAAGACAGAGTTTATTTCAATCAAAATGCAGATAGGTTATTACAAGCTATTATGCTCCATCAGCAGGGAATAATTGATTCACTTTATATTTCCGGAGGAGGAGCTACGGCCTTACGGAAAGATTTGCAAGAAGCCCGAGTGCTATCTTCCTACTTGGAATCCATTCAATTCCCGATGGAAAAAGTCATCATAGAAGATCAATCCAGAAATACGGTGGAAAGTGCTCGCTTAGCAACTGATTTTATTGGAACTCAGGATCAAATACTTTTAATTACCAGTGCTTCTCATATGCCGAGGGCAGAGGGATGTTTTCAAAAAGAAGGTTTTAGGGTACAACGCTATCCTACAGTTTTTCATACAAATGATGAAATGATCAGCCCTTCCATGTTTCTGCCATCTCAGGATGCATTAATGAAATGGCATATTTTATTTAAAGAATGGATGGGTTATGGAGCTTATTGGCTAGCGGGTTATTTGTAGGTCAGAGAATAGTGATTAGTGAATTGAGAATGGAATTTTAGCTCATCGAGATTTGTAATCTCTATTTTAGATTATTGGATTTTTAATCCTGATCAATCTCATAGGATTACAAATCCAACGATAGTATTTCGGAATTGAAAATTTCGAAAAGCAAGGCATAGAGTTAAATAATAAAAATAAATACTTAAGCAATAGTAATTATGGCTAAAAAGAATCTTATCCTTTTACATGGTGCTTTAGGAAGTGCAAAATCATTTGATGCACTTATTCCACAATTATCCAATGATTTTAATTTGATTGTACCTGATTTTAAAGGGCATGGAAGCAGGTCAGAAGCTGATGCCGGATTTAAAATGCAGGATTTGGTTAACGATTTGGAAGAAATCTTGCAGAAAGAGAATATCAAATCTGCTAAAGTATTTGCTTACAGTATGGGCGGATATGTTGCCTTGTCCTTAGCACTGAAAAAACCTGATTATTTTGATAGCATTATGACTTTAGGCACTAAGCTGGACTGGAAAGCCGAGCAAGCGGAAAGGGAAACTAAAATGCTGAACCCTGAGAAGATACAGGAAAAAGTACCGAAGTTTGCACACCATCTCAAAGCTTTACATGGAGAGAACTGGATGCATCTGTGTGAGCAAACAGCAGGAATGATGCTCAACTTGGGGGAGAGCCCTATTTTAAATACTGATAATATTTCTGCTATTGATTTACCGGTTCGTTTATGTTTAGGTGATCGAGATAATATGGTAAGTCTCGATGAAACGATTGCTTTTTATAAGGCTTTAAATAATGGGCAATTACAGGTGTTTCCGAATTGCCCGCATCCTATTGAAAAGGTCAACTCTAAGTCTTTGGCATTTTCTATTGCTAATTTTTAACTTGTATTATTTGAACAAATAAATACTTTCATATCTTGTCCTGACCTAATAGGGAAAGGAATAAAAATGCTAAATTCATGTTCTATTGATATCACTACCTGGTGGAAATTGGTAGATTGATTTTCCTCATATGGACGCCTATGAGATTGTATCTTATTTTTGAGTATTTTAGGTTTTTGAAGAGAACTTCAAAAGATTTAATATGATTTTTTGTTCTACAGTAGTAATATAATTAACCCGACCACTTCCGAGGAACTCGGAAAAGCGGGAGGGAGGAAAGTTTAGCGGGCCAGCGTGGGCAATGAGGGTGGAAGCCAGCCAGAGGCTGGTCGGCCTTTGGCTGACATTAAACTTTCTTGATTTTTTCTATCTTTTTTATTAAGAAAAAAGATTGGAGATAAAATTAAAATGTAAAGTTAATTATAAAGTGCAAAGGAAAGTTAAAGAGGGCTTTTGAGTTTTCAATTAAAATGGTTTTAAAACGAATTAAAGATTATTAACAGTATTAGTAGTATGATGCTAATAGAAAACCATCAATTTCTAAAACTTAATAATATGTCTGATCATAATATAATTCCTGGAATTCATAACTGGTGTGACAGATGGTGCGAAAAATGTTCTTTTATAGCTCGATGCGCAGTGGGTATTAAGGAACTTGATATAATAGAGGAAGAGCAAAAAGGGAATAACCCTGATTTTTGGGAAGGAATTAAAGAGCAATTCACAAATACCATTAAATTGATAGATAAACTAGCAAAAGAAAAGGGTATTGACTTAGATGGTATACATGATGAGGAATGGGAGCAAATAGAAAAGGAAAACGAACAAAAAAGAAAAGAGGGTATGGAGCATCCCATTACCCAAATTGCATCAAAATACTTAAAAAGTGGTCTTGATACCTTGGATTCTGGTATTATAGAAAATAAGTTGAATTCTGAAATAGAGAAATTTGAATTAGGGCTTGAAAAAGAAGCGCACAGTGGTATAACTCAGCTAAAAGATGCAGTGGATATTATTAAATGGTATATTTTCTTTATTTCTGCCAAATGCCAACGATTGGTAATGGAAAACATGGATAAGGAATTTGAGGATACAGAGTTTCCACCTGAAGAAAGAAGTTATAATGGCACTGCCAAAATCACGCTAATTTCAATTGAAAGATCGATTACCGCTTGGGGGGTATTGCTAAGGTTGATTCCCGAATATCAAGATGAAATACTTTCTAAATTGGTGCTTTTACAAAAATTACAAGGGCTAATTGAAATTGAATTTCCAGATGCCATGAGATTTATCCGTCCTGGCTTTGATGAATAGAAAGTAGAACTGCTAAGTACATAAAAATACCTATTTAACCAAAAAGCCCGAAAGAAATCTCTTCTTTCGGGCTTTTAATGTATAATCTATTTTAATTTTAATTAAAAGTTTCTTCAGTAATTTCAATATTGAATTCCGCAGATTGTAACTCTGTATTTAATGGTCTACCCTGAAATTTTACATTTTTCTTAGGAACCATAATGCCATCTACAGCCTCGAATTCGCTATATTCTTCATATACCGTCATTTCGCCCTGAGGACCTTTCTGAGTTGCAGAAGTTTTTACTTTTAAACCACTTTCTGTATCAAAATAAGATTTGGTAACCTGCCCACTAGGAAGTGTTACTTCTACTACATAAGCATCCTTATCATTTACGGTTTCAATACCTTTTAATTCAGTAGAAACTCCCATTTCTGCATAGTGCAATTCAGGGAAGATTTTAGTATTTGACTTAATATTATTTTTAGCCTCATCAGGTAATGGAACTTCCTGGCCCTGCTGTAATACTTTAACCTCATCCCCTTTCACTAATACTTTACTCATTACCATAGGCCCCATTCCTACTTCTTGTTTGTAGTTATCGTTATCCTTTATTTCAGTAAAGTTTAATGTCTGTCCTTGCATACTCATGCTATAAACAGTTTTCATTGAGTTGATGGCTTCTATTTTGTCTTTTCCACCTAAGGCCTCAAAATATTTTTCAAATACTTTATCAACTGTTAAGTCTGCAGGCAATGCGCTTTTATCTTTTGGATCATATTCATTACCCTTTCTGTCAAAGTATTTCACTTCACCGAATTGATCCAATTTATCTGCTATATCTTCACCTTTTCCAACTACCAAGATATTAGCATTATTAGGTAAAATATATTTTTGAGCTGCTGCTTTTACATCTTCTAAAGTAACGGCCTCTAGATTTTTCAAATAATTGGCATAATAATCTTTAGGTAGATTATACCTTGCAGTATTAATAGCAAACGAAGCCACAGTTTGCGGACTTTCCAATGAACGAGCAAAACTTCCGGAGATAGAAGCTTTCGCAGCATCTAATTCGTCCTGAGTTACACTCTCTTCATTGATTTTACTCAATTCAGCCATAAACTCATGTACTGCGCTATCTGTTACTTCATTTCTTACACTAGCACTTGCAGTAAAGCTTCCGACCAATTCATCTGCACTTAAAGAAGAGCGAGCACCATAAGTAAAAGCTTTATCTTCTCTTAGGTTTTGCATTAATCTAGAAGAAAAACCACCACCCAAAATTTGATTAAGCACTCTTGCGATAATTACATCTTCGCTTCCAATAGGCAAGCTTACTGGGTAAGTTACATTCACAACAGACTGAACTGAAGCTTCTCTATTTACTAAAGCAACAAATGTTTCTTCCGGTGGAGTTGGCATTTCATATTCAGCTGAAGGAATCTCAGCTTTCTCCCAATCACTAAAATTCTTTTTGATTAATTTTTTAGCTTCTTTAGGGGTAATATCTCCCACTATTGCTAAATAGCCGATGTTTGGTCTGAAATAGTTTTTGTAATAAGATTTGATTTCTTCCAATGTGATGTTTTCCACTGACTCTTCAGTTTCAAATTCACCATAAGGATGATGGTCACCATAAACCAATTTACCTCTTACATTTGAAGCGATAGCATTTGGATCGTCTTTAGAAGCAGCTATACCGGATAAGGTTTGCTTTTTCAATTTGTCTAATTCATCCTCAGGAAAAGCAGGGTTGAATAAAACATCTTTCATCAATTCCATCAATTTATCTTGATGCTTTGTCAATGAAGTAGCATACATTCCAGTGGAGAAAGTATTGATATTGGCTCCAATGAAATCAATATCCTCATCTAATTCCGCTTTAGTACGGTTTTCTGTCCCCTTCATTAACATCTGACCAGCCATGCTTACATAACCTGCTTTGTCTCCTTCTAGAACCGGGTCACGGTCAAAAGTTAAAGAAAATGCTACTCTGGGTAGTTTATGATTTTCTACCACAAATACCTTCAATCCATTTTTCAATGTGAATGTAGTGGGTTCTCCTATGTTTATTTCTTTAGCCGGACTAGGTTCCGGGGCTGTTGTTCTGTCAACCTGAGCAAATGCAACACTTGCAGCTAAGGCGAATACAAAACTTATATATATCTTTTTAATCATTTTTTTTCAATTATTAAGTGAAACGACTTATTGGTTCTGTTGAGATTTTGGTAAGTAATACAACACCACTCTGTTGTCCTCAGTAAGATATTTATTTGCTACTCGCTTGATATCTTTTTTGGACACTTTCATGTATCTATCAATCTCTTTATTGATTAAGTTGGCATCTCCATAATACACATGATAGTTAGCTAGGCTTTCAGCAATACCTGCCATTCGGCTGTTTCCTGAGATGAAGTCATTTTCCTTTTGGTTTCTGATTTTTTCAAATTCTTTATCAGAAATCAATTCCTCCTGAACTTTCTTGATTTCAGCATCCATAGCATCTTCCAGTTCTTTTAAATCACCACCAATTGTGGGTAATCCAAATAGTAAGTATAAGCCAGGATCTTCTGAAGAGAAAGGAATTGCAGCTACTTGCAATGCTTTTTGTTGTTCATCTACCAATGATTTATACATTCTGGCTGATTGACCTCCAGAAAGTGCAGTACTCAACATTTCCAAAGCATAAGAATCTTCTGTTCCTTGCGCTGGCATGTGGTAAGCCTGAATTACAGCAGGAAGCTGAATATTATCATAGATAGTATCTCTAACTTCTTCTTTTTGTTTTGGCTCTACTATGTCTGGTCTAGGGATTTCTTTCCCACCTCTAGGAATTGGGCCGAAATAATCTTTTACTAATTTTTTCGCTTCTTCTATTTCAATGTCACCTGCAATAGATAATGTAGCATTTTCAGGAACATAGAAAGTCTCATAAAAGTCAACGAATTCATCTAAAGAAGCAGCATTTAAATGTTCTAAAGATCCAATTGGAGTCCATCTGTAAGGATGCTCAGTATATGCTCTTTTCATGATTTCAGGTAAGATAGTGCCATAAGGCTGGTTATCATACCGTTGTCTTTTTTCTTCTTTTACTACTTCTCGCTGAGTTTCTACGCCAATTTTCTGGATTTGTGCATGCATCAATCTTTCAGACTCTAACCATAAGCCTAATTTCAATTGATTGGAAGGTAAAACTTCATAATAATAGGTTCTGTCATTTGAAGTGTTTGCGTTGTTTACACCACCAGCATTGGTGATATATTTACCAAACTGTCCTCTTTCGATATTTTTTGAACCTTCAAATAACAAATGTTCAAAGAAATGGGCAAAGCCTGTACGTTCAGGATTTTCATTTTTTGAACCTACATGGTACATCACTGAAACTACCACTATTGGTGTAGTATTATCCTGATGCAAAATCACATGCATTCCGTTATCTAAATCGAATTCAGTAAATTCGATCTCTTTTTTTTGCGCTATTGAGCCAAAAGACATCAATAAACACAAAGACCCGACTATAAGTCTTTTCATCATAAGTTGATTGTTTATTTGTGAACTATTTTAATAAATTATCTGCGAATATAAGGTAAATATTACATCTAATCATGTGGGTAATGTTAAATTTTTGAGATGGTATTTGAAGGGGATGAAAGGAGAAATATTAGTTTGTTAAAACTTAAACTTAGGTTCATTATTTAAAAGAACTTAGGGAATATATGGCAATAAAAAAGCCTTCGAAATCATTTCCGAAGGCTTTGTTTTGAATCTTAAATCTAGTGTCTAGATCATGATTTTTCTTATTTTCCCATAAAAGGATACTTATAGTCTGTAGGCGTTACGAATGTTTCTTTTACCATTCTAGCTGAGCACCAACGCAATAAGTTCTATTTAGAACCTGCTTTATCGTTAGTTCCTGATTTTCTAGCACCTCCAAATGGGTTTTGATTTACCACAGCCCCTGTTGGCTTATCATTTACATAGAAGTTACCAGCTGCTTGATTTAAGCGTTTGGTAGCCCGCTCAATGATATAGCGATCGTTACTAAAGATAGCTCCAGTTAATGCATAAGGAGAAGTTTCATCAACCAATGTTAAAGTCTCTTCAAAATTCTCTGCTTCGTATACATAAATTGTAACAACAGGGCCGAAGATTTCCTCTTGCATAGTAACATACTGCGGATCTTTTGTTACAATAACAGTTGGCTGGATGAAATATCCTTTGGAGTCATCACATTCACCGCCAGCAATAACTTCTGCAACATTACTTTCTTTCGCATTGTCAATATATCCCTTGATTTTATCGAATGCTTTTCTGTCAATTACCGCATTGAAGAAGTTTTCAAAATCTTCCGGATCACCCATTTTAATATCTTTGATATCAGCAACTATGTTTTCTTTTACGCCATCCCAAATATTATTGGCTATGTAAACTCTTGAAACAGCAGAACATTTTTGTCCCTGAAATTCGAATGCACCTCTTGTGATAGCTGTAGCGACTTGTTTAGGATCAGCTGTTTTATGTGCTAATATGAAATCTTTACCACCTGTTTCCCCAACAATTCTTGGATATGATTTATAAGTTTCAATGTTTTCTCCTATTGTTTTCCAAATAGTTTGAAATACAGCAGTACTTCCTGTAAAGTGAATTCCTGCAAAATCAGGATGCTTGAAAATCTTATCACCTGTTGTAGGTCCATCTACGTAAATCAAGTTGATAACTCCGTTGGGTACCCCAGCTTCTTTGAAGATTTCCATTATTACATTGGCAGAATAAATTTGTGAATAAGCAGGTTTCCAAACTACTGTGTTTCCCATCAAAGCAGCACTTGAAGGTAAATTACCTGCTATGGCTGTAAAGTTGAATGGAGTTAAAGCAAATACAAATCCTTCTAATGGTCTGTACTCCATTCTATTCCAGATACCATCAGGAGAAAAAGGTTGTTCTTCATAGATTTCGGTCATGTACTTAACATTGAACCTTAAAAAGTCTGCTAATTCACATGCAGAATCTATCTCTGCTTGATATGCATTTTTTGATTGCCCCAACATAGTTGCAGCATTAATTTTATCTCTATAAGGACCTGAAATTAAATCAGCAGCCTTCAAGAAAACAGCTGCTCTTTGTTGCCAATGCAAATCAGCCCATTCTTGTTTAGCAGCTAGTGCAGCTTTTATAGCTTGTTCAACATGACTGCCATCACCTTCATGAAACTGACCCAAATTATGTTGATGATCGTGCGGAGGATTTAAAGGAAGCGTTTTCCCTGTCCTAACCTCTTCTGCACCAATATACATCGGAACATCTACTTCCTGAGATTTTAATTCTTTTAGCTTGGCTTTTAAAGAGTCTCTTTCTGGAGTTCCCGGTGCATAACTATTTACGGGTTCGTTTTTTGGAATAGGTACCTTATAAATTGCTGTTGGCATATCTGTAATAATTTTATACTTTGAAAATAAAAATCTAAAATTAGGTAAATATTTCAGTTTGCCTTATCAAAAGCTATGAAATTTTCCCTCTCTCAGATGCTTACGGTTTTAAAAATTTTTGTTTGGAATTAAAGGGTTTTTCTGGTGTTGTTTAATTAATGAGTAAGCCTAATAATGTAATAAAAACAAGGGATTCATTCACATGCGAATATTTATCTATTAAAGTTTTGTACACACTTTGATGCATCATTATGTGCAAACTGTAAATCCTAGCCTCAGAAGAATAAAGTGGCCTAATTCTAATTATAAAAATTTATTTTCTAAATCAATAATATAAAAAGTATGATATAAGCTGCTATAATTTCTCGCTTAATCATGTAACTTTTTGATAATAAATTCACTAACTTTTGAATGCTTTTAGTCAAAAATTTCTTTTGAAAGAAATGTCGGAAACTTTTATTCACTATATCGTACAAAATCCTGATTATCTCATTTTGGTAGCAAGTTGTGCTTTCCTAGTATCTTATTTTATTAGATGGGTGCTAAAGAATGGCGATAATTCAGATGATGATGATAGCGGTGGAGGTGGTTCCAATGAAAACGATGATGATCCTGTTTTGGATTTACCACCAGGCGTATGTTTGCCAAAAGATAAGCCCGAACCTGAATTGACAGCCTGAATGGTATTGCTTTCGTTTAAACCTTACAAATACTTTGATTCCAACCCCTTCTGAATTATTTTTGCAACAATTTTAGAGGGCTATATCAACTATAATACATTTATACCGTGTATAACCTCATCAATAAAATTACCCTTCAGTCGGAAATAATAGTATATAGAACATAAAAATCCAGTCATGAAAGATTCTGTTAATGCAGATTATTTGAAAAAAGTAACTAAACCACTTCCGGTAGTAGTTGCAAAAGGAGATGGAATTGGTCCTGAAATAATGGACGCCACTTTAAAAATTTTAGAAGCAGCTAATGTTGCATTGGATGCGGATCACATCGAAATTGGCGAGCAAGCTTATTTAACTGGAAATACTTCTGGAATTCCTGAAAGCGCCTGGGAAGCTATCCACAAAAAGAAAGTGATTTTAAAAGCTCCTATCACCACTCCACAAGGTTCGGGATATAAAAGCTTAAATGTTACTATAAGAAAATCATTAGGGCTATTTTCAAATGTACGTCCAGCTGTATCATACCACCCGATAGTGGAGAGCAAGCATCCTGTCATGGATTTAGTAGTAGTAAGAGAAAATGAAGAAGATTTATATGCAGGGATTGAATATCAACAAACCGATGAAGTTACTCAATGCCTTAAACTGATTTCTAGACCAGGTTCAGAAAAAATAATCCGATATGCATTTGAATATGCCAAAAAATACAACCGTAAAAAGGTTACTTGCTTGGTAAAAGACAATATTATGAAAATCTCTGATGGATTATTCCACAGTGTTTTCAAAGAAGTAGCGAAAGAATATCCGGATATTCAGGCTGAAAGTCAGATAATTGATATTGCTACTGCTAGAATAGCTAATCGTCCTGAAGATTATGATGTAATAGTTACTTTGAATTTATACGGAGATATAGTTTCAGATGTAACGGCTGAAATCTCTGGTTCTGTTGGGCTTGCAGGTTCTTCCAATATTGGTAAGGAATACGCAATGTTTGAAGCAATTCATGGTTCTGCGCCTGATATTGCAGGACAGAAGATAGCTAATCCTTCAGGATTATTGCACGGAGCAATCCAAATGTTACAATATTTCGGTGAAGTTGAAAAAGCTGCTTTAATTCACAATGCTTGGTTGACTACATTAGAAGACGGAATCCATACTGGAGAAATCTACAAAGAAGGACACAGTAAGCAGAAAGTTGGAACTGAGGGATTTGCAGATGCCGTTATTGAAAGATTAGGACAGGTTCCAGAAAAATTCAAGAAAATTACGGTTAAAGATGGAGAAGATTTTAGGATACATATTCAAGAAAAATCATATGCTCCAAAAGAAAAGAAATTAGTTGGTGTAGATGTGTATTTTGATCATAAAGATAAAGATGCCAATAAATTTGGAGATGCATTAACTGAAGATTCTAAGGATTTCTTTAAACTTAATATGTTAACGAATAGAGGGGTGAAAGTTTATCCAGGTGGTATGGCATCAACTTTCTGTTCTGATCACTGGAGATGTAGATTTATATCTAAAAATGATGGAGGTGCAGAAGGAAAACCAGATTATAAAACCATAGATTACAAAGAAGTGATGGAATTGATGAGTTACTTAAATGGAAAAGGATACGATATCATCAAAACTGAAAATCTATACACTTTTGATGGAGAATTAGGATTCTCATTAAGTCAGGGAGAATAAAATTATTTAGACAGAGGTCGAATTTGGCCTCTGTTTTTTCACATTTGCTTATTACATTATTTTCCACTTCCGAATTAAGCTTATGAAATAGTTGATAAAATATTCATATATCCTCTTAAAATGATATATTTGCAACTAACCAGCTAATAACCAACAACAACCATGAGACTTGCCCAGGCAGCGAGAAAGCTTTCTATTACTACCGAAGATATAGTTGATTTCCTTGAAATTAGAGGGATGACTGTTGAAAAAGATTCCAATACCAAATTGGAAGAGAGAGCTGTCCAACTATTGTATAAGCATTTCGACATAGAAGAGGATAGCAAGCTTAAGGGAGTAGAACCCAAAGAAGATATTGGGACTATAGAAATAAAGGAAGAAGAACAGACAATTCCTGAGATTGACCTTCCGAAGTCCGAGGGACAGAAGGAAGATGTAACAGAAAGCCAAGAAATAGAGGAAACTGAAATAGAGTCAGAAGAAAATCTTGTAGAAGAAAAGCCTAATAATAAATTGTTTAAAACAGTTGATGAATTATTAGAGGGTGAAAGTGATAATTCAAGTGACGATTTTGTTATTAAAGCTCCAAAAGTAGAACTGAAGGGCCTAAATATAGTAGGAAAAATTGATCTTCCTGAACCAAAACCGAAACCAGAAGTAGAGCAAAAGGAAGAATCTAAAGTTAATAGACGCAAAAAATCTCATTTAAAGACTAGAGAGGATAGAAAACCTCCAAAGAAAAGACAAAAACGAGAGCTTACTCCCACTGAAATTAGGAAACGCGAGGAACAGAAGGAAGCGAGGAAGCGGGAACGTGTTGAAAAAGAAAAAAAGAAAAAGCGTGAGCAATTTTACCGAGAGAAAATCTTAAAGCCGAAACAAATCGAGCAGAAAAACAAACTTAAGAAAAGGAAATCTTCAGCAGTAGAAACAGGATCTGAGCAAAAACCACAACCTAAAACAGTTTTAGGTAAATTTTGGCTTTGGTTAAATACCTAAATGATACTTAAGTCACTGAGACTCTAGAATTATAATTATTTATTGCATGTCTTAATTCAAAATGCAAAATCCGATTCTTAAAATCACCTATGAAAAAAGAAAGTAAATTATATAGTATATTCAATTTTAAGTGCCCTAGATGTCATGAGGGGGATTTATTCCAATCTAAAACATATGACATAAAGAATTTCCAAAAAATGCCTAAACATTGTTCTCATTGTGGTTTGCGTTATATGTCTGAACCCTCTTTTTTTGATGGAGCCATGTATATTAGTTATGCCATGCAAGTAGCATTAATCATCACGGTTTTTGTTGCTTTGAATGTATTAGGGTTTGCACAACTTTGGCTAATTATCACACTATCAGTATCTCTTGCTTTACTCTTGATTCCGTTAACATTTCGTCTTTCAAGATCAGCTTACATTAATCTCTTCGTGAAATATGATCCTGAAAAGCGCTCTTAATATAATTAATCATTTTGTTTAATTAAATTGAAAAAAATGTTAAACAAAATTTATCGCTCTGTGTTAATACAATAATTAAGTATTATTAACACGGTAAAAATAATTAAAGAGTGATGAAAAGAAGAAATGTAATATTATTCATAGGGATTATAGTAGCATCAATTATAGGAACAAAATCATTTGCAAATCCAATTATAAAATCAAATAAAAAGGAGATAGGTTCAGAAGAATTTGATAGAATTATTAATGCAATTAAAAATAATCCAGAATTTTCAATTTTCTACGAAGCTATTGAGAAATCCGATTTATCAACAGAAATTGCTAAATTGAATAAAATGACTTTGATGATACCTACTAACAAATCATTTAAATTACTACCTGGAGATGTATGGGAAAATTTTATGGATAAGGATAATAAAGATGCTTTAGTAAAATTATTAAACTACCATGTAATTCCTCAGAAAGTAAGTTTTGATGATTTAAACAAATTGAAAAATTTAAATACACTACAAGATCAATCGGTAAAAATTTTCCACGGAAATGACTTAAAGATTGAAAATGCTGTAATACAAGAGATGCACAAAGAAACTGTTGATGTAATTATTTATAAACCTGAGTTCGATTCTAATTTAGGATTCAGAACGCCTGTAAATAGTGAGTTTCAACTAAAAATTCTGAAGCAATAGCGGGCTATTGTAAGGAATTTTTAGGAAGAAAATCGCTGTTTAGAGGTGGGATAGGAAAA
>NZ_JAGXGF010000138.1 GCF_024636815.1 Marivirga sp.
ATGGCCGCACAAAACAGCGCACAAACCTAAGCCACCCTTGACAAACTTAAAATTTTATCATAGGACAACTACGCCTAAAAAAGGCAAAAAAAGAAAATAAATTACCTTTTGTCTGGTTTTTCAACATAGAAACTCAGGTTAGTAATAAAGTGGAGAAATTATTATATAATTATATTTAAATTAGATTTGTATAATTATTTTAATCATAAAAGTTTTATTTTAATTATTATTAATCCAAAACAATGGGTTAGTACGTAGGTTGTTTAAATAATAATTCAAGAAGTTAATATGAATATGAAATGAGCATAAATTTCAAGCATTTTACCATACTAGAAGAAAGTAGCTCGTTCATCTCTGGTAGGAAGATACTCAATACAACTTCTACTTTATTGATAAAATCAAATAAATAAACATGAGATCCAGTAATATACTAATCACCATATCACTATTAATTTTCATATATGGTTGTGAATATGAAAGAATTGCAGCACCGGAAAGCAATTGTGATACAGTGTCAATAGAGCTTAAAATCGAATCAGTTGAAAATACTTCCTGTGAACAAGCTTCAGGTGAAATAGTGGCTAATGTTAATGATGATGCTCAATATGTATATCGATTAAATGATGGTGATTTTAGTGAAAACAATGTATTTCCTAACTTGTCAGCCGGAAACTATACCATCCAAGCAAAAGCTGTAAATACAAATTGTATAAGTGAAGCAATCGAAGTAATAATAGAAAATGAAGATGGCCTACAGCTATCATTAATTGAAAAGAATAATTCTGAATGTAGTGAAAATACAGGAAGTATAATGGTGGAACAGCTAGGTGGAGTAGAACCAATTGAATATATTATCAATAATGATATAGTTCAAAATAACCCTGAATTTACAGGATTATCAAATGGTAATTACACCATTTTAGCACGCGATGCTAATGGTTGTGAAGCTGAAATTTCAGGTGTTGAAATTAAGACCAATATTAGCTTAATCAATGATATCAAACCAATTATTGCTACAAATTGTGCTATAAGCGGTTGTCATAATGGTTCTCGATCACCCGATTTATCCATAGATGAAAATATAATTGAAAATGCATCTAGAATTAAAAGTCGAACAGGTAGTGAAACTATGCCTCCAGCTGGTAGGCCTGATTTAACAAATGTAGAAATTCAAGCCATTGCCTGCTGGGTAGATGACGGGGCTTTAGATAATTAAAAACATGAAAAAAATACTAGCAATTTTAATTATACAGTTTTGGGTATTCAATTTATTGGCCCAGGAAAATCGAGAAAAAGTATTTAGAGATACTCGTATAGTAAACGGTCATTCCACTGAGGTTCTACCAAAAGGGATGATGAAGTTTATTATTTCTCACAGGTTTGGGACGATAAGTTCGGGTGTTCAACAACTATGGGGTTTAGATAATTCCACCATTAGGATTGGCTTAGATTATGCTTTTACCGATAATATTAATGTTGGATTTGGCAGAAACTCTTTGCAAAAGCACTATGATTTTTATTTGAAATATAGATTTCTTCAACAAAGGAAGGAGGGAGGAAGTCCTGTTTCATTGGTATACTATACAAATGCTGCCATCAGGACTATTCAAACTCCACAAACTGAGGATTTATCATTTATTGATAATTTAACTTATGTTCATCAATTACTTTTAGCCAGAAAATTTAATGAATTTATAAGTTTTCAGATTATGCCGACTTACGTTCATCGCAATTATGTATTGGATTTAGAAAGTAATAATGATATTTATAGTTTGGGAACGGCTGGGAGATTTCAGGTATCTAAAGTTTTAGCATTTAATCTGGAGTATTATTTCAATCTGCCTAATCAATTGGCTTCTCAATATCAATCTTCAGCTGGCCTGGGAATTGAACTGGAAACCAAGGGACATATTTTCCAATTAAATTTCACGAATTCTTTAGGGATGATTGCCCCTTTGTATATAGCTGAAACTACAGGAATGATTCAGAATGGAGATATCCATTTTGGTTTTAATATCACTAGAGATTTTAAAGTTGGGGCCAGAAAATAATATGATCAGATGTATAAATTGAAATACAAATATTGGTTCATTTCATCACTAAGCTTTTTGCTTTTAATAGCTTCTTTTACTCCTATGAGTGATCAGGAAATTAAACCTCAGCAAAAATTAGTAGATGTGTTAAAGTCTTTAGGGCAAGATTACCCAGAGCACTATATTGAAAATCCTGATTCAGTAGATATTAAAAGAGGATATGACCTGATTCATGTAGGAAAGACTAATCCGCCAGATGGATTTGCTTCAAATGCCATAAGCAAATTTTATACTTGTACCAGTTGTCATAATGTAGAAAGAGAAGACCCTGATTTGACCTTGGTTGATCAAGATGCTCGCTTGGAATATGCTATGAAAAGGGAATTACCTTATTTACAAGGCACTACTTTTTGGGGGACTGTCAATAAAGAGTCGTGGTATAATGATGATTATGTTTTAAAATATGGAAGTTTGGTAGAAAAGGCTAAGGGAAGCTTAAAAGGAAGCATCAATTTATGTGCTACTGTGTGTTCTCAGGGTCGAGAACTTGAAGAATGGGAAATGAAAAGTATTCTTTCTTATCTGTGGAGCCTACAAATTAAAATGGAGGATTTAGATTTAACTGAAAAAGAAATAGACCATATGAATGAATTGGCAGAATCTGATAATGATAGTGCCATCGCATTTATTAAATCTCATTACTTAACAAAATCTCCGGCAACATTTGCTGAACTGCCTGAAAGTAAGGAAAAGGGATATCCTTTTGAAGGCAGACCTCAATATGGCAAAGCAATATACGAGTTGGGCTGTCAGCATTGCCATCATGCTTATGGCGAGAGTGATTTAGTATTAGATAACTCTATACTCACTTTTAGATGGTTGAAAAAACATATGCCTGAGAATAGTAAAAAGTCTATTTATGAAATTATAAGAAATGGTTCTTATTCTGAATTAGGACATAAAGAATATATGCCCAACTACACTCTGGAAAAAATGAGTCATCAACAGGTGGAGGATTTGAAGGCTTATATTGAAATGAATTTGAAATAAAATACTCTCTATACTTTTTAAAGATTTACCCTTAAAAATCCCTTTCAAAGCGTATATTTACCGATATGATTTCCAAAAAGTCAAAATACGCCATTAACGCATTAGTCCATTTGGGCAGAAAATATAAAGAAGGCCCTACATTAATCAGTACCATAGCTGAAGAAGAAAATATACCGCATAAATTTTTGGAAGCCATACTTCTTGAATTGAAAAATGATGGTATCTTGGGTAGTAAAAAAGGCAAAGGTGGAGGTTATTACCTTCGCAAAGATCCTGAAACTGTTAATTTGGCTCAAGTCTTAAGGTTATTTGATGGTGCTATTGCCTTACTTCCTTGTGTTACTTTCAAATTCTATGAACGATGTGAAGAGTGTAAGGACGAAGAAACCTGCTCCATACGGGAAGCATTCTTAAAAGTCCGTAATGAAACCGTTAAGATTTTCAAAAGCCAAACCCTAAAAGGACTTTTAGATAGAGAGAAAAAATTGATAGCTAAGAAGAAGGGTTGAGTTTATAATTTTCACAGATAACTGGTGTGCCACAAGTAAGAGATTGAATTATTAAGTTCAAGCTTCCAACTTACCCCTCCTTAAAAGGAAACTCAATCGTAAATCTAGTGAATAAAAATTCTTCTGTTTCACAGGTGAGCGTGCCACCAATTTTTTCAACGGCTACTTTTACTAAATATAAGCCCAATCCATTACCAATAGATTTTTCAGAGCCTCTGTAAAACATTTCAAATATTCTTGGTAGCTGTTTGTCAGGTATCCCTACGCCATTATCTTCTATAGAGAGATAGAATGTATTATTTTTTCGTACTGTGCTTAGCTTTATTTCTTTTTGTGGTTTTTCATCATCGGAATATATGAGCGCATTCTCTAGTAAGTTAAGTAAAACCAACTCTAGCATTTTTTCATCCGTTTTTAATTCGTTTTCATTTTTCAAATCAAAATGAAATTTGAATTTGGCCTGGTCCACTAACGGACTAATTTTTTCCATTACCTCTTTGAAAACGGTAGGGATATCAATGGGTTTATATTCAATTTTTGAGTTATAGATATTGTGTACCTGAGTTAGTTTACTCAATAGAATATCCATTTCTTTGGTGGTCTTTTCAATCAAGTCCAAATACCTATCCGTTTTTATCTCGGGGTTTTCAAACCTTGCCAATGCCAATATGCCTTTAATTCTACTAATCGGTCCTTTTAAATCATGGGATGTTTTATAGGTGAAAGTGTCTAAATCTTTATTCGTTTGTTGTAGTTTTCGAATGGTGTCTTTTATCTTAGCTGTTCTTTTTTCAACTCTTGCCTCAAGTGCTTGATTCAATTCTTGGAGTTTATTGTTTACGGCAATTATTTGATCCTGCGAACTCTCTAATTCCTGATTTTTTTCTAATATATCATCACGCTGCTGACTAATTTCTTCATTCAGATTCGACATTTTAAGTAATTGCTTCTCTATTACTTTTTTCTGTTGTATTACCTCAAAAGTTCTGTCAGCCACTATCAATTTAAGTTTTTTTCTTTGTTGCCTTACTCTATAGGTATAGGCTAACATCAAAAGCCAGATAATACTGACTATTATTACACTAAATAAAAAGTATGCCCAGGTAGTTTGATACCATGGCGGTAAAATTTTAAATCTGTAAATAGCCGTTTTACCTTCTGTATCATATAAATTTTTCGACTTTACTTTAAATTGATACTTGCCTGCAGGCAAATTGGTATATTCTTTATGGTTCATACTTGACCAAGCCGACCATTCCGTATCAAAACCTTCAAGGAAATAAGAGTACTGGTTTCTTTCAGCTTGCTGATAAAAGAGTGCACTATATTCAAATTTGATATTATTATTAGCGAAACTGAGTAGAGGAGTTGATGCTTCAGTTTGATTGATTACTAAGGTTGGGATGGTATCTGAAGTCCTGAATTCTTTGTACAATCCTTGAGATAAAACAGAATCATTTATGCTTACTTTTTTAATAAAAGTATTGAATGAGATATCTAAATCCATTTTTACTTTTTCATCAAATCGATATAAGCCTTCATTTCCGGCTATCCATATTATGCTATCTTCCAATTCATCTGCATAAATACTATTGAAATTCTGATTTGGAATGGCTTTTAAAGGCTTCTCTACTTTTTGATAACTACC
>NZ_JAGXGF010000139.1 GCF_024636815.1 Marivirga sp.
AAGGGGAAAACTTTTCCATAAAATCCAATATACTGCGTTGTCTTTCCTCGATATAGCTCGCTATATCTTCTAAAAGACGCCTTGTCTATTTAATTTTATGAAAATCTGAATTTCCAAATTAGAGTCGAACTCAGGTTAATAGAATCAATTTGTAACTCCTCCTATATTTTGCAGTTACAATAGAGATAAAAGCGATTTAATAATTCATGTCGAAATTTAAAAATATATCATATTCCATTTTAGAATTAGCGAGTGTCGGTAAAGATATTAGCATCAAAAAAACCTTTGAAAACAGCTTAGATTTAGCTCCAAAAGCAGAATTACTAGGATATAAGAGATTTTGGTTGGCTGAGCATCATAATATGGTCAGTATCGCCAGTTCTGCAACTGCGGTTTTAATCGGTCACATTGCAAGTGGCACCGAAAAGATAAGAGTAGGTTCAGGTGGGATTATGCTCCCAAACCACTCACCACTGATCGTTGCTGAGCAATTTGGGACACTGGGTAGTATTTACCCAAATAGAATCGATCTGGGCTTAGGAAGGGCGCCAGGTACTGATCAGACAACTGCTCACGCCATTCGTTCGGATCGAAATCAATCAGTTCATAAGTTCCCTCAAGAAATTAGTGAGATCCAGCAATATTTTTCTTTAGAGAACGCCAATTCAAAGGTGCGTGCAACTGTGGCAGAAGGAGTTGAAGTTCCTATTTATATTTTAGGTTCTAGTACAGATAGTGCTCATTTAGCTGCCAAAAATGGGTTGCCTTATGTTTTTGCATCTCATTTTGCACCTACTCAACTTTTTGAAGCTTTAAGTATCTATTACAATGAATTCCAACCTTCAGAGTTTTTAAAAGAGCCTTACACCATAGCGGGTATTAATGTCATTGCTGCTGAAACGGACGAGGAAGCAGAAATATTATCTACTTCCATGATAAGGATGATGCTTGGGGTAATGACCAATAACTTAGATTATATGCAGCCTCCTACAGAAATGACTGCTGAATTAAGGGAATTATCGAACCATCCTGCATTTCAAAAAATGATGCAATTTGCTTTTGTGGGGAGTCAAGAAAAAGTGAGAAGTCAAACTGAAGATTTTATAAAGCAAACAGGGGTAGATGAAGTGATAGTTGCCTCGCATATTTACGATTATGCAGCAAGGCTAAAATCTTATGAATTATTCTCGCAAATTATGAAGGGAGAGACCGTTGAGAATATTTCCTGATTTATAACCACAAAGATCACTAAGGTTTTCACGAAGTTTCGCAAAGCAGATTATTAACCACAAAGGGCACGGTGATTTTCACGAAGTTTCACAAAGATTACTTTTCCATAAATGATACTTAAATTATTATAGTCTCAATTTAAAAAACCTTAGTAACCTTTGCGAAAGTCTTAGAGAAACTTAGTGGTTAAATTTATCTCTGTGGTTAAAAAGACCCTTTTTTTTAATAATCATCTGAAATTTATACTTTAGTGGTTTAACCAAACCTTATAAATTATGAATGAAAATGAATTAAGCAAGATAATCATTGGCTCTGCTATCAAGGTACATCAATCATTAGGACCTGGATTGTTGGAAAGTGCTTATCAAGAATGTCTTTTCTACGAACTCAAAAATCAAAATCTAGCTGTAATAAAAGAAAAATCCATGCCTGTAACTTACGAGGAAATCAAAATGGATTGTGGGTACAAAATAGATTTATTGGTTGAAGATAAAGTGGTAATTGAACTTAAGAGCGTTGATAAACTGAATGATGTTCATAAGGCTCAAACTTTGACTTATATGAAGCTGGGTGATTATAAATTGGGTTTATTAATCAATTTTAATGTCTCTCTTTTAAAATCTGGAATCAAAAGGCTAATAAACGGCTACATTTAACTAAAAAAATGATTTAACCACAAAGAAACCTGAAATTTACCCTATGCCTAATAAAGAAAAACCTTTGTGACCTTTGTGAAAAACTTAGAGAAACTTCGTGGTAAAAAAACTTTGTGGTTAAAAAAAATCTTTGCTGTTACCTTTTAAGCGGTTTGAGTAAATCCTCTAAGCCGTTGGTTTTGATGACCCAGAGCGTTTCCATTTGCATGCCTAATTTGCCGGGAGGGAATCCGTCTTTTCTTTTAAACCACTCCAAATAGGATACTGGTAAATTACAAAGTAAAGTGCCCTTATATTTTCCAAAGGGCATCTTTACTCTGACTAAATCATTTAATATTTGAGGATTTAATCCTTCCATTATTTCTTGAATGTGCTGGCAATTACCAAATCTTTGGTGCCATTGCTGTAATCATAAAAACCTTCACCAGATTTAGCGCCTAATTTTCCGGCTTGTACCATATTAATTAATAATGGGCAAGGTCTGTATTTTGGGTCTCCAAGACCATCATGCAATACATTCAAGATACTTAAGCAAACATCCAGGCCAATAAAGTCAGCTAATTGTAATGGTCCCATAGGATGCGCCATTCCCAATTTCATAACGGAATCTATTTCTTTTACACCTGCAACGCCTTCAAATAAGCTGAATATTGCTTCATTGATCATAGGCATTAAAATTCTGTTTGCAATAAAACCAGGATAGTCATTCACTTCCTCAGGAATCTTTCCTAATTTTTTAGACATCTCCATGATTCTATTAGTCACCTCATCAGAAGTAGAATACCCACGGATAATCTCCACTAATTTCATTACCGGCACCGGGTTCATAAAGTGCATACCAATCACCTTTTCAGGTCTGTTCGTAACCGATGCAATTTTAGTGATTGAAATAGAGCTTGTATTGGAAGCTAGAATGGTTTTTTCATCACAAACCTCATCTAATTCCTTAAAGATTTTTAGTTTAAGATCTGTATTTTCCGTTGCAGCTTCTACCACTAAATCAGCGTTTTTAGCACCCTCAACTACTTTTGTAAAAGTGGTGATATTATTTAGTGTTTCAGTTTTTTTGGCCTCGTCAATAAGTTCTTTCTTTACTTGTCGGTCCAGGTTTTTTCCGATAGTAGCCATACCTTTTTCAAGGGCTGCTTCACTTATGTCAATTAAAGAAACTTTAAAACCATTTTGAGCGAAAACGTGCGCAATGCCGTTGCCCATCGTTCCTGACCCAATTACTGCTATATTCTCCATAGTATATGTTTATTTATTTTTTAGCTGTGGCAAAGATATAAAATCTACCTAGTACCTATAACCCGCTTTTGGAAAAGATGTTGAGAATATTGACAAATTGTGGAAAATCAGTTGTTATCAGCTACTTTTTTATAAATTTGATTTTACTTTTAAAAGAGGATGGAGTACCAATTATTTGAGTTAATAATAGTTCATTAATGCAGCAATCCTTCGTAGATTTTATCATGCCCTTTGCCATTGCCCTCATTATGTTTGGCATTGGATTGGAATTAAAATTTAAAGATTTTCGAAGAGTATTTATTCAGCCAAAAGCAGTTATAACTGGAATTGCCAGTCAGATGATTTTAATGCCATTAATGGCATTTACATTAATTTATTTTTGGCCTATTGATCCTGTTTACAAAGTAGGTATAATGCTACTGGCAGCTTGTCCCGGTGGTACTGCATCCAATCTGGTTACAAAATTATTAGGAGGAAGAGTGGCATTATCCATTTCAATGACTGCTTTCAATAGCTTTATTATTCTTTTTACTATCCCGGCCATTCTTCAATTAAGCTTCAATTTCTTTTTAGGGAAAGAGCAAGAAATTAATTTAAGCTTTTGGCAAACTACAGCGCAAGTATTTTATACAGTTATCATACCTGCTGCCATAGGTATTTTGGTCAATGAATTCACCCTAGATAAATTTACTCAGCCACTCAGGAAACCAATGAAAGTAATTTTACCGGCAATATTAATTATTGCTCTTTTAGCTGTTGTCTTTTTGGATGAAGACAATAGAGAAGTTAATTATTTAGATCATCTTCATTTGTTTATTCCTTTATTAATTTTTAATATCCTTACCATGCTTTCAGGTTACCGAGTAGGGAAGTTGTTAGGTTTGAGACATGAGTCAAATTATACCATCGCCATTGAAATGGGATTACAAAATAGTGTATTGGCCTTATTTATCGCGAATCAAGTTGTAGAGAATTCAGCCATCAGTACAATGGCCATTTTGTATAGCAGTTTTTCATTTGTCAGTACTTTTGCCATAGCTTTTTTAATGCAGAAGCGTTTGATTCCCGGTTTTAGAGTCTAAAATTTATCCATTCATAACAATTTCTTCACATCTGTCCTGATTTAATATTGCGCTATTGGATTTATCCTATATATTTACGACCTAAAATTTAATTCATGGCATCAAGAGGAGGATTTTCTAACCGTTTAGGTTTTATAGCAGCAGCAGCCGGTTCTGCAGTAGGTTTAGGTAACATATGGAAGTTCCCATATGAAGTAGGAGAGAATGGAGGAGCGGCATTTTTAGTGATTTATTTGGCTTGCGCTTTTTTAATTTGTTTACCGATTATGCTGGCCGAAACAGCTATTGGTCGAAATACCAGGCTTAATCCTTTTGGAGCCTTTAACAAAATCGGTAATCGAAGATGGGGGTTAGTAGGTTTATTGGGCGTTTTGTCTGGTATCATGATCCTTAGTTTTTACAATGTAGTTGCCGGTTGGGCATTTGGATATTTCATTCAAATTGGTTTTGGTGGACTACTTAGTGAAGGCGTGAATTATGGCGACTACTTCGGAGGATTTGTTTCTGATATCACCGATAACTTATTATATTCTATTGGCTTTATGATTTTGACTGCTTTAATTGTGGCAGGAGGTGTTCAAAAAGGAATTGAAAGATGGACCAAAATATTGATGCCATTACTAGTGGTAATGATTGTTGGCTTAATTTCTTATGGCTTAACATTAGACGGTGCCATGGACGGACTATCCTTTTATTTGGTGCCAGATTTTAGTGAAATAACAGCAAACACATTCTATACTGCATTAGCTCAAGCATTCTTCTCTTTATCTTTAGGTATGGGAGCTTTGATTACTTATGGCTCTTATGTAGGTAAGGATGACAGCATAGTTGGAGCGGCCGCTTTAATTACTGTGGCAGATATATCTATTGCTTTCTTAGCAGGATTAATGATTTTCCCATTAGTATTTAGCCAGCCAAGTATTGAAGCTAATGCAGGTCCAGGATTAGTATTCGTAGCCTTACCAGGAATATTTGAAACCATGGGAGGAATAGGACCTTTTATCGGGGCGTCATTCTTTTTATTATTGTGTTTTGCCGCTTTAACTTCTACGGTTTCCTTATTGGAAGTGCCTGTAGCATTTGTAACAGATCAATTTAAAACGAATCGTAAGAAAACGGTTTATTTTGTAGCTACATTTATATTCTTCGTAGGCTTACCAACAATGCTTTCACAGGGAGCTTCTGATTTCTTTACTAATTTTGTTTATTACGGAGGTGAAGACAAAGATTTCTTTACGCTGATCGAAAATGTGTTCTCTGATTTAGCATTACCATTAGGAGGTTTCTTTATTGCAATTTTTGCTGGTTGGTCATGGAAAAATAAAGGCTTCCAAAAAGAACTTTACTTTGGAAACGCTGCCCTTGAAGGTACATTTTTAGAGAAAATGATATTGTTTATGGTAAGATTTGTTTCACCATTTGTAGTAGGTGCAATTTTCATCATTAGTGTCTTACAGATATTCTTTAATATCTCTTTGTTTTAAACTCTAATTCATAAATCCAATAAAAAAGGCTTGCAGTGTGCAGGCCTTTTTTATTTAGGTGAAGGCCACAATAGATTTAATGCTTCCGATCAATTTTTAATCACTTTAATAGAATATGATTTGCTGTTGATGTCAAATTTAAAATAATACAGCCCATCTTGAAGGTGACTTAATTCATTTACTAAAATTTGATTGTTAGTAACCTGAGTTTCTATGTTGAAAAACCAGACAAAAGGTAATTTATTTTCTTTTTTTGCCTTTTTTAGGCGTAGTTGTCCTATGATAAAATTTTAAGTTTGTCAAGGGTGGCTTAGGTTTGTGCGCTGTTTTGTGCGGCCAT
>NZ_JAGXGF010000140.1 GCF_024636815.1 Marivirga sp.
AATAGGGATATTTTTGATACCGCTTCTGATGGCTTAGAGTTGGCTACAGATGTGAAAATAGAATTTTAGTATATTTGCTAATCTTTAAAAGAAAGGGAATTTCACGCTTCCCTTTCTTTTTTTTCTATTAGCGTATCCTGTGCGTACTTTACTAGTCATCAGCGCACGTTGCGTAGCAAAATGCGTGCTTCGTAGTTGTAATATCGAATTTACAAAATCATAATAATGCCCCCTTCTTTTTAACCCCCAAATAAATAAACACAAAGCCTAAAATGACATAAGGAATACTCAGCCATTGCCCCATGTTGAGGGTCATATTGGCTTCGAATGCAGATTGGTCTGCTTTTACGAATTCTAAAAAAAAACAAGCAGTGAACATTAAAACCAGCATAAGTCCAAATACAAATCCTTTTTGGAATTTTTGTTTTTTATCTAGCCAAAATAGAATTCCGAATATCACCAAATAGGAGAGGGCTTCATATAATTGAGCTGGGTGACGAGGAATATTATCAATATGCTTAAAGATAAAAGCCCAACTCACATTAGTGGCATTTCCAACAATTTCTGAATTCATTAAATTACCCAACCGAATGCAAGTGGCAGCTAAAGGTATTACTAAAGCGATGGTATCCAAAATCCAGATTTTTGAGATTTTTTCTCGCCAGGCAAAAATTAAAAGAGCTATAATAACACCCACTCCCCCTCCATGGCTTGCCAGTCCATGGTAGCCAATAAATTCAAATGATGGAGAAAACCTGAATGGAAGCAGAATTTCCAGCAAATGGTTTTGGTAGTAATCCCAATCGTAAAAAATGCAATGCCCAAGTCGCGCACCGACAATGGTTCCTACTACCAAATAAACTGCGAGGTTATCGAGTAATTTTGTATTGACATTATCTCTTTTGAAACGCCATTTTACAAACTGGTAGCCTAAGACAAAGCCTAAACCGAAGAGTATTGAATACCATCGCAATTGGTAAAAGCCAAAATCTATTAAAGTTCCATCGGGGTTCCAGATGATGTAGTTGAGCATTTATTTTTTATTTAGTTGAACCTGTCTATTAATACTTTCCTCCAAAGATATAAAAGTCTCTGTTCTTTCAATTCCTTCTATGGGTTGAATAAAGTCGTGAAGTATATTTTTAAGGTGATTGGTGTCTCTGCAAACGATTTTTACAAACATAGAATAAGCTCCTGTGGTATAATGGCAATCCACTATTTCTGGAATGGCTTTTAATGCGGCCACCACATCATCATATAAAGAGCTTTTTTGAAGGTAGACTCCCAAAAATGCTGTTACATCCAGGCCTAGTTTGGATAAATCCACCTGCAGCTGCGAGTTTTTAATCAAACCTAACTTTTCCATTTTCCGCATCCTAACATGGACAGTGCCGGGCGATACAAAGACTTCCTCGGCTACTTCGGTGAAAGGTCTGCGAGCATCCTGCATGAGGATATTTAATATGGCTAAATCGGTATTATCAAGTTGATAATTTTCCATGTATATCAATAATATAAATTATTAAAAAAGTAATTTAAGATAGGTAAAATTACGAATACTGTATTTATAATCAAATAATATTAAATAATATTTAATGTATTGATGTTTTTATTACCTTTGAAATATCAGAAAGGCAAAAAGTGCTGGATTGATTAAATATTGTAAGGTGATGGAATTGGCAAACATGCCCTCCTATCTCGGGGGTGGAGAATAGGGATAAAGCGCAGGTATCCCACGATAAATTACTTAGTAGTAGTTTATCGTGGAAATTGTAGCCTAACTGCTCTTTGGAGGTTCGAATCCTCCCTTTACAGCTTGAGTTTAAAGAAAATAGCAAAGAAGAGCTTTGCGAAGATTGAAACAATGATTAGAAGAAAAGCCCTGAATCATTTTGATGAGGGGTTTTTTAAGTCATCATTAACCTTGTAAGGTGATGGAATTGGCAAACATGCCCTCCTATCTCGGGGGTGGAGAATAGGGATAAAGCGCAGGTATCCCACGATAAATTGCTTAGTAGTAGTTTATCGTGGAAACTGTAGCCTAACTGCTCCTTGGAGGTTCGAATCCCCCCCTTACAGCTAATTATATATAGGGCTTGCTTAAAATAGTTATTACTCGAAATATTATCATTATATCATTTGACTTGATAATTATTCGATAATAGATTGTCAGCAGGTGCAAGCCTTTTTAAGGTAAAAGACCATGCTGTTTAAGCAGGCTCTATCTATAAAGATAAATTCCATTAAAATTAGATTTGCTCATCTTGCAAGTCTGCACTCCTTGGGCAATAAAGTTGAATAAAATTTCTTTAGCAGTATCTATTTCACAAAATTGATAGACTATTTCCTCCTGCACTTCTAATCTTGAAATTCTTTCCAAAGAGGCTATTCCTATTTTCCATTCATGAAAAGGGGCTTTACTTAATTCTATTTGGTTGCTGAATTTTTCGATGATGTTGGTTTTGTCCACAGTGATTGTATGCATGATTTGATGATTTTATTTACGTAAATCTCGCTTAAATCCGTTTTAATTCAAATTGTTTCTATATTTTATCGTTTAAGTGCAATATTTAGACTATCAGTGTAACTAATGAAAGGATGTATAAAGTGATTTACAGATGTAAGTTTTAGTGGTTTTAAAGGGTTTAAGTTATTCTATATTTCAATCGAAGATTAAAATCGTAAGATCCCATTCTTCAAAGGGATGACGCACGGAAGACTTTATAGTGCTAAAAGTAGACAGATAATATCGATTAGAACTCTTCTGTTGCGCTCTATTGTAGTCTAATAAATTAGAACGTACGGGACTGGCTATCCCTACATAGGCAGTGGTCTTTTCTATTGAAACTTTGTTTCAATGTTTTGTGAATAGCATTAGCTAAAAAAATATCAGACAAAAAAAAAGAGGCTGATTAATCAGCCTCTTTTTTGTTTTCTTGGTTAGTGTCCTCTTTATCTTGGTCTTTTTTACTCTTCTTATCTTCCTTCTTCTTTTTCTTCGACTTGATAAAGAGTGTTTCACTTTTTCCATCATGATCTGCTATGATGGATTCACCAATTTTTATGTTTTCATTTAAGATTTCTTCAGCTACTAAATCTTCCAAATATTTTTGGATAGCTCTGTTCAATGGTCTTGCGCCATATTGCTGGTCATATCCTTTCTTCGATAAGAAATCTTTAGCGGCATCTGTTAAATCGATATCATAACCCAAAGACAACATTCTGTCAAAGACTTTCTTCAATGAGATGTCAATGATTTTGTGTAAATGTTCTCTTTCCAAATGATTAAATACGATTACATCATCCAGCCTATTCAAAAACTCAGGACTGAAAGCTTTTTTCAGTGCATTTTGAATAGTGGATTTCATTACCTCATTGGAGTTATCTGATTTGGCGCTATTTGCGAAACCAATTCCTGCACCAAAATCTTTCAAGTCACGAACGCCAATGTTGGAAGTCATGATAATGATGGTATTTCTAAAATCAACTCTTCTTCCGAGTCCATCTGTTAGGATACCGTCATCCAGTACTTGTAATAATAAATTGAATACATCAGGGTGAGCTTTTTCAATCTCATCCAAAAGAACCACCGAATAAGGCTTTCTTCTTACTTTTTCAGTAAGCTGACCACCTTCTTCATAACCAACATAGCCTGGAGGCGCTCCTACCAATCTTGATACGGAGAATTTTTCCATATATTCACTCATATCAATTCTGATAAGTGCATCTTCCTTATCGAATAAATAAGTAGAAAGAACTTTTGCCAGCTCAGTTTTACCTACACCAGTCGGGCCTAAAAAAACAAATGAACCAATCGGTTTTTTCGGATCTTTTAAACCAATTCTTGTTCTTTGAATGGCTTTAGATAGTTTTCCAATTGCTTCATCTTGGCCAATAACTTGCTTTTTCAAATCATCACCCATTCCCTTGAGCTTCGCACTTTCATTTTGTGCTACTCGCTTGGTAGGAACACCTGTCATCATGGCGATAACTTCCGCAACATTATCTTCAGATACAGTATATCGCTTAGCTTTAGTGTCTTCCTCCCATTTTCTTTTCTCGGTCTCGAGCTCATCAATAAGTTTTTTCTCAGTATCTCTAAGACGAGCGGCTTCTTCGTATTTCTGACTCCGAACTACTTGATTTTTTTCTTTCTTGATGTCTTCAATAGAAGCCTCTAACTTTACAATGGCGTCAGGAACATGAATATTGTTCATGTGAACTCTTGCGCCTGCTTCATCCATTACATCAATGGCTTTATCAGGCAAAAATCTATCGGAAATATATCGATCACTTAATTTTACACATGATGCAATCGCTTCATCAGTAAAGTTAACATTGTGATGTTCTTCATATTTATCCTTGATGTTCATTAAGATTTCTCTCGTTTCTTCAGGAGTGGTAGCATCTACCATTACCATTTGGAAACGTCTTGCTAATGCACCATCTTTTTCAATGTATTGACGATACTCATCTAGAGTAGTAGCACCAATACATTGAATTTCACCCCTTGCTAATGCGGGTTTGAACATATTACTGGCATCCAAAGAACCTGAAGCGCCACCTGCACCTACTATGGTGTGTAACTCATCAATGAATAAGATCACATTTGGAGATTTCTCCAACTCATTCATTACGGCTTTCATTCTTTCTTCGAACTGACCTCTGTATTTTGTTCCAGCTACTAAAGAAGCCAAATCCAAAGTCACTACTCTTTTACCAAAGAGAACTCTTGAAACTTTTCTTTGAACAATTCTTAAAGCTAAACCTTCAGCTATGGCAGTTTTACCAACGCCTGGTTCACCAATTAAGATTGGATTATTTTTCTTTCTTCTGGAAAGAATTTGAGCAACTCGCTCAATTTCTTTTTCACGACCTACGATTGGATCTAACTTGTCTTCTTCAGCCATTTTGGTCAAATCGCGTCCGAAGTTATCTAAAACAGGTGTCTTAGATTTTTCGCTAGTTTTAGATCCTCCTGAACTAGAGCCTGTTTCTCTGGAGCCACTACCTCCAAATATTTTTCCGGAATCCTCATCACCATCTTCAGTATCAGAAGATGCCATAGGATTCTGGGTTTGATATTCTAAAAGTTCTTTTATAACATCATAGTTTACATCAAATTTCTCCATTACCTGAGAAGCGATATTGTCTTCATCTCTCAATATGGATAATAATAAATGTTCAGTTCCGATTAATTGACTTTTAAAAATTTTAGCTTCCAAATAAGTGATTTTCAATACTTTTTCGGACTGCTTTGTCAACGGTATATTGGCCAGATTTTTTACGTTATTCGTAGCGGTTCCTCTTGTACTTCGTTCTAATTCCCCTCGAAGTTCATCGAGCGAAACGCCAAGCTTTTTCAAAAGACTGATTGCTACGCCTTCCCCTTCTCTTACCATACCTAATAGTAGGTGCTCTGTACCAATATAGTCATGGCCTAATCTAAGTGCCTCTTCACGGCTCAAAGAAATTACCTCTTTAACTCTGTTTGAAAATTTTGCTTCCATATGCTTACTGCTCGATATTCTAAATAAATGCCCGAAGGCATATTTAAATGTAACTATTATAAAAACTAAATAAAAAACCTAAGGTTTAATTTATTTAAAAATTGATTGCTGAATGACAGTTTTTGCATTCGGTCCTTCGTTCATCAACAAATCTATAACACTTAAGTTCGGTTCAAAATTGTTGCCAAAACTTTGACCGTATGGTGTAGGTTTATAAAAAAGATTTAAATAATCATCTTTTTTAGGATGTATTAACGATCTGGCATCCATAACGTTTCCCGAAATGTTTTTTTCATAACTGACGGTTTCAGTTATTATTATCTTTTGCCCTGTTATTTTAAGACAGATTGTCAGTAAATCTAAATTTAAGTCCCACATATAATCATATTCTTTATCATATATAGGCTTGAATTCATCTGCAAAGAACTCGAAAAAAGGTGATTTACCATAGCAAGTTTGAATGCTTCGCCAATGTTTCTTGCTCCAGTTTTGGCTATTATCTATTTTTATATCTTTTGTTTTTATCTTTTTATTAGCACCCAGGAGCGGAACAGTCAAAATTTCTATCTGCTGAGAAGATAATAAATGACATCTATTTCTATAAGTTTGTTTTTCGAAAAACTCATTCGCTTCCAATATCACCTCCTCTTTTCCTTCAAGGCTTGAAAAAAATGCTATTGAAGGTAAATACTGTAATTCTATTACTATGGATTTATGCATTTAAAAATTAATTCCTCGAAAATTATAAAATGATTTTGCCCAGTCCTTCTCTAACGATTTCCGCAGGCTCTTTAGTGCAATCTATCACGGTAGAAGGACTGTTGTTGCCATAGCCTCCATCGATCACCACATCCACCAAGTTTTTGAAAGATTCATAGATTTCCTCTGGGTCGGTAGGATATTCCACTATGTCATCATCCTCTTTAATTGAAGTAGTAATTAGCGGATTCCCTAAAGCTTTTACAATAGCAATAGGGATATTATTATTTGGAATCCGGATCCCTACCGTTTTTTTGTTGGCATTAACAATTTTCGGAACATTGCTATTGGCTGGCAATATAAATGTAAAGGGACCGGGTAAATTTTTCTTCATCAACTTAAAGGTTGGAGTCGAAAGGTTTTTCACATAATCAGATATGTGGCTCATGTCCTCACAAATAAAGGATAAATTGATTTTACCAGGCTTAATGCCTTTTACCCAACAAAGTTTATCGATTGCTTTGCGATTGGTTAAATCACATCCTAAACCATATATAGTATCAGTTGGATATATTATAACTGCCCCATCTTTTAAAAGATCAACTATCTGTTGGATTTTCCTTGGGTCAGGATTTTCTTCGAATAATTTGATTAATTCAGCTGCCATACACAATATTAATCAATTTGAAATTAAATAGAATAGTTCAAGCCCAAACAAAATCCTTAAATTTGTATTTTAAATTTAGTCAATAGTAAAGTATATGAAGACAAATAAATTTCTAATAGGGTTTGTGATTGTATTTTCAATCTTAATAACTTCCTTCGTTTTTTATTTTTATCAGGTCTTTTTCTCTGAAAATATTTTAGTGGAAAAAGGAGATGAAGTAATTTTGATAGAAGAGGATATGGATTTTCAGGATTTGCAAGATATTGTTTATGATAGAGCAATAGTAAACGATATGCTTTCCTTCAGTTTTGTAGCAAAACTTTTGGATTACCAAGAAAACATGAAGCCTGGTCTGTATTTGATGAAAAAAGATATGACTAATCTTCAAGCGGTTAGAATGTTGAGAGCTGGAGAGCAAATCCCGACTACCACTACTTTTAATAATGTTCGCCTAAAGCCTGATTTGGCTGGTAAAATCACCGATAATCTGCAAGCAGATTCAGTTGAATTTTTAAAGCTTTTGAATAATGATTCTTTGATAAGTGCTTATGGGTTTACCCAAGAGAATATCCTCAGTATGTTTATTCCAAATACCTATGAGGTATATTATACCATTTCTGAGCAGCATTTATTTGATAAAATGTTTGCAGAATATCAAAGATTTTGGAATGATGAAAGAAAACGAAAAGCTGAAGCGCTCGGACTTTCTCCAACAGAGGTAAGTTCCTTGGCATCCATAGTGCAAGCGGAAAGTGTGCAATCGGATGAAAGACCTAAAATCGCTGAGGTTTATTTGAATAGATTGGAAAGAAATATGAGGTTACAAGCAGACCCGGCTTTGGTTTATGCAATAGGGGACTTTACCATCAAAAGAGTATTGAATGTCCATAAAGAGGTTGAATCGCCTTATAATTTATATAAATACAAAGGCTTGCCTCCTGGTCCGATAAATTTACCTGAAATTGAATCAATAGATGCAGTTTTAAATCCCGATGAACATAACTATATCTATTTCTGTGCAAAGCCAGATTTCTCAGGATACCATGCTTTTGCAACTAATTTAAGGCAGCATAATAATAATGCAAGAGCCTATCAAAATGCTTTAAATCGCTCAAATATTTACAAATAGTATATGTATCAATTTGAACACAAATTACGGGTTCGCTATGCCGAAACCGACCAAATGGGCTATGTTTATTATGGAAATTATGCCACTTATTTTGAGGTAGCAAGGGCTGAATCTATCCGTAGCTTAGGATTATCTTATAAAGAAATTGAAGAGGAGGGCGTGATTATGCCTGTATTGGAGAATTATTCGAAGTATTTACGGCCTGCTCGCTATGATGATGAATTGACTATTAAATTATCGATTCCAAAGTTTCCTGACACAAGGATTCGGTATGAATATGAAGTTTATAAAGAAGATAAATTAATCCATAAAGGATATACTGTCTTGGTTTTTGTAGATAGAAATACAGGGAAACCTTGCCAAATGCCCGAAATATTGATTAAAATTATGAGTCCATTTTTCAAATGAAATGATCATAGATATTCGTCAGGCGAATTTAAAATAACTGCCCTACGAATATTTGTAGCGAATTACATCCCGATGAATACGGGACAGGTAGTGACAATAGAAGATCATTAATACACACATGAAATTTAAATATTTAAGAATCATAATGTCAATTGGCTTTTTAAGGAGGACTATTCACTACTTAAAAAGGAAGCGCTTGAAAAGGAGTGGAGTCTCTTATTTTGACTTAATTAAGATCTTTATTGATGAGTTAAGTGATCATAATTTAATGGAAAGGGCTAATAATGTGGCTTTTCAATTCACCTTGGCGATATTTCCTGCTATTATCTTTCTGTTCACGCTTATACCTTATCTGCCTATAGATAATTTAACCCAGGAGGTGATGAGTTTGTTGCAGGAAACGATGCCTACATCCATTTATGAAGAAGCAGAATCCACCATTTATGATATATTATCTAAATCGAGGGGAGGCTTGTTGTCAGTTGGTTTTATTTTTGCACTTTATTTTGCGACTAATGGTACTAGTGCGCTTATGACGGCATTTAACCAAACTTACCGCACGAAGGACAGCAGAGGATTTTTTAAGGCGAAAGCTATTGCTATTGGGCTCACCTTTTTATTGGCCTTCGTTTTATCTTTATCTATTGTTTTACTTATTGTAGCCCAGCAATTGATTTATTTCTTAGAGGATTTTGGGATTATTAGCGATAAATTTGAAGTATATATATTTATAGGATTAAGGTTTTTGGCCATATTTTTCCTATTTCAGATTGCGATTTCAGTAATTTATTATTGGGCACCAGCTATTCATAAGAGATGGCATTTTTTCAATCATGGTTCCATTTTAGCCACTTTTTTATGCTTAGCTGCTTCTTTCGGCTTTTCTTTTTATATCAATAATTTTGGTACCTACAATAAGCTTTACGGTTCCATTGGGGCTTTGATTGCCATGATGATTTGGTTCTCCTTTTTGTCGTTATTTTTAATAATAGGTTTGGAGCTGAATGTGAGTTTGGAGAAGGCTAGGAATAAAAAGTTGCGTAAGGATTAATTTTTTTTGAGAATGGGTTTGTACGGAAGAAAATTTCCAATACATTTGCATTCCAATTCGGGAAAAGGATTCCAATAAAACGAATAGAGGCGTGGCAGAGTGGTCGATCGCGTTGGTCTTGCCCCGAAGGGATCCCAATGGGGAAAACCAATGTACCGCGAGGTACCGGGGGTTCGAATCTAAAGTAGTAAGGGATGAAGTTCTTTACTTATATATTGAAAAGTGAGTTAGACGGAACATATTATTATGGTCATACAAAAGACTTAGAAGGTCGATTGAAAAAGCATAACGATGGGAAAGTTCGGTCAACTAAAAGTAAAAAACCTTGGATGCTTCATTATCATGAAATATTTGATAGTAAATCCGAGGCATATAGCAGAGAAATGTATTTTAAATCAATAGATGGATACAATTTTCTAAAGAGTGAAAATATTATTTAGAGGCGTGGCAGAGTGGTCGATCGCGTTGGTCTTGAAAACCAATGTACCGCGAGGTACCGGGGGTTCGAATCCCTCCGCCTCTGCATTACTTAACCCTGATAGTGAAAACTGTCGGGGTTTTTTTGTGGTTAAAATTTACTATTTTGATCAAATCTTGATACTATATCAGCAATATATTGCCGATAGTGTAAATATTCTAGTTTAGTAGCCTTATAAAATCTATAATCGGCAAAATATTGCCGTTTTGTTTGATTTTGATTCTTTTTTATTGATATTTGTTCGTAATCGGCAAAATATTGCTGGAATGGATAAAAAAGAATTAGGAAATAGCATACGAGAAAGAAGGAAATTCCTCAAAATTACTCAGGAAGATCTAGCTGATATTTCTGGAATATCAGAGAGAGCATTGCGTTCCATTGAAAAAGGAGAAGAGAATCCCGGATTGGACAGTTTGTTGAAAATCTGTGAGGTATTGGGTTTGTCAATTGATATTAATGTGATGAAATGAGCAGGAAGGCTGCTATATATAACAATAAAGTATTAGCTGGATACTTAGAAAAAATTAAGGAGGGTGAATATCTGTTTCAATATGAGGAAGATTATCTAGCAGACTCTGAGACCTCAGCAATCAGTTTAACGCTTCCTAAATCAGAGAAAATTTATAGATCCAAATTACTATTTCCTTTCTTTTTTGGGCTTCTATCAGAAGGAGTTAATAAGTTAACGCAGTGTAGGTTATTGAAAATTGATGAAGAAGATCATTTTAGTTTATTAATGAAAACTGCTAAAAATGATACCATTGGTGCTATCACAGTAAAAGAATTATCAGAATGAATTGTCCGGGCTGTTTGAAAGAAGTTGAAATAGGGTTTTGCAAAAGATGTTTGCAAGAGCTTTTTGATGGTCAAAAAGTAGCGCATGAGTTGTCTTTTAATTCTCCTTATGAAGAAGACTCAGATTCTTATCTAGAGCATACAAAGAAAATATATATATCAGGAGTTCAGGTAAAATATTCCTTAAGATTGCTAGATAATGAATTGAAACTGACGGATACTGGAGGACAGTACATTCTTAAACCCATTCCTACCGGCACATTCAAGTTCTTAGATCAAGCGCCAGCAAATGAGCATCTCACTATGCAGATCGCTAAGCAGCTATATAAAATGAATGTCCCTGCCAATGCTTTGATGGATTTTAAAGATGGTAGCTCAGCATATATAGTCCGTAGGTTTGACCAAACTCATAATCACAAAATCCAACAAGAAGATTTTGCACAAATTGCGCAGATGACTTCGGAAACGCACGGGCAGAATTACAAGTATGACTTATCTTATGAGGAGATTGCTGAACTCATCCAAAAATATATTCCTACCTATAAAATAGAGCTAGAGAAATTCTTTCGGATGATTCTGTTTAATTATGTATTCTCAAATGGTGATGCTCATTTAAAGAATTTCTCTGTCATGCAATCCGAACAAGGAGATTATACCCTTACACCGGTATATGACCTGTTGTGCACTCGTATTCATTCACCAAGTGAATCGGACATGGCTCTGGATTTATTGACAGATTGCTTTTCAAATGCATTCGAGGCTTCTGGTTTCTATACTTACCAAGACTTCTTTGAGTTTGGTCAAAAAATTGGTATTAAGGATTCAAGAATCAGGAAAATACTAGCTGAATTTACTAAATCAAATAAGTCTGTTCACCAACTTATTGAGCAGTCAAATTTAAATAATGAATGTAAAAAGCTATATGCAGATTACTATGAGGATAGATTAAAAAGAATGAATATCAACATGGTGTAAGCCTTCATGGTCGTTTTGCCCTGTTCACAGTATTGGAATGTTCACGTAACGTGAACATTAAAATTTTGCGAACATATAAGGAAAGTCAATCGAGGTGAAACATTTAATGATGGTGAAACATTTGCTGGCATAAGCTGGCACCTAGCTTAAATATACTTTTAGTTTTTTAGTACCCCTGCAAAATTAAAACCTAATTGTAAGAACAGTTAGATTTCGTTTTTGACTAGCTAGTTATTGGCTAGCATAAATCTAATAGGAATTACTTTTCTTGAACGTACAGCTACTCCCCTTTGTCTTGCAGGCTCCCATTTGGGAGAGCTCTCCAGTACTTCTATCGCCAACTCATCACAACCTCCGCCAATTCCTTTTACCGCCTCTACTTGAGTAATAGTGCCATCTTTTTCTATAACAAACTGTAAATAAACAATACCCTCAATGTTCATTCTTAAGGCTGCACGTGGGTAATTATCTTGAAGCTGATTTGCCACATAAGCATAGAAAGCTTTTATTCCACCTTCTGGTTCTGCATCTTGTTCTACGATCATAAATATTTTATCTGCTTCTTCCTCTTCCGGTGCCTCAGCATCTAAATCATCATTAAATTCTACATCATCAATTCTAGTGTCTTGATGCATTTCAATGTCAAGATTCAGATCAATGTCATCCATAATTAGTTCTTCATTAGATATTTCAACGATCTCAGGTAATTTTATTTTTGGTGGAGGAGGTGGTGGCTGAGTAGTTGGAGGTATATCAATTATTTCATGTTTGTTTTGTTCTGCATCTCCTAAATCCATCACAGCTGCATCATCATATGTTTTAAATTGAAAAACAGCAAAAACTGCAGCTATTGAAATAGCTAAACCGAGATTAAAAAAAACATTTCTAAAGTGTTGATTATCTGGTTTTTTTGGAATTAGATTATTTATTCGTTAATCAAAGTAAGTTCTTCTAACAATAAAGGCTCATCACCATTTTAAATCTCCTGATTAACTCCTAATAATGAGCAAACATCATGATCAACCTATCTAAATGGATGATGAGGGCCCTACAGCACTGATAACGGGCTGTTTTCTTTTATGGCATTACTTTGTAAGGCTATTTCAGGACGAGATATGAATTGCATAAAAAAAGCCCTCTTCATTTCTGAAAAGGGCTATGCAGTAATAATTTTAGTATTTCTTATTTCGCATATGAAACAGATCTCATTTCACGGATAACCGTTACTTTGATCTGCCCAGGATATTGCATGTCTTTCTCTATTTTCTGAGAAATATCAAATGACAATTGCCCCGCTTTTTGATCGGAAACATTTTCAGCATCTACCATCACTCGCAATTCACGTCCTGCCTGGATAGCATAGCATTTATTTACGCCCTCAAAATTCAATGCAAGCTCCTCAAGCTCCTTAAGCCTTTTGATGTAACTATCCATGATTTCTCTTCTTGCGCCCGGTCTTGCGCCTGAAATTGCATCACAAGCCTGGACAATAGGGGAGATTAAGGTAGTCATTTCAATTTCATCGTGGTGAGCACCAATTGCATTTAGCACTTCAGGATGTTCTTTGAATCTCTTAGCGAACTCCATCCCTATAATAGCATGTGGTTGTTCTGGCTCTTCTGGCCAAACTTTTCCAATATCATGCAATAAACCAGCTCTTTTGGCCAATTTAGGATTCAATCCTAATTCAGATGCCATGGTAGCACACATATTGGCAACCTCTCGTGAGTGTTGTAATAAGTTTTGACCATAAGAAGATCGGAATCTTAATCGTCCGACCATCTTGATTAACTCAGGGTGAAGTCCATGTATCCCTAAATCGATCACCGTTCTTTCTCCAATTTCGACTATTTCCTCATCTATGTTTTTGGTAGTCTTATTTACGATTTCCTCGATTCTCGCAGGGTGAATTCTTCCGTCTTGTACTAATCTGTGTAAAGATAATCTGGCAATTTCTCGTCTAACTGGATCGAAACCGGAAATGATAATTGCTTCTGGTGTATCATCCACTATGATTTCCACACCGGTAGCGGCTTCCAAAGCACGGATATTTCTACCTTCTCTACCAATGATTTTACCTTTGATGTCATCACTTTCAATATTGAAGATAGACACACAATTTTCTACTGCATGCTCAGTGGCTGTTCTTTGAATTGTAGAGATGACAATTTTCTTAGCCTCCTTGGTAGCAGATAGCTTGGCTTCCTCCATGATATCTTTTATCAATGATGAAGCTTTGGTTTCAGCCTCATCCTTCAGCGTTTCTATTAATTGCTCACGAGCTTCATCAGCTGTTAGGTTGGCAGCTTTCTCTAATATATTTACTTGCTGTTCTTTAACCTTTTCAAGCTCATCTTTCCTCTTGGCTATAACTTCCAATTGAGCATTGAGATTATCTTGAAGTTTTTGTGTTTCGTGTTCTTTTCTTTTGAATTGCTCAATTTCTTTGGATAAGTTTTGCTCTTTTTGTTTCAGCTTATTTTCATTAGCTGCCATTTGGCCTTTTCTTTGCCCAATCTCATCCTCAAAATCTGATTTCTTCTTGAGAAAATGCTCTTTTGCTTCAAGAATTTTGTCTTTTTTGGTATTCTCCGCATTTACTTCAGCTTCTCGAACAATCAAAGCGGCTTTATCTTGCGCTTCTCTTTCTAGCTTATTGAGTAGGCTTTTTTGAGCAATTTTGCTGAGCAAAAACCCCAAAAGAAGTCCTACTACTCCGGAAATGATTATGTATATAGTTCCCATTTTATTTATTATTTAATGGGAAGCGGTGATGTGGATATAGAACCAAAATTTTATTACTTAAACGTTTGATTCTGATTATCAGATAATTACAAACGGCTCTCAAGTAATTGCCTAATAGGCTCTATTAATTCTGAATGGAAGGGTTTATATTGCTTGATTTATTAAGTGTTCAATAGATTTTATTTTATTCAAAACCGATTCGTCATTGCTTTGTAAGTCCTCTTCAACGCCAAATCTGTCAACAATAGCATCAAAAGCTACCATTGAAAGTAAGTCCTGTTTATCATCAATTCCGAATTTTTCTCTATAAGATTTCAATCGTTCATTGATTAATTTTCCGGCTCTTCTTACTCTTTCTTCCTCCTCCGCTTTTACTGTCATGGGATATTCCCTATCAGCAATTTTAATCTTGATTGAAAGTTCTCTCATAAACCGGTTATTATCTATCTTGTTAAGTGCAATATGCACTTATCAATCTCTTTAATGTAATCGTCAATTCTACCCTTCATTTCAGAAGCCTCTGCTTCACTCTTCCCAATACTTCCTACAATTTTACTAATTTTATCTTGATTTTGAAAGTCGTTAATTTTCTCGTCTTTTGATTTTAAAACAGCTTTTAATTCTTCATTTTCCGCTTTTAAGCTTTTCAATTCATTTTTAGCATTTTGATATTCATTCAAAAGCAATTGAACTTTTCGCTCTAGAGCACTTAATTCGTTATGTGTAGCTGCCTGATTCATTTTATTTTCTGATTACTGCCCCAATTTCGTTTTCGAAAGCCTTCATCAGTTTGTCCATTGTTTTATCTATAATCTTATCTGTCAATGTCTTCGTTTTGTCTTGTAAGGTGAAAGATAAAGCATAAGCCTTTTTCCCTTTTTCTATTTTATCACCTTGATAAACATCAAAAACATCTATTTTACTTATTAAGTATTGCGCTTGTTTCAAGCTTATCTTTTTAATTTCATCATATGAAACCTTGTCGTCTATTACTAATGATAAATCCCTCTTCACTTCAGGGAATTTACTCACCGGCTCAAATTGGATGTTGATATTGACCATTTTCAATAAGGCCTCCCAATTGATATTAGCATAGAAGACATCTTGCTTCAAGCTACTCAATTTCAGGGCTTTTTTACTTAATTTACCCAATTCAGCAACTACTTTTTGCTTGATTTTTAACTTCAAGCCATAGTCGAAGCAATCGTTATGAAATTCTTCATTTTCAACACTTTCCGCATTAAATTTATTGAAAATTTTTAGAACTGCCGAATAGAGATCATGAAATTTTACAGATTCATTTTTTCGAATCCAATTTTCAACTTCATTTTTCCCCGTCAGGTAAATACCAAGGCGCATTTGCTCCTTATATTTGGAATTAATTTTTTTATAAACTTTTCCAAATTCATAGAATTTTAGGTCTGTTTGTCTTCGATTTATGTTATATGCCAACACATCCAAAGCTGTAAACATCAAATCCTGACGCATAACGCCCAAATCTTCGCTTAATTTATTCAGGATTTCAACATTCTCTTCAGAATTAAAACCATCTAACTGCTCACTGAATACCGATTTAGTTAATGAATTGGTCATGATTTCCTGAAAACCATTAGCAGTTAAGAGCAAACCGGCCTCTTTTCTCATTTTCACTGGGTCAACCTCAGGGAAGCTTGCCATATAACTGCTCGAAAGCGTTTCCGGCAGATCAATATTGTTGAAACCGTAGATTCGGATAATTTCTTCAATTACATCTGCTTCTCGGGTAACATCCACTCGATAAGGAGGAACAATTGCTTTGAAACCTATTTCTGTTTTATCAGTGGTTTCAATATCCAATCTATTCAGAATAGTATGAATTTCTTCATGCTCTAATTTTTTCCCAATCAAGCGGTCGATGTTTTTGTATTTCATCAATACCTCTCGGTCTGGTATAGCTACAGGATATTCATCTTGAATTTCACTGCTAATTTGTCCCCCTGCCACTTCCTGAATTAATAATGCGGCTCTTTTCAGTGCGTAGACTGTGATGTTTGGGTCAGTGCCTCTTTCATATCGGAAAGAAGCATCCGTTTTTAATTGGTGATGCTGAGAAGTTTTTCTCACGCTATCAGCAGAAAAATAAGCTGATTCCAAAAAGACATTAACGGTGTCATCTTTTACGCCTGAATCTTTACCACCAAAAACCCCTGCAATGCAAAGCGGATTAGAATCTCCATCACAAATCATTAAATCTTTAGAAGACAATTTTCTTTCTTTCTCATCCAAAGTGATGAAAGTACTGCCTTCGGATAAATTTTTGATTTTTACAGTATTGCCTGAAATTTTACCTGCATTAAAAGCATGAAGTGGTTGGCCTAATTCGTGCATCACAAAATTAGTCACATCCACTACATTGTTGATGGGTTGTAAACCGATACTTTTCAAGGCATTTTGCAACCAATCAGGACTTGGTGCTACTTTAATTCCTGAGATACTTAGTCCGCTATAACGAGGGCAAGCTTCTTTATTTTCTACTTCAACCTTTATAGAAAGGTCTTGATTATCTACCTTGAAATCTAGAATTGATGGAAACTTTACTTCTTCTCCAGTTACGGCTTTGATGTCTCTACCAGCACCAATATGTCCCATAGCATCAGCACGATTAGGTGTTAGGCCGATTTCATAGACAATGTCAGATTCAATATTGAAATATTCCGCAGCGGGAGTTCCATTTGCTTTATCGGTGTCCAATACCATAATGCCATCATGACTTGTGCCCATTCCGATTTCGTCCTCGGCACAGATCATTCCCATGCTCACTTCACCACGGATTTTGGATTTCTTGATTTTGAAAGGCTCATCAGGATTAGGATAAAGTGTGGAATTGACGGTTGCCACTACCACTTTTTGTCCAACAGCAACATTTGGCGCTCCACATACAATTTGCACAGGCTCTTTTTCGCCTATATCTACTGTAGTAATGCTTAAATTATCTGCATTAGGATGTTTTTCGCAAGTTTTGACTTCACCTATTACCAAACCTTTTAATCCACCAGGTACGGTCTCAATTTCTTCCATTCCTTCCACTTCCAATCCTGTGTTGGTCAATATTTCTGAAAGTTCCTCAGAAGATTGCGTAATATTTATATAATTCTTTAACCAGTTTAAAGCTATCTTCATTTCTGTATTTTTATACTTCTCTATTAATAAATATGGAATCTATTAGAGTCCATTTTATTTTTCAAAAACAAAATTAAAGAAATGATTGATAAGGAGAATGATTAATTACGCTTATTCGTAATTTTTCCTGTTTTATTTATCCCAATCTATGGGACACCCCCCTTCGCCCCCCTCAAGGGGGGCGCACTGAATTTATATTGACTTTTTTATTTGATTTAGCATCACTTCCCCAAAAAATTATGCTTGATACTTGACAAAAAGTGATGAAATTTATTATTTCCTACTGAAATAAATCTGTGAGATTGTCCCCTTGAGGCTTTAGGGGTGTCGGTTGGAAACATGAGATACTGTTGTAATAGTAAGTAAAATAGAAAAGACTGACTATTCGCCCTTATTCGTAATTTTTCTCTCCAGCATTAATCGGAATAGAGATATTATTCTCTGGTGGAGGCACCGGACAACTATAACCATCAGTATATGCACAATATGGATTGTAGGCTTTGTTGAAGTCCAAAACAACTTGTTTTTGCCCTTTTTTGAAGTCAACTTCTAAATATCTACCAGCCCCATAAGTAGTAATAGCAGATGTTTCATCATAAAAAGGAAGGAAGAAATGTCCGTCCATTGCAGATTGCAAAAGTGTTAAATCTTCATGAGAACCTACGATATCAAAATGCAAAATAGCAACTGCTTGAAAAGTTTTAATTTTATCATCACTGGTTTGTAGCTCATAGACTTTGCCATCTTGAATAGGTTCAACAGAAGCTTTAACTTTAAAGCTTTCATCTAAATCGAAATAATTTAAGCCCTTGAAAGTTACATTTTGTTCCACAAATGGAGATTTTTCATCATTTCGCATGAAACTGTCCTTTTCATGGCGGAAAGCTTTCATTTCCTCAATGTATGTGCTTTCCATTTCAGGACTTTCATCCGTATTGAATAAACTAAAAACAGCAATCAAAATGACTGCTGCTATTACGATATAAGTTAAAACTTTGGTAGGCTTCATTGTTTTATTAGAAGATTACTTTCCAGATGTCATTAAATATAGCAAATGCCATCAAACTAAGTAATAAAACCATACCTACTTTTTGAGCATTTTCAAGGAACTTATCAGATGGTTTTCTTCCAGAGATGATTTCATAGCTTAAAAATACTACATGACCACCATCCAATGCAGGAATCGGCAAGAAGTTCATAAAAGCCAATACCATAGAAAGAAGCCCTGTAATTCCCCAGAATTTCTGCCAAACCCATTCCCCTCCAAAAATCTGTGCAATTCCTATAGGTCCTGATAATGATTCGGAAGCGGATACTTCACCTCTAAAGATTTTACCAAATCCCTTGATATTTAACCAAATAACGTTGAAAGCTTTTTTAGTTCCACTTGGGATTGACTCGGCAAAACTGAATTCTTCATGCTCTAACTCTACATCCATTTTAGGCATAAATCCTAAAAGACCATCATCTCCAACTTTAGCTTGAAGATTCTCAATCTTTTCATTTCTTTTTACGGTCAAGCGAATTTCTTCACCTTTATTTTCTTCAAGCTTCTCTTTAAAGAATTGAAAATATTTTACATCATCTCCATTTACTGCAATGATTTTATCGCCCGGCATCAAGCCAGCCATATCTGCGTTACTTTGTGGCTGTATATTGTCAACCTGAAATTTATATAAAGGAGATATAAAAGCAACTCTTTGATTGTCCTCAGAGATTCTTTCAATCATATCATTCGGAATAGGAATAACGATTTCCTCACCATCTCTTAAAACAGTATAATAGCTATCAGATTCCAATAGAACATCAGAGCTGGTTAAGTCACTTACTTTCTCGTAATCCTTACCATTAACATTGAGTATAATATCACCTGTTTGTAAGCCGATTTCTTTAGCTGGTTCGTGAGCATAAATACCGTTTTCAGTGATATTATCTTTGGATTCGTAAGTTTCACCGTATCCATATTGAAGAAATATGAAAATGATAATACCTGTAATGACGTTTACGATAATTCCACCCATCATCACAATCAATCTTTGCCAAGCTGGTTTTGCCCGAAATTCGTAAGGCTCTGGTTCTTTATCCATATTTTTAGTGTCCAAGGATTCATCAATCATCCCTGAAATTTTCACAAACCCACCTAAAGGAATGGCGCTTAGTGCGTATTCTGTTTCACCGTATTTGAAACTAAAAATTTTAGGAGGGAATCCAATTGAAAATTGTTCCACTCTCATACCAAAAGCTTTGGCTGCCAAAAGGTGGCCAAACTCGTGCAATCCTACCAAAATAGATAAGCCCAATATTAATTGGGCGATCATAATAACTGTTTCCATCAATTTATTAACTCTAAAGCTTTAATTCTAGTTTCTTTATCTGTTGAAATATAATCTTCCAAACTTGGGGTTTTAACAAAATGTACTTTATCTAAGCAATTTTCGATTACTTCCGACATGCCTAAAAAGGAAATTTTGTCTTCAAGAAAAGCCGAAACTACTATTTCGTTTGCTGCATTCAAAATACATGCCGCATTTCCTTCTCTACCAAGAGCATGAAATGCTAAGGCTAAATTACGGAATGTATCGCTATCGGGTTGTTCAAATGTCAGCTGTGGATAGTCCATAAAATTGAACCTTGGAAAATCAGCTTTCAAACGGTCAGGATAGCTTAATGCAAACATAATCGGCACTCTCATATCAGGAAGCCCCATTTGTGCTTTAATGGAGCTATCTTCAAACTGCACCATACTGTGAATAATGGATTGAGGGTGAACTACTACGTCAACCTGGTCTTCTCTAAGATTAAACAACCATTTGGCTTCAATTACTTCTAAGCCTTTGTTCATTAAACTGGCAGAATCAATAGTGATTTTAGCCCCCATATCCCAGTTGGGATGTTTTAATGCTTGCTCTTTTTTAACGGATTCTAAAAATTTTCTATTTCTTCCTCTGAAAGGACCTCCAGATGCGGTTAATATTATTTTTTCAATCGGATTATGAAATTCTCCTACTAAGCACTGAAAAATAGCCGAATGTTCAGAATCCACAGGATAAATGTTCACTCCTTTTTCCTCAGCTAATGCAGTGATTAATTCTCCTGCTACCACTAAGGTTTCTTTATTCGCCAAAGCAATATGTTTGCCTGCTTCTATGGCTTTTATGGTTGGTAATAAGCCTGCATATCCAACTAATGCAGTCAATACTACATCGATGGTATCCATTTGCACTACACTAGCTAAGGAGTTTTCACCTGAATAGACTTTAATCCCTAAAGGGTCTAGTACATTGAACACTTTATCATATAAAACCTCATTGCCAATTACTACTGCATTGGGTCTGAATTCAATAGATTGCTGTATAAGTAAATCTACATTGTTTTGTGCTGTTAGTACTTCAACTTGAAAATTTTCAGGATGTGATTTGATAACCTCTAAGGCCTGAGTTCCAATGGAACCTGTAGAGCCTAGGATGGCTATCGATTTTATATTAGACATAAGTCAATGTGTAAAATTTAATTTTAATGCATGTATTGTTCCATAGCCTCAGCTATTTTTCTGTCATTCGAAAGGCGAGGTACTTTATTTTGCCCTCCTAATTTGCCTTCTGACCGCATATAGTTTATAAAAGAGGCTTTTTTGAGTGTTCTTATTTTTAAAATTTTTAATATGCTTCCAGTAATTAGGTCGTCATAATAACTATTTCGTTTTCTTAAGTTCATATCCAATTCCTTAGAAAATGCTTCTAAATCAATAGGAGGGTTGTCGAATTCCACAAACCATTCGTGATGTGGCAGCCCTTCTTTTGGAGTTACTTGAGGCGCAACTGTGAATTCAGTAATTTTTACATTTTCAAATTTCTCTAGAGTTGCTTTCATGGCGGTTTCCACTTCTTCACCGATTACATGCTCTCCAAAAGCAGAAATAAAATGCTTTATTCTACCTGAAACTATCACTCTGTAAGGATTAGTAGAAACGAATTTTACCGTGTCTCCAATTGAGTATCCCCACAACCCAGCATTACTATTGATGATTAATGCATAGTTTTTATCCATTTCCACTTGATCAATCATTAATCGAGTCGGGTTTTCATCGAAATATTCTTCAGCAGGTATAAACTCAAAAAATATCCCACTGTTTAGTAAAAGCAACAAACCATCTTCCTTCTGAGTATCTTGATATGCTATAAAGCCTTCAGATGCCGGATATGTTTCGATTGAATCTACTTTTTTGCCAATGCTTTCGAATAATTTGTTTTTGTAAGGCTCAAAATTCACTCCTCCATAAACAAACATTTCGAAATTCGGGAAGATGTCTTTAATAGGTTTGTTGACTCTAGCCTGAATTCTGTCAAAATACATTTGCACCCAAGGCGGAATTCCTGAAATCAGGCTCATATCCTGATCTATCGTTTCGTCTATTATGCGCTCCAGTTTTTCTTCCCATTCTTCTATGCAATTAGTTTCAAAAGAAGGAAGTTGATTGGTTCGTAAATAATTAGGAACATGATGATTCACAATTCCGGATAAACGACCTGTATTAATGCCTGCTTTTTGCTCTAAAGTAGGAGCACCAGATAAGAAAATTAGTTTTCCATCCAGAAATTGAGATTTACCTGTTTCATGAACGTAGCTTAATAATGCATTTTTGGCACTATTAATATGGTTAGGAATGGAGTCTTTGGTGATGGGGATATATTTGGTTCCTGATGTAGTGCCACTTGTTTTAGCGAAATAAGCTGGTTTACCTGGCCATAGCACATCATCTTCACCTTGCAATATTTTATCTACATATGGCTTTAAAGCTTCATAATCCCGAATCGGGACTTGCCTTTGAAAATCTTCATAGGTTTGAATGTTTTCAAATCCATGGTCTTTCCCGAAAGCAGTGTTTTTTGCTTTATGGATGATGTTCTTAAAAATCTTGACTTGGGACAGAGCCGGTTGGGCCGCCCATTTTTTTTGTTGGTTGACTACAATAGCCGCCAAAGGTTTACTTAGTACTGCACGTATTCCCATATGTACAAAATTAAGAAAATTATTAGGAACCCTTTTTGATTATGAAGGCTTTTATATAATAATTGTAATTATTAATGTTTGCTTATTATGGAAACTACAATAAACTCAGACTTCTTAAGCTTGTCGGAACCAGACGAAAAGAAAGTTTTGGATTTGATAGATCAGCTAAAAGCAGAGCAGGGGAATAAAGGGAAAATCCACATGAAAGATAATTTTGATGATCCGATTGAAGCATTTAAGGATTATTTGTAGAATTATTTTTCTCATATAATTTAATGTACAGCCTTTCCTTAAGTTCCAGAGGAACGACCATACGGTAATCTCAAAAAACATACTAAATCTAAAGTTCCGTAGGAACGACCTTATTATTCAATATGTTTGCTTCTATCCACCTAAGGAAGTAACAAACAGACCTGTACTGTTTATCAATAAATTAGAATAACCTTATTATTATATCTCAGCCTTATTACGTACTTTTGCACTTCGATTATGAAGATGAACGGTCCACGGCCGATTTATTATTGAGGTCAAGTAGAGCAATGATCCCGGTAGTTCAGGACAGGTTTAAATTATCTGCCAATTAAGAATAATTGAGCAAAGTTATATAGATGAAGAACATTAGAAATTTTTGCATTATTGCGCACATTGACCATGGTAAAAGTACCTTGGCAGATAGACTGTTGGATTCAACCCAAACGGTTAATGATCGCGAGAAAATGGAACAACTGTTGGATAACATGGATTTGGAGCGTGAGCGAGGCATCACGATCAAATCGCATGCAATCCAAATGGATTATAAATTAAATGGAGAGGAATATATCTATAACCTTATTGACACCCCGGGTCACGTAGATTTTTCCTATGAGGTTTCTCGTTCCATTGCTGCTTGCGAGGGCGCACTGCTGATTGTAGATGCTGCACAAGGTATCCAAGCACAAACCATTTCCAACTTGTATTTGGCCATAGAACATGATTTAGAAATTATTCCTGTTCTCAATAAAATTGACTTACCGGGTGCCATGGTAGAGGAAGTTTCCGACCAGATTATTGAATTAATTGGTTGTAAAAGAGAAGACATTCTCCATGCAAGTGCTAAGGAAGGAATCGGAATAACTGAAATTTTAGAAGCTGTAGTACATAGAATTCCTGCTCCGAAAGGAGACCCAAAGGCACCTTTGCAAGCAATGGTTTTCGATTCTGTTTTTAATCCTTACAGAGGAATTGAAGTCTATTTCAGGGTTTTCAATGGAGAAATCAACAAAGGAGATAAGATTAAATTTATTAATACTGGCAAAACCTATGAGGCTGATGAGATTGGGATTTTAAAACTAACTCAGCAGCCAAGAGACACTATTAGCACAGGAAATGTAGGCTATTTAATTAGCGGTATTAAAGTAGCCAAAGAAGTTAAAGTAGGGGATACCATTACCCAAGTTAATAATCCAGGCACAGCAGTGCAAGGTTTTGAAAATGTAAAACCTATGGTTTATGCAGGAATCTATCCTGTTGATACCTCAGATTTTGAGGAATTGAGAGCTTCAATGGAAAAGCTGCAGTTAAATGACGCTTCATTAGTATGGGAGCCTGAAACTTCTGCAGCCCTTGGTTTCGGTTTCAGATGCGGCTTCTTAGGAATGCTGCACATGGAAATTGTGCAGGAAAGATTAGAGCGTGAATTTGATATGACCGTGATTACCACTGTTCCATCAGTGCAGTTTCATGCTTTTAAGAAAGGTGGCGAAATGGTGAAAGTAAGTGCTCCATCAGAATTGCCTGATTTAGGAGAAATTGACCATCTGGAAGAGCCTTATATTAGAGCTCAAATCATTACCAAGGAAGATTTTGTAGGCCCTGTTATTTCTCTTTGTATGGACAAAAGAGGGGAAATCAAGAATCAGGTTTATCTAACTCAAAGTCGTGTTGAATTGACTTTCCATTTACCGCTAGCTGAAATTGTATTTGATTTCTTCGATAAATTGAAAACAATTTCCAAAGGATATGCTTCTCTTGATTATGAATTGGTAGGTTATCATACTAGTAATTTAGTGAAATTGGATATCTTATTAAATGGAGATAAGGTGGATGCACTTTCTGCTATTGTACATAGAGAAAAGGCTTACGAATGGGGTAAGAAATTGTGCGAAAAACTTAAGGAATTAATCCCGAGACAACAATTTGAAATCGCAATTCAAGCAGCAATTGGTACTAAGGTGATTGCCAGAGAATCTGTGAAAGCACTTCGTAAAAATGTTTTGGCTAAATGTTACGGTGGAGATATTTCACGTAAGAGAAAGCTTTTGGAAAAGCAGAAGAAAGGGAAGAAGAGAATGCGACAAGTAGGAAATGTGGAAATTCCGCAGGAAGCATTTATGGCAGTTCTTAAATTGGATTAAAATAGAGCCTATTAGGCATTTACTTGAGAAATTGTGGTAATTACCTGATAATTAGAGTTAAAAAGCGAATTTCTGTCTATGTTAAAGTCATATAAATATAGACAGTATTATGAAAGCAATAAGTAAACACAATACAAGCAGAATACCATGGCTATTTTATTAGACGGGAAGAAGATTTCTTCTCAAATAAAAGAAGAATTAAAAGCAAAAGTTGAAGAGTTAAAGAAAGAAGGTAGTAAAGTGCCCCATCTTTCAGCAATTTTAGTGGGGACAGATGGCGCCAGCCAAACCTATGTGGAGGCAAAGGTTAAAGATTGTCAAGAAATAGGTTTTGAATCTTCAAAATTACTATTTGATGATTCAATTTCCGAAGCTGAACTTTTACAAGAAGTAGACAAATTGAATAATGATGAAAGGGTTGACGGTTTCATCGTGCAGTTGCCGCTGCCTAAGCACATTAATGTAGATAAAGTCCTTAATGCTATCAAGCCTGAGAAAGATGTAGATGGTTTTCATCCCATGAATTATGGAAGAATGGCAACTAATTTACCAGCTTACATTCCAGCAACCCCTTTTGGTGTGATGGAATTATTGAAGCGCTATGAAATCCCAACCAAAGGAAAGCATTGCGTGGTAGTTGGAAGAAGCCGTATTGTGGGCTCGCCTGTTTCTATATTAATGGGAAGTGATAATTATCCGGGAGACGCAACAGTTACTTTAACGCACAGATACACAATAGATCTAGCCAAATATACTAAGCAAGCAGATATTTTGATAGTAGCTGTTGGAAAGCCAGGTTTAATTACTGCCGACATGGTGAAGAATGATGTAGTCGTGATAGATGTAGGAACCACTAGAGTCCCAGACGCAACTAAAAAATCAGGATTTGCCTTAAAGGGAGATGTTTTATTTGATGAGGTTTCTAAGAAAGCTACACATATTACGCCTGTGCCCGGTGGAGTCGGACCTATGACCAGAGCCGGATTATTGATGAATACATGGTTAGCTGCACAAAAAGAAATTTATGGAAAAGAACTCGTTTGATCCAAGCGTTGAGCTCCCTTTGATGGAAGCTTTTTATACTATACAGGGAGAAGGAAGTCATAGTGGAAAAGCTGCTTATTTCATTCGTTTAGGCGGTTGTGATGTGGGCTGTGTTTGGTGTGATGTGAAAGATTCCTGGGATGCAGATAAATGGCCACTTACCAAAATAGATGATATTGTTGATGATGCTTATCAATACGAATCTCGTTTAGCGGTGATTACAGGCGGTGAACCTTTTATGTATGATATGCATGGGTTGACCAAACGATTGTTACAAAAAGGATTTCATGTAAATGTAGAAACTTCAGGTGCCCATCCATTTAGTGGTATGGTGGATTGGATTTGCCTTTCACCTAAGAAATTTAAGGAGCCTTTGGAACAGTGGTATAATAGAGCTGATGAATTAAAAATCATCATCTTTAATAAATCAGATTTTAAATGGGCTGAAGAACATGCTGAAAAAGTAAGTTCTGATTGTAAGTTACTCATTCAACCTGAATGGAGTAAGCGTGATGAAATGATGCCTTTGATTGTAGATTATGTAAAAGAAAACCCACAATGGAGTATTTCTTTGCAGACACATAAATATTTGCAAATCCCTTAATACTTAAATTCCTTTTGAAATTCTCCCTTATCAGCTAAATTGGGATATGAATTTCAAAATAACACCACTCTTTTTAATTATAATGTTTTCCAGCCTGACTTTAATCGGTCAGGATTATAAATGGAGAACAGAAAGACTAGTCGAAAAATCCAAAGAAGCACTTTACCAGAGAAATTGGGATGCAGCTGTTCAATATATGGATGATGCCATAGCAATTGAACCTGATAACCATCTCCTTTATTTAGAGAAAGCCTCCTTGTTTTTTGGCATAAATGATTTAAATAAAGTGGTTACGGCATTGGAGAAAGCGTTCTCAATAGAAGAAAAATGGCCTGCCAATTACACAGATTATTATTTCATTTTAGGGAAAGAGTTTTTTGACCGTGGTAAATATGCACTAGCTAAAAAGCCACTTGAGATTTATCAGCAGAAAGGTTATAAAGAAGATTACCTTAAAATGGCTGAAATAATATCACAGTCTATTGATTATGCTGTAGAAGAACTTGAAAAGCAAGCTGCCGATAAAGAAGAGATCAAATCGATAGAATCAGAAAAAATATTTCGAAGCATTTATTTCCCTTTTTTTACGCTTTACCCATCCGAATTTTTGTATTTCACTGGACAAAGAACGGGTAGTTTGGCAGAAGGGATTTACCGGGCAAAATTATCAGGTAATCAATTTCAAAATGTGGAGGAAGTACCTGTTATCAATACAAAGGAAAATGAAGGGGCTGCTGCAATTTCTGCAGATGGAAGAGTAATGGTTTATACGAGTTGTAATAAAAGAGATGGTTTTGGAAGTTGTGATTTATATATTTCCTATTATGAAGGAGATGAATGGCAAAAGCCGGAAAATTTAGGTGCAAAAATCAATTCAAGTGCCTGGGAGTCTCAACCTTTTCTTTCCTCAGATGGTCGATTTTTATTATTTAGCTCCAATAGAAAAGGAGGTTTTGGTAAAAGAGATCTTTATTATTCCATAAAGGTAAACGGGGAATGGACTTCAGCTACTAACCTAGGTCCTGAGGTAAATACTTTTGCTGATGAAATATCTCCTTTTCTCACTTTATCAAATGATGAATTATTTTTTAGTTCTAATGGAAGAATAGGGATGGGAGGATTTGATATCTATAAAATTAGCTGGCCTATATATAAAGGAGTGGTTAAAAATATTGGTTTACCTATTAATACTTTTAGCAATGAGCTTTCCTATCATCAAAAATTTAGTGGAGAAAAATATTGGGCAAGAGAAATTCAATCAGAAGCCAAATATCCTCCGGCTAAAATTTTCTATATAGATGCAGATGAAAAGAGTGTAATTAACTTGGTTTTTGGTAGTGTTGTAAATGCCAATGATAGTTTCAGGTTAAAAGCAAAAATCCAGATTTACGATTTGGCAATAGACAGCCTTGTTCAGGAAACTTACAGTAATTCAATAGATGGAGATTATAAAGTAGTTATTCCTCGTCAGTCAGATTATGCTTTTTATGTGGATGCGCCTGGATATTTATTCCATTCGAAGCGGTTGGAAGTAACTGAAAGTAAAACAGAATTAAATTTTGCTTTAAAGCCTATTCAAAAAGATGAAACTGTAGTACTTAATAACATCTATTTTGACTTTGACAGTTACGAATTGTCAGAGAAATCGAGCAATGAAATTAATAAGATAGCTGATTTTCTCATTCAAAATCCCGAAGTAAAAATTGAAATTGGGGGTTATACAGACGAAGTCGGTTCTGCTGCTTATAATAAAGAACTTTCCAAAAAAAGAGCTGATGCAGTTTATGAAAAATTAATACAAAAAGGCGGTGTTAATAAAGATAATATTAAGGTGGTTGGCTATGGTGCAAGAGAACTACCTTCAGGAGAATATAAGAAAATGGTACTATTTAAAGTCATTTAGATGTAAATTATTATATGAATAATTATATTTTACCTAAATATCTAATTTAATTATTGGTTAATATTGGAAAAAAAGGCTTTGTATCTATAATAGATCACTTTTTAAGTGAAAACATATCTAATATTTGGGTTATTTTTTTTTTATAAAATATATATTTTGTTAGGTATTTTTATTGATAGTTATGTACATTTGGTTTTAATATATTGTTAACCTAAACTAAAATAAGTATGAAGAAGATTCTACTAACATGTTTCATGTTGGTGTTCGTGTTTCACGCATGGGCACAGGATCGCACCGTAAGTGGTAGAGTAACTGACGCTGATACAGGCGAAGGTTTACCCGGTGTGAACGTTTTATTAAAAGGTACAGGCACAGGTATGACCACCGATCTGGATGGGAATTACAAAATATCTGTTCCTTCCGAAGGAGGTACTTTGGTATTTTCATTTATTGGAATGCAAAGTCAAGAAGTATCGATTGGTTCACGATCAGTTATTGATGTTGCAATGGTTTCCGATGTAGCTCAATTGAGCGAAGTTGTAGTAACAGGATCAGCTCCTGGTATAACTACAAAAACATTAGGTTATTCTATTGGTCAAGTTGATGGTGATTTAATTCAAAATGCACCGGGTATTGACCCAGCTCAGGCACTACAAGGAAAAGTTGCTGGTGTTAAAATTGTACAAGCGGGTTCTCCAGGTTCAAATGCTGGTATACGTCTTAGAGGTACAACTTCATTGTTTGAAGGACAACAACCCCTTATTATTGTAGATGGGATGATTATAGATGGTGGGCTAAGTACCATCAACTCTGAAGATATTGCTTCAGTTCAAGTACTAAAGTCAGCTTCTGCTGCTGCACTTTATGGATCTAGAGCAGCTAATGGTGCTATTGTTATTAAAACTAACAGGGGGTCATCCATGAAAGTAGGAGATTCCAAAATTGTTGTAAGAAGTGAAGTTGGACAAAACTTTTTACCTGGTAGAATTCCTTTAGCCGAAACTCATCACTATGAGATTGATCCTGAAACAGGAGCTCCTCCAATTGGTGGTCAAGTACCTAGAGAAGACGGTTTGTCTGTAACGCCATATCCAAATCCAGTTGATTATCAGGATATTTTGTTTCAAGAGAACCTGTTCACCACAAATTTCATGTCCATGACAGGTAATTCTGAAAATATGAATTATATGGTTTCAGGTCAATATTTAGATCAACCTGGGATTATAAGGGATACGAAAGGTCAGCAAAGATTTAACTTTAAGGCTAATCTGGATTTTGATATTTCTGACAAGGTGAAAGTAACTACTAGCAATTTTTACAGTAGAAGTACTATAGATCAGGCTCCTGTTACTCCGTTTTTTGATATCCTTACTTTAAGACCAGATAGAGATTTATTTGAAGAGGTTCCTAACCCAAACAATCCAGCTGAGGATGTAATCAATGCAAAGCCGGATAGTTCACAGCAAATGGTTAACCCTGTTTACTCTTTACAGAACAGATATAGTACTCGTGAAAGAGATAGATATATCGGAAGTATCGGAATTGATTATAAGCCATTTGAATGGATGACTATAGAAGGTTTCTTTGGTTTAGATAAGGATAATATTGTTGATGAAACTGTAGTGCCTTTCGGCTACCTTGCGGATGATGTAGCATTTAACCGTATAAATGTAGGGGGTATGACTTACGATAGTTATGAAACTTTACAAACCAACGTTAGAGGTAATATCCTGATGGCAAAAGAATTTGGTGATCTTTCATTAAATGGTCGACTTGGATACTGGTGGGATGTAAATCGTTACAACAGTCATGGTGTGACTGGAGATGGATTTACTTTCGGTGGTACGCCAACTTTATCTAACATTTCTGATCCTTCTCCAAGAATTAGTCAAACTAGAACAGAAGTTCAAAGTGAGAGTGGCTTTGCTCAAATAGGTACTGTTTGGCAAGATAAAATCTCTTTAGATTTATTAGGAAGGGTAGATGCTGTTTCTTTGTTCGGAGCTGATGCCAGAACTTATTTTAACTACAGAGCAGCCGCTTCATACAGACTTACAGAAGATGTTACTATACCAGGTGTTCAAGAATTGAAAATTAGAGCTTCTCAAGCAACATCAGGTGTGCAGCCTAGATTTAGTGCACAGTATGAGACATATAACGTTTCAGGTGGTACTCCACAGAAAAATACTGTAGGGAACAGTTTATTAAAGCCTGCAACTTCAATTGAAACAGAGGTGGGTATAAATGTTTATTTCCTTGATAGATTTGATTTAGATGTTACTTACGTAAACTCAACTATCGAAGACCAAATTATACCGGTTCCTTTGATTGCAGCTGCTGGATATAATTTCCAATGGCAGAATGCAGGTACTTTAACTTACCAGGGAATTGAATTGTCATTAAATGCAAATATTGTGAAGAATGAAAACTTTACTTGGAATGCAGGTTTAGTATTTGATAAATTCGTTCAGGAAATCACTGATTTACCTATTCCTGAATTCAGAAGAGGTACTGGTATTCAGCAATCTGATGTGTTTTTGATTAAAGAAGGAGAACCTGTAGGAGCTATATATGCAACTAAATGGATGAGATCTTTAGATCAAGTATTGGACGGTGATCCTGAGGCAGATTTATCTGACTACGTTATAAATGACGAAGGTTATGTTGTAAGAGCTAGTGAAATAGGTACTATCAATGAAGTTCCTTTAGCTTATGTGGATGAAGAAGGCAATACAAACCATAAGGTAGGTGATACTAACCCTGATTTCAATTTAGGTATTAATAACACTTTTGTATTGTTCAAGAACTTTAGAATCTATATGCTTTGGGATTGGAAACAAGGTGGAGATATATATAGCCAAACTAACCAATTCTTAACAAGAGATAACAGAGCAGGTTATATTGACCAAAGAGGTAAGGAAAATCCAAAGCCAATTGGTTACTATCAAGCATTCTATAATACTAACAATCCTAGTTCTTATTTTGTATATGATGGAAGCTTCTTGAAATTAAGAGAGTTGTCTGTCAACTATAACGTTCCTGTTAAGAACTTTGGATGGGATTTCATACAAGGAATTCAGATTGGAGTTGTGGGTAGAAACTTATTCACCTTCTCTGATTATCCAGGATATGATCCTGAAGTTGGTCAAGGTGATAATAATGTTGATAGAACTACGTATGCAGTTGATGGATTTAGATATCCTAACTTTAGAACTATCTCAGGTTCATTACAATTAACATTTTAATACTTAAAGTTAAAATTTATGAAACTAAATAGAATATTAACTATACTCTTTGTCAGTGCTTTTATTTATAGCTGTGCTGATTTAGAGATCGAAAACCCAAATGAGCCGAATAGCTCAGATGTGTTAGCTAGTCCGGCTGATTTAGCAGCGCTACCAGCGGGTGGTTTTGCCGATTGGCACTTAGGAAAGTCTCAGGTGAATCCTGGGCCTGCTTTAGCCTGTAATGCAGATGTATTAACTGCCTCTTGGGGTAACTTTGGTATCCGTAATTTTTCATGGCAGCCGCCATTACCAATTGATAATAGTTTGACATCTAATGATGGAGCAACTATTTCAACGGCATGGAATAGATTTAATTCTGCCGTTTCTGTTGGTACTGATATTGAAAATGCATTACTTAATACAGAAGCAGCAATAATAGTGGACGGTGTTGATGTGACTGAAAGATTACGTTCTGTAGCCTATTGGTTACAAGGTGCAGGTGTTGCTCATTTAAGTATGTTATATGACCAAGGCTTTATCGTAACAGCTGAAACTGATTTAGCAACTTTAACAGCTGAGTCATTAGTGGACTATAAAGCGTTAGCTGAATTTGCCGCTACTAGATTGGAAGAAGCTGCAGCTATTGCAGATGCTAATGAGTTTACTGTTCCTGCTGATTATATCAATGGGCTTACCTTGTCAAGTGCTGATTTTGCTAAATTAGCCAGAACTATTGCTGCACAAGCATTGGTGCTGAATGCTAGAACTCCTGAAGAGGTAGCTCAAACAGACTGGGCTAGAGTAAGACAATTAACTGCTAAAGGGATTGATTATGATTTAGCTCCTATTGGAGATGGTAACCTATGGTTTGACGATAATAAGTTAATTGGTGGAGGATCCTTAGCCAATGGTGTAATAGCCAATACCTGGTGTAGAGTGGATATGAAGATGATGAATCTTATCGATCCAAGTTATCCATCAGCCTATCCAGCTGATGCATCTAATCCTGGAAGAGTAACTTCAGATGATGCCAGAGTTGACTCTGATTTCATTTATCGTGATCAAGTTTACTATCCGATTGATAGAGGGATTTACCGATTCTCAAATTATGTCCACAATAGATATAATTCTGATTTTACTGCTTGGACTGGTAAGCCAATTCCAACTCTTTTACAAGCTGAGAATGACTTGATGCATGCTGAAGCTTTAATTAGATCTGGTGGTGATAAAACATTAGCAGCCACTTTAATCAATCGTACAAGAGTAGATAGAGGTGAATTAGATCCACTTACAGGTGGTGAAAGTGATGCTGTTTTATTAGAGGCCGTTAAGTATGAGAAAATGATTGAATTGCTTAATACTTGGGGTGGACGTGAATTAGCAGAAGCTAGAAGATGGGCAGGTTGGATGCGTGATGGTGCATTTAGACAAATGCCAATACCTGCTTCAGAATTAGTATTATTGGATATTCCAATCTATACATTTGGTGGATAATTAACATTAATTTACTATGATGAAAAATATAAAAAATATACTAGCCATATTAGTTTTGGCCGTGATAAGTTTTAGTTGTGTCGATGAAGATACAGTTAATCAGGAAAGACCAGGGACAGACGTAGAACCTAGTTTAAGCGTTGTGGTTCTAAATCAGCAGGGTGAGCCTGTGTCTGGGGCAACGGTAGATTTCTTTGCATCAGCAGAAGATTATGCTCTAGAGCAAAATGCTGTTAAAACTGCAGAAACAAATGCACAAGGTGTTGTTACCCTTCTACCTGGAGATGTTGATTCAGAAAGAGCAGATTATTTCTTTAGTGCCTCTTCTGGGTCTTTGAGGAATTGGTCTTCAAATGTTAACTCTGGCTACCTATATTGGTCAAGTGGAGAAACGGTTATTGAAACAACTTTAGCTCCAGTTTTGCCTGAGTTTCTTGCTATTCTTGGTGATTATAACTTAACGAGTTATACTTATCCTGGTAATGGAAATATTATAGGTTTTGCTCCTGAATGTGAGTTAGATGATGTATTTACTTTTCGTAAGGATGGTCTTGTAATCAGAGCAGAAGGAACTGATGTATGTGCAGAGCCAAGTGAATTTCAAAGCCCTGTTTCAGAAGATGGGTCAGTTTGGAGTAACTGGGCTCTAAATGAAGATGGAACTGAAATTGATATTCGTGATTTAGATCCATTCTACGATGCTGACGCTACGGCAGGATTAGAGGTAGATGCTACAACTGTTACCATTGACTACGGTGGTGGATATGTAGCAACGTTAACTAGAATATAATAATATTTATATATTTGGTTTTTAAAAATGGAGGCATCGCCTCCATTTTTTTTGTCTAATAAACTAAATATTCCTTTTTAGATGTTTTAATAGTTCTAAACTTCAGTTTTGAATCAGGGACTTTTTTATTCATACAATAGTTTTAGCTCAAGTATTTAAAGTTCCTATATGTTTCATTTCAAAATATGTTTATGAGGGTTTCCTAATCTTATTACGTTATTACAGTTTAATCACTTTTCTTTCTGCTAATAATGCCATACTTTTGTAATTAAGTTCTTAGATTAAATTGATGGAGATTTAACTAAGTATACTTTATGGTCATATTGTAGAATCGTCTTTTAATCACCTATTTTTTATTTTTATATGAAAAGTAATAATTTCAATTTCATTTTTATTCTGCTTTTTACATCTTTTATAGTTGCTTCTTGCCAAAGCAAAAAGAATTCAAACATTTCTGATGATTGGAATCATATTGGAGAGTCAAATGATTTTCTTTCTAATGTGATCATTGAAGATATTTTCACTCCGCCAGTTGCAAGTAGGATAATAGTTTATTCCAATCTTGCAGCATATGAAAGCTTAGCAGCTCTGAATGATACCTTGCCTACCTTCAATGGAAAATTGAATGATTTTCAAATAAATATTGAAAAAAGTGATTTGTCAGATGTAAATCCTTCTATTGCTAGCTTCATTGCGTTTCATACAGTTGCAAAAGAATTGGTTTTTAGCAAAGAATTAGTAGCAAAACATCTTGATAGTTTAAAGCAAACTTTTGAGACTAATTTTGATAACAAAGTTATTGAACAAAGTTATAGGTTTGGTGCAAATATTGCCGATCAAATTATTAAATATACAAAAGCTGACGGTTATCATCAAAGAACTGGATTGACAAGGTATTCTTATGATAATGATCCTGGAAAATGGAAGGCAACTCCTCCAGATTACATGGATGGAATTGAACCTAATTGGCAGACGTTAAGGCCATTAGTGCTTGATTCGAATAGTCAGTTTAGACCTCAGCCTCCTACCAAATTTGATTCGACTAAGAACAGTCAGTTTTATCAAGAGGCACTTCAAGTTTATGAAACGCAAAATGGACTAGATGAGGAGCAAGTTGAAATAGCAAAATTTTGGGATTGTAACCCTAACATCAGTTACAGAAAAGGTCATATGATGTTTTATAATCAAAAAATATCTCCCGGT
>NZ_JAGXGF010000141.1 GCF_024636815.1 Marivirga sp.
AACACTAAGCCGAATAGCTGAAATACCTTCAAAAAAAGCCTGAACGGGAGATGCCGTTCAGGCTTTTTGGTGAATTTGGTTCCGGCCACTACCAGGTATTTCAGTTATTCGGTGTTGACCGAATACCGGGCCCTTAGGTGGTAAAGTATTTTTGCCGATGCCCTTTTTCAGCTTGTTAGGTTTTTCGATGCCCTGTTTTACTGCCGTAATCATTTTTTTTTCATTGTTTTGGATATAATTCCCCCTTTCCCCACAATAAAAAGTATCATCGGGCGGGGCTTTTTTTAAGATGTCCTGAAGCTGATCCTTGTTTTTTCAACTTCAGTAACTACACCGGGACCTTCTGGGGTTTCCGGTAAGTTGTTTTCCCAAAGCGCTTGGTAAACAACAGTTCATACCGCCCTGTTGCGCATTGCGTGCATTTGGTAATGTCTGTGCCGTACTTCTCTAACAGGCGAACGGCAACAGGCACTTCTACCGGTGCTTTAGCCTGCTCCAGGCCCATCGTTTCCCTGATATGGTTGAGGCGCGTGACCTTTCCCCTGTTGGTCAGGAACCCATAATGCCGGATGCGCACAAAGCGTTTGGGAAGAATCCCGACTTTCGGGACAAGTTATGCCGCTCAAACCTTTGCAGGAACTCTTGTTCCTTAAGTACCATGCTTTTTATTTTATTGCCGTCCGCATAGTCTTTGTAGCTGAAGCGGACAGTTCCATTTTCAACAGCCTCTATCCGGTAGCTGGTAATAGCTGTCTTGTGTGTGTACCTGCCCAAATACTTCAGTACTTGATCAGGCCCACCAAAAGGTGCTTTGGCATACACTTTCCATTGCTTATAGCCCGATTCCCGGATGGCCGTATCTATTTGGTCATCACTGGCTGCAATATCCTGCTTTCTTTTCCCTGGCCAGGCGCAGGAATATTGCTTTGTACGTACTCCGCAATGCTTCCGTGGGAAATAAAAACTTGCCATTGGCCCTTTTGGCCGCTACCCATTGGCCATTGCCGACCCCACCGCCACTTACCACACAATGCAGGTGCACATGGTAATCGAGCTTTTGGCCCCAAGTGTGCAGCACAGCGGTAATTCCCGGTGTCGCCCCCATATAGTCTTTGTTTTTGCCTAGGTTGAGCAAGGTTTCAGAGGTCGCATCAAACAAGATGGTGTAAAGCGCTTTGGGCGACTGCATCATTACCCTGTTCCAACTATGGGGAACGGTAAAAACGATGTGGTAGTAGGGCGTGGGAAACAAATCGGCCAAGCGCTCTTCTACCCACTTGTCTTTTTTGAGGGTGCCACAAAAGGGGCAGTGCCTGTTGCCACAGCTGTGGTATTGGGTGTGGGTGTGCATGCACCCTTCGTTGCTGCATTGGTAGCAATGATACCCCAAATCTCTGGTGTGGCAATGATTGATCCGCGAGAGCACCTGTTTGGTATAGTCGTTTTTAGGTGTATAATTACTACAGGCAAACAGCTTTTGGAAGGCTGTTTTACTGCCCATCAGCACCAAGTTTGAGTTGGTCGAAAGGTGAAACCAACCTGGCCCGTTTGCATTTTTGTAAGTGCAGATAAACCATGGTGGTCTCAATGGAGCTGTGGCCAAGCAGCACTTTTATAGTATGCAGATCGGTGCCTGCATCAAGAAGATGTGTGGCACGCGTGTCGCTGAAGCTTTAGCGTAAGCACAAAAGAATGGCGCAGGCTGTGGGCACTGTACCTGCCTTTTTCGAAGCCTGCCTTTACCATTGCCTGTCGGACGGCCACCTGCATGGCCCCGTTGCTCATCGGTTTTCCGGGCATCCTGCCTTCAAAAAGGTACACTTTCGGACGATAGGCTTTGTGGTAGTTATAGAGTTCTGGGAGAAGTGTTTTGGGCAGGATGGTCATCCGGTCTTTGTTCCCCTTTCCTTTTTCCACCTTCACTGCGGCATTTTTGGAGTCGATGCATGACATCTTCAGGTGGCACATTTCTTCCAGTCGTAACCCTGTGCCATAAAACATGGCCAATATGCAGCGGTGCTTCGGGTTGTCGGTACTTTTGAGCAGGCATTTTACCTGATCTTCACCAAGGATATTGGGCAGCTTAAATTCCCTGCGGGGGTAAAAAGAGCTGGGCACCACATAAGGCACCCGAAGGATGTTTTTGTAGAAAAAGCTACAGGCCTGGGCCACCATGCGGCACTTGTCATAGCCCGAGCCAAACTGTTTCTTGATAAAATTGAGGTACTCGACAATATCCTCCTGAGCGATCTGTTCGGGGTCTTTTTGGTTGTAATACGAGAATATATACCGCATCTCGGAGGTATAGTTGCGTACCGTTCGGGGGGAATAGTTCTTGGCTGATAAAAATGCGGCCGCTTTCAGCAGCAGTACCTCAGCTTTCGGATTTAACGGAACTTTACCTAGTTCCTCACTTTTTTAAAATCTTTCATAATTGGAATATTTAGTTATTTGTTCCGCTAATTTAGTAATTTACCATCGGTTGTGCCCTCCACCGAAGGTGTTCGGTTCAACATCAGCTATCAAATCATTAATGAAAGGTCATCAAATTACTAAGATTCCCAATCATAACGCTTGATAGCCTGACGTTAGGTGTAATTTGGAGATATTACCAATTTTTGGTATTTTCGAATAAATATTTGAATTATGAGTAAAAATACATCTATATCACTAGGAAATTATTTTGACCAATTTGTAAGTAGCCAAGTTTCTGCTGGAAGATATAAAAACGTAAGTGAAGTAGTTAGAGCTGGATTAAGACTTTTGGAAAATGAAGAAAGTAAAGTAATTGCATTAAGAAATGCTATTCAGGAAGGATTAAAGAGTCCAATAGTTGAGGATTTTGACTTTGACGAAAACTTAAAAAAATTGAAAGCAGAAAAAAGAAGGAATGGCTAAAGTTGTTTTAAGACAGGAAGCCATTGACGATTTAAATAGCATTTGGGAATACACTTTCGAAAAATGGTCAGAAAATCAAGCTGATAAATATTACACTACATTAAAGTTTGCTTGCAAAGAAATTAGAGAATACCCAGACCTGGGGAAAGAATATACAGGCATAAGCCGAAATCTATTCGGACTAAAATCTGGAAAGCACATCATATTCTATCAAATAATTTCTGATGATGAAATTGAAGTAATTAGAATATTACACGAAAGAATGGATTTGAAAAATAGATTGACTGAATAGAAAATTACACTCAATATTATGTATGAAAGAAATAAAAGAGAATCAGTACGTTAAGCGTTCTCAAAGTCTTTCATTGTATAATTCAATAAAAGGAAATGAGTTAGTCATCAAACCAGATGCGGGACACTGCATTTGGGATCAAAATGAGATTTGTTCCTTTCAATGTTTCTGGAATTTTTAAATAAGGAATAAAGTGCACAATATTGTATATTCGATAATGCTCACTAGACAATTTCGTTCCAAATTTACTCACTATTATAAATATTTTTAAAACTCTTAAATATGCTAAAACAAATATTGCTTAATACGCTAATAGTTCTTATTTTATTCACAAGTTGTAAAACATCACAAAAAACACCACAAGAAGTAGTGGAAAAATTAGGCCCTGATCCTTACTTCATAGTTGATGGTGAGCCAATTGATAAAAGTAAGCTAGGCAATTACGATCCATCTACTATTGCAACTCTGACCACTTTCTATGGTAAAGAAGCCAAAAATAAATATGGCGAAATAGCAAATGATGGAGCTGTAGTTGTTCGTACAAAGAAATTTGCAATTAATATATTTGAGGACTTTTTCAGCCAATACTCACCTGAATATGAAGAAATGATTACAACAACGGAGAGAGAAAAAATTCAATATATACTAAATGGTGAAATTCTTAAAGAAGACTATGAAGGTAAACTTTCATTGCTTGAGGATAAAACTTTAAAAGGCTTAAAAGTAATTGATTCGATGGAATTAAAAAATCAATTTAATATTGACGACAAGGAGGTAGGGGTAGTATTGAAAGTAAAAGAATAGATTTAAATTAAATAGTATAGAACAAGAAGCTAACTATAGTTTCTTGTTCTATACATCAGCTATCTCACAGTGCTGTGATTATAGTCGGAGTCCGCTTCATCCTCCGCGTATTCGTTTCTATTGCAATCGCCTCGTAAATTTTGAACGCCTATAAATCCTCCTATAGCAGCAGTTATCAAACCCAGTATAAGCGCAATGGCTAAATATATAGAAGCCTCAGCTACCGCCTCAGCAAAGTTTTCAGCTTTTACCTTGGCCTTTTCTTCGGCTTCTTTCAAAAATTCCTCAAAATCTTGGCGTGTTGTTTCGAATTTTGCAAAAGTATTATCAACTGTGCGCTTAGCTTCGCTTTCGGTCATGCCGCTTCGCTCCGCCAATATATTGGCCAATGCCTGTTTATCAAGTGCTTCAAAGGACTGTTCAAATCTGTTTTTACTCTTGCTAAAAATCTTTTCAATATTAACTTTATCGGTTTGTTTTTTATTCTCTGTAACCTCTTCTTTGGCATTTGCAGCAGACTTTTCAGCTTTTGACTCCAGAGTTTCTGGTTCAAGTGCTTCTTTTTCGGTATCTTCCAGAAGGGAATAAAATTCTTCTTTTGCATCGTCAAGAGAAACTTCCAGACCACTGAACTGCTCTTTAATAACTGGGCCCAATTGATTCTGTACAACTTCACCTGTACTGGAAAGCACTCCCCCTACAGCTTTACCTACACCTGAAATAATGCTTCCAATAGCGGAAGTCACCAACCAGGCTGAAATAAGGGCATACAAAGCCCATGTCATAATCCCCTGAATAATCCCGCTTACATTTTTAAGAGAAACGCCAACGCGTGCTGCAACGAAACCACCAATAAAGAGTACAATCAAATTGCTGATGACCCACCATATGATAGCGCCTATTCCTAATCCATTCATAGGATTGCTTTCTTCAGTTGGTTCAATGCTGAATAATCCCAATGATAATCCTATCAAATTTAATATTAGCATCAATGATATAGTTGCTACTGTTCCTGCGAAAATGGCCTTCTAGGAAATACCTTTTGGCAGCCTTTTGTTTACATAATTTAATCTGGTGGTATTTTTCATAATTCTTGGTTTTTGATAAATTATAAGGTTGATACTCTAATTATATTTTTAGATTATCTTGAAATCAGTTTTGAACTGAATTCCTAATTCCTTTCAAATATCATTTACCTGAGCTATGAGTGTGTTATACTTTTGTATAAAAATCTTGTAAAATTCATACTTTAATCCGGAATTATATTGTGAAACTTATATTGGTTTAGGAAACTAGGCTATTGTTATTATTGAGTTGACTGAGCTTTCATTCTATCCCTTTTTACTACTATATCTAATATAAAAAAAGCCGAATCAGAATTATCTGATTCGGCTTTTCAATTTTAAATTATTGTTATTTTAAGCTTCTACTGCTTTCTTTTTTCTCTTAGCTAAGTCTAATACAACTGGGGTTGCAATAAAGATAGAAGAGTAAGTACCTACTAAGATACCAACCAATAAAGCAAAAGAGAATCCTCTTAATACCTCACCACCGAAGATAAATAGAATCAAAATTACAAGTAAAGTAGTAAGTGAAGTCATTAAGGTTCTACTTATGGTATTATTGATAGCCATATTGAAGGTTTCCTCATTAGTAGCTTTCGATTTAATACCCAAAGTCTCCCTGATCCTATCAAACACAACCACAGTATCGTTAATTGAATAACCAATTACGGTTAAGATAGCGGCAATAAATACTTGATCTATTTCAAATGAGAACCCGAGCAATTTTGCAATTGCAAAAGCTGACAATACAAATAATGTATCATGGAATAAAGCCACAACAGCACCTAAACCAAACTGCCATCTTCTAAATCGTATTAAGATGTAGATAAAAATGGCAATCAAGGCAAATATTACAGATTCCTGTGATGAGTTTCTGATATCATCAGCAATGGTAGCTCCTACTTTAGAAGAACCACTAATGGTGAAATCATTATCTCCCATCGCAGATTCGGTTTCAACATAATTCATTCCGGTTGCTTCAGCTATACCGTCAACGATTTTAGTTTTAACTGTATTATCCGCTTCCGTAGATTCTTCATTTACTAAATAAGAAGTGGTTACTTTTAGAATATTGTTAGCTCCATAAGTTTTCACTTCAGTTCCAGCATCTTCTAATTTTCCGTCTAAAGCTACTTTTAGGCTGGTAGTTTCTACTTGCTCTGCAAACCTTACTATATAAGAACGACCACCTGTAAAGTCAACACCTAATGTTAATCCTTTAGTAACCATCAAAACAATACCGATTGTAATAACAATTCCTGAACCTATATAAGCCATTTTTCTTTTGCTCATGAAATTAAAAGAAATATTGTTCAATAAGTTTTTAGAGAATGGAGTGGAGAATGAGATCTTACTTTGATCACCTCTCTTGCTCATCCAGCTTACAATAACTCTTGTGATAAATACAGCTGAGAAGAATGAACATGCAATACCAATCATTAAAGTAATAGCAAAACCTTTAACCGGTCCTTGACCTAACCAATATAAGATAGCACCTGTTAAGAAAGTGGTTACGTTCGCATCCACAATTGAGCTGTAAGCTTTAGCATAACCTGATGAAATGGCTTTCAATAGTGGAGAGCCAGCCCGCATTTCCTCTCGAATACGTTCAAAAATTAGTACGTTAGCATCAATGGACATACCAATAGTCAATACTATACCGGCAATACCCGGTAAGGTCAGTGCGGCATTCAACTGTGCTAAGATTCCTAAAATAAAGAAGATATTAAATACCAATGCAATATTAGCAATCAAACCACCTTTAGCATAATAGGCTACCATGAAAATTAATACCATAGCCAAACCTGCTACAATAGAAATGATACCTTGTGCTCTTGCCTCTTTACCTAAAGTTGGACCAATGATTGCCTCTTCAACAATTCTGGTTGGAGCAGGCAAAGAACCAGCTTTCAAGATATTAGCTAAATCTTTAGCCTCTTCCATGGTAAAATTACCGCTAATGACTGATTTACCATTAGGAATTTCTTGGTTTACAATCGGTGCAGAATACACATAGTTATCTAAAACAATCGCAATTCTGTTGTTGATATTTTCTCTGGTGATTTTCGCCCATTTTCTAGCTCCTGTTGCATCCATACTCATGTCAACAGCTGGTTGCCCAACATCATCAAATGTTTGTCTTGCATCATTTACAACCTCACCTGTTAATAAAGCCTGATTTCCTCTTTGAGTTCTAACTACGTATAACTCTAATAATTCAGTACCATCATCCAATTTTCTTGGCTTCACATCCCATAGAAGTCTTGTGTTTCTTGGGAATAAAGCTTGGATATCCTCTCTATAAATAATATCATTGATTTTAGCGGTATCAGTGATTTCATAAACCAAACCATATTGGCTTCTGATTAAGCTGAAAAGTGGCGATACATTTTCTGCATTTTCCAATGAATCAAGATTGGCGTCAGCAGTATCAGCTTCTTGTCCTTCTTCTGTTGTTGTTTCAGCATCATCATCCTGCAATAGGTCAGCCAAATTCCCGCTCTCTTCTTGAGAAGTTTCAGTTGTATCATCTGAACCTAATGCATTTTTCTGATTTGCTTTTTGCTCTGCAACTAAGATTTCATTTGCTGCAGCAAGTGCCTCAGAAACCTCATTGATTTCTACAACCTGCAAGAACTCCAACTTTGCAACACCTTGCAATAATTTTTTAACTCTTACAGGATTGTCAACACCCGGTAATTCGATTTGAATTCTACCTGTATTCTCTAGCTTTTGAATATTAGGCTGAGAGGTACCAAAACGGTCAATTCTTGTTCTTAAGATATTGAAAGAACGATCAATTGCGTCATCCACTTCAGAACGGATGATTCTTAATACTTCGCTATCCTCTGTTTCATAGCTAATTCTATCTCTGTTAGCAGAAGTAGCAAAGAATTCACTTAATTTTTTGTCAGGGTTTTCTTCTTTAAAAGCCTGGTAGAATAGATCTACAAAAGAACCTTGACTGGTTTTTTGTCTTTCTCTTGCTGTTTCCAAAGCATTAATTAATGCTTCATCTCCATTATTTCCACTCAATCCTTTTATGATATCTACTGGAGAAACCTCTAAAGTAACGTGCATACCACCTTGTAAATCCAGTCCTAGGTTTAATTCCATATCCTGAACTTCTTTATAGGTAAATTCAACTCCTAAAAGGTTGTAAACAGGAACGTTATAAACGGAGTCTAAGTAACTCTGTCTTTTTGAATAATCAATATTTCCTGCTTGATCTGTAGCATAAGCAGTGGCATCATCTTTTATGCCGTTCGAAACAAATGTAAATGACAAATAATAGATACATAACAATGTAACTAGAGCGGTCATGAACACGATAAATCCTCTGTTTTTCATGTTTATTATAGTATTTGAAATGATTTCATAAAACCGCAGAACTTCACGATTCCATGTTTTTAATTAGTAAATGATTTTTAAATTGATTGTATATATGATCTGCTTAGATCAAGATTTTTAATTGATTACTTTAAGCTGTTAGGGAGCATTAGGCGCTATAATGAGCCTAAAAAGTGTATAAAAGTAATTGTGATAAGCTTTTTCTACGCATTCAAGTGTTGTAAAATCCTCTTTGTTGGGATTAGGGATTTCTAATAACAAATCAAATGAATGGAATAAATTGAATTGCATAACCGGCAAAAGCACATCGTAAGCCAACATGCGGTATTCTGCTTGTGGCTTTTCTTTTTCACTTTGCTCGGTTTTTTCAACCTTATCAGAATTTACGTTTGGATAAGGTTGCTGGAAAAACATTAACACAGCCATTGTCAGTCCAAATATTAGACTGCCCGATTGTTTAATCGATGGTATGTTATTTTTTCTTTTCATTCTTAGGGATGCAAATGTAATTAAAAATCAGGAATATCAATATAATTATTTCAAATGAAGGCTTGTTTTAGATTAAGCGTCAGAGGGCTTAGTGTTTTATACTGAGAGGCTAGCGATTCGAAATGGAATTATCTTTTTAAAATTATTCTAAAAGTGGTGCCTTTATTTAAAACCGATTCTTTTACCGTTATTTTCCCATTGTGATAGTTTTCGATTATTCTCTTAGCTAAGGTCAGGCCAAGTCCCCACCCTCTTTTTTTAGTGGAAAATCCTGGCTGGAAGATTTCTTTTATTTTACTTGATGGGATACCTTTTCCTGTGTCTTTTACATCTATGAGTACATCTCCATATTTCCCTTCTTTTAAGGTAATCATAATTTCTCCTTCACCGCTCATGGCATCTATTGCATTCTTGCATAGATTTTCTATTACCCAGTCGAAGAGAGGCTTATTGATATTAGCAGTAACCAAATCATCTTTAGAGATGAAATTAATAGCTACCTTTTTTGAGGTTCTTTTTTGTAAATAATTAACAGTCGATTGAATAATCTTGGAAATATTCTCATCCTTTAAAACAGGAATGGAACCTATGCTTGAGAACCTGGAAGTGATAAGCTCAAGCTTGCTTATATCTTTTTCGAGTTCTTTTGTGACTTCTTTATCTTTAATATCATCATCAATTTTCATGATTTCAAGCCATGCCATTAATGATGATAAAGGCGTCCCCAATTGATGGGCTGTTTCTTTTGCCAAACCTACCCAAACTTGATTTTGTTCTGCCTTTCTGGAGTAAGAGAAGGATACGTAACCAAAAAACACGAAGGCGGCAATGATGGAAAGTTGGATATAGGGATAATATCTAAGTCGATAAATCAAATCGGAGTTTCTATAATAAATATATTGATAGCTACTTGGATCACTAGGATCTGTTCCAGAAATGGCGATAGGCTTATATTCCTGCTCCATTATTTTCAGCTCCTTTTTTAAGATTTTTTGCATAGCAGCTTCATTGTTTTTACTACTATCCACATTAATATTTCTGAATATACTTGGATTGCCGTTTGCATCTACCACAATAACAGGAATTGAATTATTGGGTGTTACAATCTCTTGAAAGATAAACATCAAGTTTTCACTATTGTCTGGATCGCTTGAATATTCTAAAGTTTTGGCATACAGCTCAATGTATCGCTCTTCTCTTTCTTTTAATTCTTCTACTATACTGTTGGTATATAAAACCGAAGCAAAGCCGATAATTAGTGAAAAAGCCAATGCTACCCATTTTAAAGCTGCTTTGCTTTGGTAAATGGAGGAGGCATTACCCATGAAAGGATTTTCAGACTGGTTTACCATCAAAAATTTTGAAGCAACTTATGAAGTTTAGAGGATAACGTAAAACTTAAGCTTTATTACTTTAAGCTAAAACTAAATATCTAACGTTTAAAACTATAAGAAAATGTTTTAAGTAACCCTTTATTAACTTTTTCGATAGATAGTGTATGGAAAATATTGTGCAAATTGAATTATTTGGTATTCGTATTGATGAACCAATAGTCACACTCACCGATTTATTAGTCAGTTTTTTATGTTTCTTATATTTCTATAAAATGACGGTATCCCCCAGGAAAGGGAAAGTCTTCACATATTTTAAGTATTATTTTCTGATTATGGGGTTGGCTACCACATTTGGTGGTCTAATCGGACATGCATTTTATTATGAATTTACAAAAACCTGGAAATTAGTAGGGTGGATTATCAGTATGTTTGCCATTATGCTAATTGAGAGAGGTGCTATCGAACATACTCGAATTGTATTAAATAAAAAGTATGTCAAGATTTTAGGTATAGTTAATATAATTGAATTCTTAATATTTTTAGGATTAGTCCTATTTACCCTGGATTTCTTTTATGTTCAGCTTCATTCAGGCTATGGATTGATGTTCGTGGTTTTCACCATTGAAGTTTTATTGTTTCTTAAAACTAAAAATAAGGCAACTCAATATATTATGGCGGGAATTGGTTTTGCCGCACTTTCAGCCTTAGTATTTGCAACTGAATTTAGCATACACGAGTGGTTTAATTATTTATCCTTAAGTCATGTGTTGATGGCCGTTGCAACAGTATTTATTTATGAAGGGGTTAAAAGAATAAAAATAAAAGAGACTAAGCCAAAAGAAATGGCATAATCCCGATGATTTTCCAAAGAGTTATTTATGAAAACCTTATATCCTAAAAAGGCATAAAAAAAGCCCGCCATCCTCCGATGGCGAGCCCTACTATGGAAACGACTAATTGAATACAAATTTAGAGAGCGACACTATGTTTAAAGTTCCTACCGCCATTTTGAACTATGAATTGATAATTCCCTCTTTCTAAAGAAGAAATATCATATCGTTTTTCAATATCCGAGCTGTTGCCTAAATTTTCTTTATAAATCACATTCCCTTTTTCGTTAGTGATAATAATAGAAGTCGGATTAGCATTTAAGTTTAAGAAATTAAAATCTACAGTACCATTTTCTTTTAAATTAATAAATGGCTTGTGTATAGTAGTAAATTGATCGTGAGCAACCGCTATAGAATCCCAAGTGATAGTAATGGGTAATACTTCAATATTTAAAGCATTTTCAAGTTCTATTTTGTAGCGACCTGATTCTAAATGTCTCAAATCAAAATTTTTCAATATGCCATTCACATTCTCTACAGTTTCACTGTAAACAACCTGACCGAATTGATTTTTTAATCTTATATTAGTTAAATCAGACTGAGCTGATCCTACCCTTAAGGTAATCATCTTGTTTTCTTTGCTTGTTAATTTCACAAATGGGAATCCATCTGCAAAGCTCATTAAGGGTAGTGCTATCAATGCGATTGCAAATACCGTTTTTTGAATTTTTAAATTGTTCATAAGCTTTTTCTTTTAAGTACATTACAAATGTAGGGCACTTTTTTGCAAGCAACTATGTTAAGATTTTCCAATGTTAATAGTATATTAACCTTACTATGTTATCTTAGTGTTATTAAGAGTTAAAATTCAATAACAATAATTAGATTCAAGCGTTTAATCAATCATTATGCAGTTTTATAAGCCAACACTCGAACAAATTGAACCAACCTTTGGTAGTTCTGTATTAATCAAGAAATTTGAGCAATCGAAGCCTAATAAAGAGCCTTTCTGGCATTTTCATCCTGAAATTGAATTGGTATTCGTCAGAGGAGGCAATGGAAAAAGACATATTGGAAGCCATATATCTTATTATCAAGATGGTGATTTGATGTTGATTGGTTCCAATTTACCTCATTATGGCTTTACTGATAGTCTTACAGGTAATGAATCGGAAACGATTATTCAAATGAAAGAGGATTTCCCTGGTCCTGTATTTTTAAATCTCCCGGAAATACAACCTATAAAGCAATTGATTGAAAATGCAAAGTTGGGAATTGTCTTTACTGGGGAGACTAAAAAAAGAATAGGTAATAGAATAGAAGAATTGGTGGATAAGCCTCCATTTGATCGATTGTTAGGTCTAATTCAGATATTAAAAGAGCTATCAGAGATCAAAGACTATTATTTGTTAAACTCCGAGGCAGTTTCTATCGAAGCTAAAGCAGTAGATCAGCAAAGGGTTAATTTAATCTATGATTACGTAAGGAATAATTTTAAAAGAAATATCTCTCTGCATGAAATAGCAGCAGAGGCTGCCATGACTGTTCCTGCTTTCTGTAGGTATTTCAAAAGAATTTCAAATAAAACTTTTACCCACTTTGTAAATGAACATAGAGTGGTACATGCTTCGAAATTACTTTCAGAAGGAAATTTAAATATCACGGATATTTGCTACGCATGCGGATTTAATAATATCTCTCATTTTAATAGACAGTTTAAAGAAATTACAGATAAAAGTCCCTCAGATTACAGAAAAGCGATTAGGAGAGTGGTTAGATAGTTTTACAGTTTGGCCAGTTAGCAGATGATGGAGCTTAAAAAATTCTAATTCTATTAGTAGGTTGAATTTTGTCAACAAGATTTTTTACTTAATTTTATTACAGTTCAATTTTGATTTTAAAATGATCGAAAAAATAAAGTCTCTACCAGTCAATAAAAAATTAGCCTTATTTGTAATAGTAGTATCTTTTATGCTTTTAACCATAAATTTAATTCGGTTAGATTATAATGACATCAATATGCCTAAGTTAGCTTTACCATTATCCAATGTTTTGCTAATATTAGCAATGATGCCACTTCTATTTGCTAAGAAAGTACAAAAATAGATAGGGTACTCTTGATTAATACCAACAAGCCTTCAAGCTAAATAAAATTTTGATCTGTGAGTGTGGGCAGGAGGACAAAAATGCGGGCCAGAGGAGGAAGTGGGCTGAAGCATATTTTTGTCTTGATTTTTTCCCAGCCAAAGGCTGGTCAGCCTCTGGCTGATTTCTTTTTTATCAAGTATTCACAGTCTTTTGAATTGAACTATAAAGGAGATAACAAGTATATGCAAAAGTAGAAAATAGTAGTGATTTTATTATTTTCTGCTGATGAAAATCTGGTACTGTCCCCTTGAGGACTATAGGGGTGTTAATGATGGGGCTTATTAACCTGAGTTTCTATGTTGAAAAACCAGACAAAAGGTAATTTATTTTCTTTTTTTGCCTTTTTTAGGCGTAGTTGTCCTATGATAAAATTTTAAGTTTGTCAAGGGTGGCTTAGGTTTGTGCGCTGTTTTGTGCGGCCA
>NZ_JAGXGF010000142.1 GCF_024636815.1 Marivirga sp.
CGCACAAAACAGCGCACAAACCTAAGCCACCCTTGACAAACTTAAAATTTTATCATAGGACAACTACGCCTAAAAAAGGCAAAAAAAGAAAATAAATTACCTTTTGTCTGGTTTTTCAACATAGAAACTCAGGTTATTATTGTTCCATGTCCTAGAATATATGATTAAAAAAATGGGACATTATAACTGTAACAAATATCGTATTGAGAACCTCTTAAATTTTTCGGATTAAATTTTTATAATTATGGACTAGCGAAAACTTTTATCTGTATATTTCTTTGCATTTAAAATCAATTTACATTAAAGTTGTTAGATTTTTTTTGGAAAAAGCACCTTTATTTACCCTTTTAAACTTAGATAAGAGCATTGATTGTGCTAGCCGACAGTTTATCCATCATTAAATATTACAAAATGAAAACACACTTGATTTTAAAAAAGATTAAAAGAATTTTTAAAGATGATTCGAAGCCATTAGACGACATTCATAAATATTGGAAGAAACCTGCTGATGGAACAAATAGACCATCAGACTACATTCTTAAAGATGAAAGGAGCAGGTATTTGTTAGAGAAAATACAGAATTTAGGAAAAGATATAAACATTTTAGAAATAGGGTGCAATGTAGGGAGAAATTTAAACTATTTATATAATAACAATTATACAGACCTTTCAGCAGTAGAAATATCTGAAGCTGCATTAGTTAAATTTAAAGATGTGTTTGGTGAAACTTATAATGCCATTTCCATTTATAATTCACCTGTAGAAGAGTTTTTTAAAGAGAATAGCAATTTACAATATGATTTGATATACACCATGGCTGTTTTAGAGCATATACATACAGACAGTGATTGGATATTTGAACATATGGTTAAGCAAACATCTAAATATATTCTGATAATTGAAGATGAAAATAGCATATCATGGAAGCATTTTCCAAGGAATTATAAGAAGATATTTGAGAACCTGGGTATGAAACAGATAGAGTTTGATGATTCCTTAATAGCAAAAGTTATTCATAAAGGCTTTGTTTATAGATTATTTGAAAAGTAAAATAACTACTGAGAATCAAGTGGTTTGTGAGCAATTAGACACTTACTTTTATACTATTAGATTTTTTGATTGCTTTTCCATCAATGATCTATTCCCCGTAGTTAATATACAATTCTTACCTCCTTTTACCAATGTATCTTGCTTAGGTTCAAGCTAATTGTAAAAAATTTTATAGGGTCAATAAAGCATTTTTCAATTAGTTAAATTTCAAATATTAATTTCCTTTCCTCCTCACAAACAAAGCCACAACAGCAGAAGTTATCACACCCATAATAAGTGCAAACACTGCACTTTGCCAGATATAAGTTTTCAAATTGAAATTATCATCTGCCTCTGCTTGAGTACTTAACCCCTGTTTTACAGCATAAGCAGAAACATTCTCAAAATATTCCGGAGAGATTAAATCATGAATTACCATCTGACTAAAAGGAGTTAGAAGCACGACCACAACGGTTATAATTAAACCTGAAATGAATCCCTGCTTCCAGCTCATCACATTCTTATAATGTTTCTTTCGTTTTTCCAGTAAAGCAAAAACATAAATCAGAATTGACGGGATAGCTACCAAATTGGTATAAGTAGCGTGATCGGCTATATTTTCATCATGCCAGCCCATGGCTTTTTCAAAATACATCCAAAGGAGCATCATAATCACAAAGATTAATCCCCATTTAATTTCAGTTAAGCGCTTTTGCATTCTTATCTTTCTTTTGTTGACTTACTAAATATACTCCAAAAAATATCATCAATGCAAATAGGGCTTTTTCCCATTTGAAAACTTCTTGTCCGATTAAAATAGTGATAAAAGTGGCAAATACCGGTTGCAAATAAATATAATAGCCGACTATGGTAGAATTCACATGCTTCAATGCCATGGCGTTTAAAAGATAAGCCAAAAATGTAGTGCCAGTAATCACATATACAATACTCCACCATATCTCCGAAGGAAAAGACTGAAATTCTACATCAAAAATGGGCACTATTCCAAAAGGGACAATCATTATAGTGCCAAAAAGAAAAACCCATTTTATTACAGTAATGGGCTCGTATCTTTGCATCAAAGGCTTTACCATTACCAAGTAAATACCATAGAATGTAGCGTTCAAGAAAATAAAAATGTCGCCTAAAAAGGCATCGTTTTCTAGGCTGACTTCCTTATTTAGCACCAATAATATAACTCCACATGCACCAATTAAAATACCAATGATTTTCCGCCAGGTAATTTTTTCATTTAGCAACCAAAAAGAAATCATCAATACGATTATTGGATTGGCTGTCATGATGATACTGGCATTAACCGGACTGGTCAAGCTTAAGCCATTGAAGAAAATCAGTTGATTTCCCATTACTCCAAAAACTGCACATTTAGCGAAAAGCCAATAATCTTTTTTAATTGTTACTTTTTCAGAAGATGTAAAGGCATGGTAAATCCAGAAGAGAACGGTCGCCACCGAAGCCCTTAATAAAATAAAAGCATTGGGACTCATATAATTAGGCATCACTCCTTTTGCAATAACATAATTTGCACCATAGATTAAACCTACAAGCGCCAATGCTCCATGAATTTGCCAAGTTTTATTCATTTGGCAAAACTAATGGAATATACGGATATTGCACTTTATTTAAAATTCAAAAATTCTAATTCACAACAGGTGTTATTTTGATAAATAATGGCTAATTACATATTTAATCTTAATAGTAAGCAATGAAACCTGTCAGGTTTTAGTTTATTTATAGTGTTTCAATATCAATTATAGGGTGCTAAATGCTAGTGTAAACCTGACAGGTTTTTGCTAGAACAGATAAAAGCTCTTTTTAAAGGAAAAAAATATGATGTTTGGAGAAGATAAACCATTAGCTGAAAGAATGCGCCCTACTAAACTAGAAGAACTAGTTGGACAACAGCATTTGGTAGGCGAAAAAGGAGTTTTAAGACTGACTATTGCACAGGGAAAGGTACCTTCAATGATATTTTGGGGACCTCCGGGAGTAGGTAAAACCACCATTGCCAATATTATTGCTAATCAGGTAAAAGCGCCATTTCAAACCTTAAGCGCTATTAGTGCAGGTGTGAAAGATGTTCGGGAAGTTATTCAAAGAGCTTCACGTTCCGGGAAAATCATTTTATTTATCGATGAAATTCACCGCTTCAATAAATCACAGCAAGATGCTTTATTAGGTGCAGTCGAGAAAGGAGTTATTACTTTAATTGGAGCTACTACTGAAAACCCATCTTTCGAAGTCAATTCTGCTTTACTTTCACGCTGTCAGGTTTATACACTCAAAGCATTGGAGTTAGAGGATTTAAAAGGATTGGTAAATACAGCCTTAGCAAATGATGAAAAATTAAAAGAGCTCAATATTAAAATCAAAGAATACGAAGCTCTCATTCAATTATCAGGTGGGGATGCTAGAAAATTATTGAATCTGTTCGAATTGGTAACAGATGCATTCGGAAAAGATGAGAAAATCGAAATCACCAATGAAAAAGTTCGAGAAATCGCACAAAATAGAATGGCGATTTATGATAAGTCTGGAGAACAACATTATGACATTATTTCTGCCTTTATCAAAAGCATCAGAGGGAGTGATCCTAATGCCGCACTTTATTGGCTTGCCAGAATGATTGAAGGCGGAGAAGATGTGAAGTTTATCGCTCGCAGGCTATTGATTTCTGCTTCGGAGGATATCGGTCTAGCTAATCCAAACGCATTACTAATAGCTACTAATACTTTTCAAGCCGTTAGTATGATTGGTTACCCGGAAGCGGAAATAGTATTAGCACAGTGTGTTACTTATCTTGCCTGTTCTCCAAAAAGTAATGCTTCCTATATGGCTATTAAAAAAGCAAAACAATTAGTTAGAGAGACAGGCGATCTATCGGTGCCTTTACATTTGCGAAATGCACCAACTAAACTAATGAAAGACATGAATTATGGTAGTGGATATAAATATTCTCACGACTTTCCGGGAAATTTTGCTTACCAGGAATATATGCCAGAAGAAATCAGTAAAAACACACTCTACATGCCTCAGGACAATGCTCGAGAGAAAGATTTTCGACAAAAACTGCAGAATCTTTGGCTAAAAAAGTATGATTATGACTAATCTAAGAATTATAGTATTTTTTTTATTAATTTAATTACCTACCTTTAATATTAATAAAAAACTAAGCAAAAACTATAACTGAAAAGAACATGGATCCAAAACTGGAAAAGTGGAAAGAGATCGAGTTTAATGTGGATCTACCGCATGCAAAATATGAAGTCTCGAATTACGGCAGGATAAAGAGTTATTCTACACGTGAAACCGGAAAAATCATAAAGGGATCAAACGTTAATGGCTATCAAGCCATCATGGTTCGTTTTGATAAAAGAATCACTCAAAGCTATTACGTACACCGTCTGGTTGCTGAATCATTTATGACCAAGGATAATGACAACCAAGTGTATGTAACTCATTTAGACTATGAAAAGTCTAATAATCATTTGAGTAATTTAAAATGGGTCTCCGAAAGAGAATTAGCCGACCACAATAATAAAAATCCCAAAGTATTAAAGAAAAGGGTAACCGGTTATAAATTAACCGAATCAGATGTGAAAGTGATTAAAAAAATGCTGAAAAACGAAAAGACTAGATATAGTCAAATTGCAAGGCAGTTCGGAATCACACATACACAATTGAATAGAATTAGAAAAGGACACAATTGGGGACATGTTACAATAGATGATTAATTAATAATCATTGCTTTCATTTTAAAAAAAAGCATGTTTCTTTTTTAGAAGCATGCTTTTTTAGTGTGAAAACCTATTATTTTATACCAATCATAAAATTATCTATCTGATTACAAAAGCTTCCAGCTATTCAATTGTTTATCCCGTAATTCTGCGCTAATTTTAGGCTCAAATTGGTTTACAAAATGCAAAGAGATAATATAATATTCGACCTCATTAAGAAGGAGCAAAAAAGACAGGAAACAGGTGTTGAATTAATCGCATCAGAAAATTTCACTTCCCCTGAAGTTATGGAAGCTATGGGCAGCGTACTGACTAATAAATACGCTGAAGGCTTACCAGGAAAAAGGTATTATGGAGGATGTGAAGTCGTAGATGAGGTAGAAAATTTAGCAATCGACAGAGTTAAGGAATTATTTGGAGCTACTTGGGCTAATGTTCAACCCCACTCCGGTGCTCAAGCAAATGCTGCAGTAATGCTAGCATGTTTAAACCCTGGAGATAAAATATTAGGTTTTGACCTATCGCATGGTGGACACTTAACACACGGTTCACCTGTTAATTTTTCAGGAAAATTATACCAGCCTTCATTTTATGGAGTGGAAGAGGAAACTGGTTTAATTGATTGGGATAAAGTTGAGGCTACAGCTAAAAAAGAAAAACCAAAAATGATTATTTGCGGTGCATCAGCTTATAGCCGTGAATGGAATTATAAAAAATTAAGAGAAGTAGCCGATGAAGTAGGCGCTCTTTTATTAGCTGACATATCTCACCCTAGTGGACTAATTGCTAGAGGATTATTAGATGACCCTTTGGATTATTGTCACATAGTAACTACCACTACTCATAAAACTTTGCGTGGACCAAGAGGTGGATTGATTATGATGCGGGATGATTTCGAAAACCCATTTGGCTACAAAAATCCAAAAGGAGAATTACGCAAAATGACGCAATTGTTGGATTCCGGTGTATTCCCTGGTACCCAAGGTGGTCCATTAGAGCATGTAATTGCTGCTAAAGCAGTGGCTTTTGGTCAATGCTTAACTGACGAATATTTCAATTACATATTGCAAGTGAAGAAAAATGCTGAGGTAATGGCTAAAGCATTTATGGAAAGAGATTATAAAATCATTTCTGGTGGAACGGACAATCACTTAATGCTAATTGACTTACGATCTAAAGGAATCACTGGAAAAATAGCTGAGGCTGTTTTGGGTGAGGCCGATATTACGATCAATAAAAACATGGTGCCATTTGATGATAAATCTCCATTTGTTACTTCTGGTATGAGAATTGGTACTGCAGCTGTTACCTCAAGAGGATTAGTAGAAGCTGATATGGAAAAAATAGTGAATTTTATTGATATTGTAATCACACAACATGAAGACAAGCAAAAGATTGCTTCAGTGAAGAATGAGATCAATGAATGGATGGTTGAGTTCCCATTGTTTAAATAGAGCCGAAATCACTTGCTTATCACAATCAAACATCAATTTTATCTAATTTTAATTTAGATTTCATATAATAATATATGCCAGCAGATCAACCACACGCGGAGATGAGCTTTTTAGATCATCTGGAAGCCTTTCGATGGCATATCGTTAGGGCTTTATCCGCTGTAGTATTATTTTCCGTTATAGCCTTTGCTTCTAAAGACTTTGTCTTTGGTACTTTGATTTTAGGTCCTTCCAGACCAGATTTTTGGTTTTACCAGATGGCATGTCAGCTGGGGCAAACCGTGGCTAATTCAACTGCATTTTGCATAGATGAACTTCCTTTCATTATTCAAAGTAGAAAAATGACAGGTCAGTTTAGCATGCATATTACCTCTTCATTTGTTTTGGGAATCATTCTGGCATTTCCTTATTTTTTCTGGGAAATGTGGCGCTTTATAAGTCCTGCTCTTTATGAGAATGAAAGGAATACAAGCAGAGGTGCTACCTTTTTTGTGAGCTTATTGTTTATGTCAGGGGTGTTATTTGGATATTATATAGTATCGCCAATATCAATTAATTTTCTGGCAAACTACCAAGTGGACCCAAGTGTATTGAATGAATTTGATATTGCTTCATATGTGTCAACTTTAACAATGCTGGTTTTAGCTTGTGGATTTATGTTTCAATTACCCATGGTGATTCTTTTCATGAGTAAAGCTGGTATAATCAACCCCCAAATTTTAAGAAAATACAGGAAGATAGCCATTGTGATTATTTTGGTATTGAGTGCTTTTATCACTCCACCTGATCCGATTAGCCAATTATTGATTTCCTTTCCGCTTTTACTTTTATATGAAATAAGTATTTATATTTCTGGTATTATCCATAAAAGAAAAGAGAAAAAAGAAGCAGCATTAAAAAAGATAGAAGATAGCTAAAAAATAAGTAGTATGCTTTTTGCTAATATACCAGGACTTACTGATTTAAAAGAACAACTGATAAAAGGGGTGAAAAATGGTAAAATTGCTCATGCCCAGCTATTTTGGGGAAAATCAGGAGCCGCTAATTTACCGATGGCGTTAGCTTATGCTACTTATTTAAATTGTGAAAATCCCACTGAAACGGATGCTTGTGGCGAGTGTAATTCTTGTCACAAAAATGCCAAATTCATCCATCCTGATTTCCAATTTTCATTTCCGACAGCTGCCAACGACAGCATAAAAGGTGATGACTCGAAGTTAAGTAATAACTTCATGAAATATTGGAGGTCTTTTCTTACAAAAGATCCATTTGCTTCCGTTTCCAACTGGATAGATCATATTGGCACTGGTAACAGGCAACTCAATATCGCAAAAGATGAAAGTAAAAACATCATCCGAAATCTTTCTTTAAAAGCCTTTGAAGGGAAATATAAGGTTATGCTGATTTGGCTACCTGAATATTTACATCCATCAGCTGCCAATGCACTTTTGAAAATTATCGAAGAGCCCTCAGATAAAACTGTTTTCCTTTTGGTTTCTAATAATAGAGAGAAATTAATCGGCACCATCATATCAAGAACTCAGGCCGTACATGTACCTAACTATTCTGATGAAGAAGTAAAGCAAATTTTAGTTTCTAAATACGAAGTAGCCGAAAATCAAGCCAAGCAGTTAGCCCATATTTCTCAAGGCGATTTGCACAAAGCAGTAGAATTGATCGATGATGTATCGGATGATGCACAACAAGAATTTGAACAGTGGATGCGAGAATGCTGGGCTAATGATTATACCAAAATGGTTAAACGATCAGATGATTTTCATAAATGGGGCAAAATGAATCAACAACAATGGCTGGTTCATGCTGAAAATATTTTGAGGGAATCATTGGTAGCCTTAATGCAAAGCACCGAATTGATGAGAGTTCCTGATGAACATGAGCAATTTGTAATGAAATTCAGCAAGACCTTAAGCCTTGAAAAGATTGCTCAAATGAATGAAATTCTCAACAAAGCGATCTACTATTTAGAAAGAAATGCCAGTGCAAAAATGACTTTGCTTAATGTTTCTCTTCAACTATCTGCTATTTTAAGACGGAAAGCCTAAGGCTTTTTTTCTTTTAACCACAGAGATACACAGAGTATATCGCAAAGTACACTGAGCAGAAGCCCTATTTAAATTGAAACAATTCTTAATCATAAATAAAAAAACAGTTCTCTTTGTGTAACTCAGTGTAAAACTCTGTGAACATTGTGGTTAAAAAAAAGAGGTTTATAAA
>NZ_JAGXGF010000143.1 GCF_024636815.1 Marivirga sp.
CTTTTAATGAGTCTAGCAGTGAGTAATCAATTGTGTTATAAGATAATTTATTGCTCCTTAACAATCCTATTGAAGATAGCTGAACGTAACTTAAATAATCTGCATGATTTTTCTGAACAAGACAAATACAGGTATAGGTAGATCGCGACTGAAAGACTTGATTACTACCAAAATCAATTAATTTGAAATTAAACTTTTCATTTTGAAAATACTCTCTTAATGCTCGACCATTCACACTCTTAAAAAAAGTGTTCATCGTAATAAACCCTAAAACTCCATTATCTTTTAATATTGAAAGGCCAATTTCAAAAAATGGAATATACAAATCAGGATGTCCAGTTGAACATACACTCCAGTTATCTAAAAGTTTCTTTGATTCTTCGTCTATGTTCCTTGAGCACACATACGGAGGATTACCAAGAACAATATCAAAACCTGAGAAATTTTCCAAATGATTTACCCACTTAAAACTTAATGCATTGCCTTTAAATAAGTTGAAATTAAAACGGTCTGCATCCTCGCCTGATATAACTGCCAACAGAGTCAGTAAAATCTTTGATCGAGAAATTGAGTATTCTTGAATATCTAATCCAAAAATATTCTGTTCTATAATTTCCTTATAAGTTTTACTCGTCCTTTTTTTTAATAATTTAACTGCTTCATATAGAAAACCAGAACATCCACAAGCTGGGTCACAAATCAACAACTTATCAAAACTATTACAACTACTAAGTGCTGCGTTGGTAATATATTGACGAACCACTTCAGGTGTATATATTGCCCCTGTAATTATTTTCTCTTCCGGTGAAATAACGAATTCAAAAAGTTCAATAAGTTTCTCAAAATTCTCAAGCTTATCTATCGCTAAAAACTCTGCTAGATATCTATAATCTGAATCATTTTTTTTTATAAATAAGCTCTTTAAGAGATGATTGTTTGGATTTTCGAGATTATTTGAAATTAGAAAGGCTGAAATAACTAAACGATCAATCTTTATAGGGTCGAAGGAGTATGACTTAAGATATGTAAATAATCCATTTTTCATTTATACCAATTGAGGACAGATTTTTTTGCAAATCCAATTACTATTTACATCATGGAACTCAAAATGCTTGGCAAGACTCGCAACAAAAGGCTTAATTGTTCTTGCTTGTGAACTTCTTATAATCCTCAGATATCTGGGATCTCGTTTTAATTTACGCCAAATATCTGGCGCAAAATTGGATAAAACGAAATCTACTCCAGCGATAAAATCCATCGGATAATGCATAAACCTCGGACTGTCAATTATCAATTGATTTCCAAAATTTCTTTGCTTTATTTTGTAGTCATCCAACTTTCTACCGCCAATTTGAAAATGATAAATTGGATGAACTTCACTTGATTCATTCTCTCCCTCAATATGCCTATCTAGATGGTAAGATAGAATATGTTCTTTCCTTTTCCGAGAATTACCTTCAATTACAATGTTGAATTCCAAATGGCTAAATGGGTCCCTAATTTCTTTTGATGGATCAAAATATAAACCATTTAGATTTATGCTAAAGTCTAATGAGGCATCTGTAATCCTTTTAGGATATTGTAAATTACCAGACAAGTCAATTTGTATAACAAATCCTTTAATACTGTATCCCCAACTGAAAGGACTCGCTATTTGTTCATCAGATTCATCTTGCTTAATCCTGGGTAAGCAATTTCTATCTTTTAAAGACCTAATAGCCCTGTCGATAGAGTCAATGGATTTTTTTTGAATATTAGCTGAAAATAACAAGGATTTCAATAACTCCAACTCATTCGCCAGCTCTAATCGATATTTATAGTTTGATTTATCAATTTGCATTTAATCTATTTTTTTTCTAGCAGCTACCAAACGTCCATTATCCGATGGATGAATTTTAATTCCCTTTTTAGAAATCAAATCTGGTTCTGAGACAACTGCAAATAGCGAAACGTATGAATAATCTTGCCAAGGTTTAGGCTCTTCTTTTCCACTAATCTTAAATCCTTCAAATGGGTCCAACGGCTTTTCTGTCACTTCACATATATTCCAGAAGACACTACTTTCAAATAATTTGATTGGTTTAGCAGCTATAAGTCCATCAATACCAGTATTCTCAACTAATAAAGACACTCTTGATTTTGCATCTAAGCTTGCTAGATTATCATTCGTGATATCTTCAAATATGTCCAATACCTTATCATTCCACCATCTTACCCAGCTTTCATGATAGATTCCATGATAACGTGCTGTTTTAAAGAAGCTATCTTTTAGTTTCATCCAACTTTCACCGGATTCCTCAATATCCACACCAAGCCTTGCTGCTAAGGTTAATTCGTTAATTAAAACCCCAGTTGGCTGGACAATATCTTTAAAAACCACTCTCGCTACTTCATGAATTGGAGGATCTTCTTCCGTTACAAACCTTGATAAAATACGCTCATCAATTTCCGAATAATTTCTATCCAAAAATTTGTTGAAATCTTTTATATTCGTTGCTAGATGCCTATATCCATTAATCAGAGAAACTATCTTATCGATAGTCTCTTCATTTATATCGTCTTTTAAAAATGTCCAATCAAATAAATCATGACTTGTAAAATCACGACTAAAGGATATTTGAATTTTATCTTCGGTGGAACATAAAATAATAGGAACATCAGGTAATTTACCTTCTGTCGCGTACGTCCTAATCATCTGTGCTAATGGAGGCGCTTGGTACTTAACCTGAAAAACATCGCCTTTTCCATTGGCAACATTTTCTTGAGGTCCATTTAGTTGTAGATCAAGTATCAGAGCAACACACCCATCTATTTCTTCTTGCAGTCTATCAATCTGATCTTCAAAGCTTTTTGGTTTACTTAATACTACTTCAAGAGAACCTTTTGCTTCTAACTTCTTTCGGATAGGTTGGGTTAGATCATCCTTCTCGTCATCAATATATAGAACTCTATATTTACTCATAGTCTTCGATTTCAGTTTTTGGTAGTTCAATTCTTATAGTAGTCGAAAAATTGTCTTTGGGGCTAGCAACAAAGACTTCACCTCCATATCCCTCAATAATATCTTTTACAATTTTTAATCCTAATCCAGTGCCTGTTAGCTCCTCTGTTTCAGCAGAATTGCTTCCTGATGGATTACTTGTAGTGTAAAAAGCTTCAAATATTTCTTCTTCTTTACCTTGCGCAATTCCAATGCCGTTGTCCGAAAACTCTAGATAAACCTTATTCTGTATTTTTCCTGCCTCGATATGTATTTTTCCTGCAACTGATTTTTTCGCAATAGCCTTCTTTGAATTTGTATAGAAATTGAATAGTATAGATGCCCATTCAGAAGAGTGCATTGGACATGTTAAAAGATTATAACCTTTAATATCGGGTTTATCTATAATTATATTGCTTCTTTCTAAATCAGGAGTAATAATTTCAAGGAAATTTGAAATTGGTTCTCTCAGTTCTATCGGCTTTAATTCCCTATTAACATTCTTCGAAATCGCATCTTTAAAAAAGGACGTATAAACTGTAAAAGCTTCAAGGTTTTTTTGTAGTCGATTCCCTGCATTAATTCCTTCAGAATCTTCAACTAAGCCTGTTAAAAATTCTGCATCATACTTAAATGCTGGTTCATAATGACTAACTTCGTGAACAAACTCTCCAATTGTTAGACCTAATCCTGCGAGGATCCGTAATAGTTGTATTTCCTTAAGAAGCTCCTTTGTCTTTAGTTCTTGTTCTCTTGTTTCTTCTTCATGTGTCTCTTCAAGTTCTGTTAACTTGTCATTGATTGTTTTTAGTGTTACGGTGATAACCCCTCGGTCATCCTTTTTTACATCTTCAAACTTCTTGGGTTCATCATTAATTAATTCCCCCATTTCTTTTTTTACGTCATTAATAATTTCTCGCGATGTTTTTTTGTTCCAGTCTTTCTGACCAGCTGTTCCTTTCTTCTCTCTGAAATGTGAAATTTTGATTGCAACGTCAGTAAGCACTTTATAGCCAAAATCTTTAAGTTCTCTGAGCGAATCAGTTTCCAATAATCCTTCTCTACTTGACTGTTCTTGAAAATATTTACCATCTTGATCTAAGACTTCAACAAAACCGAAGAAATTAATATTTGCGTGAGGAGCAATAATCGAACGCCTTACAACAGAGGCATCTAATCTTAACCAATCATCCTGAGGTTCTCCATATGGTAATACCCGAAAGCCATTTCGGTATAATCTTATCCCAGCATATTCTCGTGCATTTTCTCTAATGTATTTTTCAACCGATTTTGAGATCAAACCAGCGTTCCAGATAAAATAATAAGCTTTAAAATGAACATTACGCAACGATTCATATTCTTCATCTCTATCTTTTCTCCCTATAAGATATACTTCTTCAGGAATAGCTAATTTGTCACTCTTGAAAGAATAATATCCTTGTCCTTGGTCATCTACGTATGCTTCAATTTCAGCCAGAGCATGCTGAAAAAATGCACTTTCTTCGTCAACAATTACGCTATTGTTCCTATAAAAAGTAACTTTAAATCCAGGGTCATTTTTACTTTTCTCAAATCTTTCTGATAAAGGAAACGGCTGTAATAAGTCAGTAATGTATTTATAGGCTCTATTAATCATTGCATTAGACCAAGAGTCTCTAACATTTTCAATGAGTAGTGTAGTGCCTTCGTCCTGATCTTTTTCAATTTCTTCAATTGAATTGGATATTAAAAATAAATTGGAATCCATTTCATATCTATCCCAATTAATCGTTACTTTCAATGCCTTTTCAGCATGTAAAGTTTGAGTTATGATTGTAAGAATTTGACCTATTCTTTGAGTTGCAAATCTACCAATACCCTTTTGTCCAGCCCTTGTCCTGGTATATCTAGGAGATTTAGGATTATGTATTTTATCACTTGACGAAATAGTCATAAAACCCTTTATCAATTGTTCTCTAGTCATACCAAGACCATTGTCCTTTATTGTCAAATGCCCTCCAACTTGATCGCAATTCTCAAAAAACAAATCAACCGTTGTAGCATCTGCATCGTAAGCATTTTTAACCAATTCAGAAACAGCAGTTTCATGTCTACCTACAAGTTCTTTTCCTAGTCTATTAATTACACCAGCATCTACGGAAAACCTTACATTATCTTGATCTAGGCTTGCAATTTCATGTGACAAAGAAAGAATTAAGGTATTATCAGAGTTCTCTTTTGTTAGCTCTTCGTTTAATTTCCTTTTTAAACTTTCCAGTTTGATAATATCAGTTTCCATGCCGTTAATTTTGAAGAGTTAAATGATCGCAATCTGCTTCCAGGACCTCGCAGGGAGAAACATCTTTAGCAATAGCATTAAGATACACCTCGTGGGCTCTTTGTTGAGTTGAAGAATTAAGAGTCAATTCGCTTAAGCTAGAGGTGCTAATTCCAGTACGTTTGGAAACTTCTGCTTTATTGATAGATTCCTTACTTAAGAAAGTTCCAAGTCTAGTCATATTAATTTATATTTTCTGCAAACAAATATAGAAAACTAGTATTAAAATACAGTGTTTCTGAACCATTGTCTTTCATCGAAGGGGAAAATCGCTGTTTTGAAAGCTGAAACTTTAGTTTGTACTATGGGATTTCACATTAATTGTGAGATGCTGATTAGTATAAAGAGTTATATCGATTTAATAGGCCTTAGACACCTACCATCATAAAAAACTCATGAAGCTTTAAATTTTTTGCTTCACAAATTCTCATTATCGTTATTAATGCTATTTGATAGTCTTCGTCGTCCCTGATTCGACGAACAGTTTTCTCGTCAATGAAA
>NZ_JAGXGF010000144.1 GCF_024636815.1 Marivirga sp.
GGGGAAAACTTTTCCATAAAATCCAATATACTGCGTTGTCTTTCCTCGATATAGCTCGCTATATCTTCTAAAAGACGCCTTGTCTATTTAATTTTATGAAAATCTGAATTTCCAAATTAGAGTCGAACTCAGGTTATTAATTGCTGCTTCTGAAAATGACAGATGAGCCACTAGACACGGGGTGTTTACTTTTCAAAATTTTTAGCCCATTTAATGTCTCTTAAATCCAACTGGTGTCTCTTAGTTTCGAATTCTCTTTCTGTTAAAGGACCTAAAACATTTTCTTCAGCTACTGAATGAATTCCTGATTCAATAACTTTCAAAATGAAAAATTCTGTTTCAACCAATTCTCTTTTCACAATTATATAATTGTCATTATTCCCAATTGCCGTTATAGGCTGCTCGATTAAACCTATCCCACCCCATTCTTTATCTTCAAAACCTAAATGAACGTTTTTAAATCCATAATCTCCTGAAATATAATAGTTTCCAACTATCTTTTCTGAATCTCCATCTTCTCCTACAAAACAACTCTGAAAGCATAGGACTGTTAAAAGCAATATAACAATATGTATATTTTTCATTTTTTTAGTGATTACTACTATTTCAGTGGATTATAATATCATACTCCCATTATCGGATTTCTTTTTATTTTAACCTTTGATTAAAATAAAAAGAAATGTGAACACACATTTAATCTTTCAAATTTCACCTAAAGCTTTTTTCAGCTTAAAAGATTATTGAAACGAAGTTTCAATATGACAAGACCCCTGACTCCCGACCTTCGGTGCGGGACAGGTTCCGCATGGGTGACGCACAGAGCAAATCAATTAGTAAAACTCGCAATTCATAAAAAAAAGCGCAGTCTCCTGCGCTTTTAAATATATCTAAAATCTCTTAGAGCTATAAATTAATAACCTCCACGATATTTATAAGTCTGTGCTACTTTATCAATTGCTACTATATAAGCTGCAATTCTCATTGGCACATCATACTCAATGGAAGTTTTATAAACCACTTCAAATGCATCTTTCATAATCCTGTCTGAACGTCTGTTTACACGCTCGCGAGTCCACTTGTACCCTAATCTATTTTGTACCCACTCGAAATAAGAAACCGTAACACCACCGGCATTCGCTAAAATATCCGGAGCCACCATGATTCCTTTTTCGTTTATAATATTATCTGCTTTCGCTGAAGTAGGACCATTAGCTCCTTCCACAATAAGTTTAGCCTTAATTTTGCTAGCATTTTCATGTGTAATTACATCTTCTTTAGCAGCAGGAATCAAAACATCCACTTCTAAAGTCAAGATATCATTACCATCGATTTTTTCAGCTCCTTCAAAGCCTTCTAAAGTACCGTTATTATTGTTTCTATATTCAATGGCTTTCTTAATATCTATTCCCTTATCATTAAAATAGGCGCCAGATATATCTGAAATAGATTTAATAGTTGCACCTCTTTCTTCCAACAATAACGCAGCAAAAGAACCCACATTACCAAATCCCTGAACGGCCATAGTTGCCTTATAAGGATTAATTTTCAGTTTCTCCATTGCAGCTAAAGCCGATACCATCACTCCACGACCTGTTGCTTCATTTCTTCCTAATGACCCCCCTAAAACTAAAGGCTTACCCGTTACCACAGCATTAACTGTCATACCTTTTGACCTTGAGTAGGCATCCATCATCCAGGCCATTTCTCTTGGTCCTGTTCCCATATCAGGAGCAGGAATATCTCTATCTTCACCAAATACATCTACCATTGACTCTGTATAAGAACGAGTCAATCGCTCAATCTCTCCGGCAGACATTGCTCTCGGATTACATTTGATACCTCCTTTGGCACCACCATAAGGAATATCCACAACAGCACATTTCCATGTCATCCAGGCAGCGAGTGCTTTTACCTCGTCAATATTAACGCCCATATCATAACGCACACCACCTTTAGACGGTCCTAAAATAGTGGAGTGAATCACACGATAGCCTTCAAAAACCTGAATAGAGCCATCATCCATGGTGATGGGAAGGTTAACTATCACCTGACGAGCAGGAGATTTCAATACATTGTAAATTTCATCGTCTAAACCTAAATGTTGAGCAGCGATATGAAATCGCGACATCATAGACTCGAAAGGATTTTCTAAGTCTTTAATTGGAGCCGGTTCGATATAACCCATAGTAGTATTTTGTTTTTTTTTAAAAACTTTGCGGTAAAATTAAGTATTTGTTAACTGATTTTTACTTTTTCGACTACTAATGTTGAAAAAATCATTCAAAAAGCATCAAAAAAGCAGAAATAAATGGTGCGGATAGCAAAAGCCCATCAAATCTGTCCAAAAAGCCGCCATGACCAGGAATAATGGAACCTGAATCTTTTACTTCAATACTTCTTTTGAAAAGAGATTCTACCAAATCACCATAAGTACCCGTAATTACTATTATTCCTGCAATACACAACCACTGCCAATCTGCAATCTCATCAAAATTGGACGCCATGATGATAGCAAAAATGAAAGCTAAAATTGTTCCGCCTAAGGCCCCTTCCCAGGTTTTCTTAGGAGAAATTCTTTCAAATAATTTTCGCTTCCCAAATTTCACTCCTGCAAAATAAGCACCTGTATCACTTGCCCACTGAATAAAAAGAGCACCTATTATGATCTGAAAACTATAGGTACCATTATAAAAAACGGCAATGTGTAAGAGCGCAAATGGAACCGCTACATAAATAATTCCTAAAAAGGTATAGGCAATATTCGTAAAAGGCTTGCTATCATTCTTTTTATAAAGCTTTACAAAATAAACGGTGGAAGCTATGGGCGCAATTGCAAAATAAACACGAGGGTCAAGATGTTCTGCATGAACCAAAAATGTGATGCTATATATGGATAAACCCGTGATAGTTCCCCAAAATTTCAGCGGCAACATTCCGTCTAAGCCCACAAGCTTATAAAATTCGAGTTGGGTCAATGCGCAAAGGATAAAAAAGACTGCAAAATAGGTCCACTGACTATAAACTATTGCAGAAAGCATAATGGCAACCCCCAATAAAGCCGCAATAATCCTTTGGGTTAAGTTATTATATTTACTCAAATTTGATATCATCTTCAATTAGTTTTATCGCACGCATTACCTCGTCCACAGTAACTACGATTTCGTAATAGCCCAGCTGATAGGCAAAATCTTTTTTATCTACAATAATCGGTTGCAAATCTTTGTTCTGCAAATAATCTTTTACGATTTGTGCCTGATAGAGCTTATCGGTTTTATAAACAGTCTTCCAGTTTTTCATTCAGCAGCACCCCTGTTTATGAATTGCTTAAAATAACGGAAAAATATGAGACATGCGAATAGTCCAATTATAGACACATAAATGGGAACGGCTTTATCTACCTCCATTGGATCAAAATCATCCACATATTTTGGACCAAGATACATGACAATAACTGCCAAACCATTATTTACAAAATGGGCTAAAATAGGATACCAAATATTACCAGAATATAGATAAATGTAACCAAATAAAGCCCCTAATAATATTCTGGGAACAACCCCAAAGAACTGCATATGAAAGGCTCCGAAAATAATAGCCGTTATCCAGATGGCTAAATGTGCATTTCTGGTGGCAGTTTGCAATTTATTTTGCAATAGCCCTCTGAAAACTAACTCCTCACCAATTGCAGGAAAAACACCTATAATCACTAAAGCTATCAACATTTCCCCAAAGCTATCATATGAGCTCAGTAATTCTGTTAATTGCATCAGTCGGTCTTCCATGCTTCTTGCCCACTCGCCAAATCCTTTCATAAATTCAGGAAATTCAATATTCATATTCCATTCGATAATGATGGAATTAAATATCATAAAAGAAAATGTAGCTAAGACAATTAAAATAGAAGGCTGGATACCTATATTCTTTTTATTAAAATAAGTTTTTAAACTCATTTTGTCCATCGCTTTTATGAAAAAGAGTGCAAAAATCGTGAATCCAAGGAAATGACTTATTCCCTGAGCGACATACATAAAGATTTTACTTTTTGGGCCAAAAGGCGGCTCCAAAAGTTGTTGGCTTTCCATGAAACTAACGCCTGTGACCAATACAGCTATACCAGTGCCGATTAATTGACTGAAAAGATTCCAGGCCAAAAACAGCAATACAAGGTAAAAAATAGAAGTCCAGGGATTTTTATGCAGAATTTGTGGGTTGTTATGCTTTAAAGAATTCATATAGTGCGTAAATTTACACCAAATTTAAGATTATCAAATTGGTAAAGATAGGAAACATATCATTAGGCGAATTTCCATTGCTTTTGGCACCCATGGAAGATGTAAGCGATCCGCCTTTCAGAGCAGTGTGCAAAGAAAATGGTGCAGACTTGATGTATACAGAATTTATTTCATCAGAAGGCTTAATTCGTGACGCCATCAAAAGCAGGCAAAAACTGGATATTTTCGATTACGAAAAGCCCATCGGCATCCAAATATTTGGAGGTGATGAGGAAGCTATGTCCATGGCAACCAGCATAGTAAATGCAACTCAACCTGATTTGGTCGATATCAATTTCGGATGTCCTGTTAAAAAAGTAGTGACCAAAGGTGCTGGTGCCGGAGTATTGAAAGATGTGGATTTAATGGTTAGACTCACTGAGGCAGTGGTTAAAGCTACGGACTTGCCGGTTACGGTGAAAACTCGTTTGGGATGGGATGAAAATTCTAAAAATATTGAAGAAGTAGCAGAAAGATTACAAGATGTAGGAATAAAAGCATTGTCTATCCACGGCAGAACTCGTCAACAAATGTACAAAGGTGAAGCTGATTGGGACCTGATTGCAAAGGTCAAAAATAATCCTCGAATCCATATTCCGATATTTGGAAATGGAGATATTGACTCTCCTGAAAAAGCATTAGAATATAAAAATAGATATGGAGTAGATGGACTCATGATTGGCAGAGCAGCTATTGGTTATCCATGGATCTTTAACGAAATCAAACATTATTTCGAAACAGGAGAAATACTACCTCCTCCCAATTTGGATGACAGAGTAGAAACTGCTAAAAAACATCTAAAATTTTCAGTAGAATGGAAAGGCGAAAAATTAGGAATATTTGAAATGCGAAGACATTATACTAATTATTTTAGAGGCATCCCACATTTCAAACCCTATAGAACAAGATTAGTGGAGGGTGAGAACTATCAAGCAGTTTTGGATACCTTAGACGAGGTGAATGAAGTGTTTTCTGCTCAAATAATGGAAAATTTATGAGTGAGAAAGAATCTGTAAGCCCGGTCTTAGTTTATAGTTTATTAATTTTATTAGCGCTCATTTGGGGAAGTTCATTTATCCTTATTAAAAAAGGACTTCTTGTTTTTTCCGCTGGAGAAGTTGGAGCGCTAAGAATTTTTTCCGCTGCGCTTGTATTAACACCTTTATCCTTACCTAAACTCAAAGGCTTGAATAAACGCCAATGGAAGTGGTTGTTTATCTCGGGCATGGTCGGCAGTTTTGCTCCAGCCTTTCTATTTGCTTATGCTCAAACTCAATTAGAAAGTGGAATTACAGGAGTTTTAAATGCATTGACTCCAATTTTTGCACTTTTGGTAGGAGTGTTTTTCTTTAAAGGAAGCCTAAAATTAAGGGACAGCCTGGGAATCGCTTTGGGTTTTGCGGGGACAATAGTATTAATAGTAGCAGGCTCGGGTGGAGAACTAGGAAACTTTAACTTTTATGCCATTTTCGTAATCTTGGCAACGCTATGTTATGGCTTTAATCTGAATATCATTAAAACTCAATTTAGCATACTTACACCTAGAATGATCACTAGTATTTCTCTGGTTCTCATTGCTCCTTTAGCTGGTGGTTATTTATTTGGCTCAAGCGATTTTGTAAGCAAAATGCAATATGAAGAAGGCGCTTGGCGAGCTTTACTTTACATCAGCATCTTGGGCGTGGTAGGAACCGCATTTGCATTAATCCTTTTTAACCGCCTAGTGAAATTGACTTCCCCCGTGTTCACCAGTTTTGTGACTTACCTAATTCCAATAGTAGCTATTGCCTGGGGATTGTTAGATGGAGAAATTTTAGTCTTTGGTCATTATATTGGAATTGTATTAATTATACTAGGAGTTGCCTTTGCTAATCGTCCTAAAAAATAATATTTGGATGATTCCAATATTACTAAAATATTCCAATGATTTAAATTTGGATAACATTAAGAAAACACTTTATTTATTCAATAAATAGTTTTTGTTTTCAGTTAAAGCATTTATTTTTGCTGCAATTAAAACTAACCGACTAAAATTATGAGTGATAACGAGAAAACCAGATACAGTGCTGCTGAGCTTACAGAATTTGAAGAGTTAATCACTAACAAATTAAATAAAGCTAAAGAAGAACTAAAATATATAAAATCTACCATTACCCGTTCTGGTGATTCAGGCACAGACGGCACTTCAGGAAACGTAAAAGTTTTGGAAGATGGTGCAGATACCATGGAAAAAGAAAGCATGAATCAATTGGCAGCCCGTCAGCAGAAATTCATCGTTAATTTAGAGAATGCCTTAGTAAGAATTAAAAATGGCACTTATGGAGTTTGCTCTGTGACTGGCAAATTAATTTCTAAAGAAAGATTAAGAGCTGTTCCACATACTACTCAATCTATTGAAGCCAAATTAGCACAAGATAGCTAATGGATTTTCTGCTCAACCATATTGAGGCACTGATTTTCTGTTCAACTTCTCCTTTGAAGTTGCAGGAAATTCAGAAATGCTTGTCCGAAATGTTTGAAGCAGATGTACCAAAAGAAGACATAGAAGGTGCGCTTGAAAAAATTCTCAAAAAATACGAGTCAGACGAATATTCATTTCAAGTAGAGCATATTGGTGGCGGATACCAGTTTATGACTAAGCCTGCCTATCAAGCCAGTATAGGTATTATGCTCAAACAACAATCCAAAAAACGATTATCCACCTCAGCTCTAGAAACCCTTTCCATCATTGCATATAAGCAACCTATCACTAAAGGTGAAATGGAGCAAATTAGAGGTGTGAATTGCGATTATACAGTTCAAAAACTTTTGGAAAAAGAGTTGGTCGAAATAAAAGGAAAGGCAGATGCCATTGGAAGGCCAATCCTATACGGTACAAGCCAGAATTTCATGGAGTATTTCGGCATCAATGATTTGAAAGATTTACCTACCCCAAAAGACTTTTCCCAAGATGAAAACCAAATAGGGAAAGAAAACGAGGATTAGTCAGAATTGCTTTTTGGATTGAAATATAATGAATTTAGCTTGTCCTTGAGTTAAAGAGAAGCTTGTTGATATCTAAATTGGAGTTGAATCCTGCTTAATTATTTATCTCCTGTTTTCCTCGGTAAAATCACAATACTGCTTTTTATCGATTTAAGAGCACTTTCTCTTTGTTTTATGGTGTCCCAGAGAGCAGAATTAAATAATAAACTGCTGATTATTGCATAATAATGCTAGCTTATCCATTCATACTTTTTCCATTGATGAAAAAGTATGCAAAAAATCTAGGTAAAATGATGCTACTTCCTGCAAATGCCAACGCCTGCCTGCCATTTTACCCTCCAACCCGCTTTTTCGCTAAGGCGAAAGTGGGGGAGTTAGCCATTAATGAACTCAACAAATAGATTCAGTCATATTATACCCTTATTTAACTTCTCTTTACTTGTTTTTGGATATTTTTAGAATGTTTGACTAAAATATTTATCCTTTGAATAACTAAGGTGTCCCAGCGAGGAAAACAGGAAATATAATAAATTTAGCTTGTCCTTGAGTTAAAGAGAAGCTTGTTGATATCTAAATTGGAGTTGAATCCTGCTTAATTATTTATCTAACAAAATATAACTAGGTCTGAATACCAAATCAAATTTGACCGATTTTTCGTATCTTAGCTAAGTAGTTTTAAAACTAGAGGTATGAGCACTTCCGTAAAAATTCAAAATATACTTTCTCAAATTAAGAAATTGGATTATGAATCCAGACTTTCTTTAGCAGAGCAGTTAATTAAACAATTAAAAATCACCAAAAAGGAAGCCAAATCCATTTCTCACGACTTAACTGAATTAAACACACTTGGATCTGAAATCTGGAGAAATGTAGATATTGATAAATATGTGGAACAAGAAAGAGAATGGGATTAAAAGACATATTCTTCCAGAAGACTTTTTTCATAGATACTGCCCCCTTAATTTACTATATTGAGGGGCATTCAGATTACAAAGAAAAGCTTATTGAGTTATTTTCAGCTAATCATAATGGAGAAATTCACTTTCAAACATCAACTTTAACTCTTTTAGAAGTTTTAGTTCAACCCATACGATTGAAGAAATTAAAACTAGCTAAATAATACGAAGAAATACTAACAAATTCAGCAAATATTGATGTTTTTGATATCGATATTGAAGTTTCAAGACGAGCCGCCAATTTGCGAGCAAATTATAATATAAAGACACCAGACTCCATTCAAATTGCCACAGCAATTGAAAAAAATGCAGATTTCTTTTTCACTAATGACAAAAATTTAAGCCGAGTGAATGAAATTGAAGTTTTAACACTGGAAGACATATAAAAGGAAGAAAGCTCACAGGAGAAATCACGTATAAAGCTGTTTTAGAAGCTGTGGAGATAAAGGCTTTGGCTTTTAATGACAGGATAAAAACCAAATAGGGAAAGAAAACGAGGATTAGTCAGAATAGAAGCGTAGTTTTGTATTGAAATAGTGACGGACATATGTTAGTCAGTTTATAAATTTCATTGCTATGCATAATAAGAAATCTCCCAAAGGTCAAAAACCCCATAAATCACATCAGGTAAAGAAGTTTTCCAATCAAAGAAAAGCGGAAACTCCTGATTATGATATTAAAAAACTAAAATCTGCTGAGACTAAAGAAAAAGAGCTTAAGGAAGGCATTCGTTTAAATAAATTCATTGCCAATGCTGGTATTTGCTCCAGACGAGAAGCTGACACGCATATTACCGATGGGAAAGTCAAGGTCAATAATAAGGTCATTACAGAATTAGGCTTTAAAGTAAAGCCTATGGATGATGTAGCCTTTGAAGGCAAGCCCATCAGAAGAGAAAAATTGGTTTATGTATTGCTTAATAAGCCAAAAGGATTTATCACCACCATGGATGACCCAAAAGGCAGGAAAACGGTGATGGATTTAATTTCTGCGGCAGGAGATGAGCGCATTTACCCTGTTGGCAGATTAGACCGCAACACCACAGGGCTTTTGCTGTTCACTAATGACGGAGAACTAGCCAAAAAATTAACCCACCCCAAACATAAGATCAAAAAAATCTATCAAGTAGAATTAGATAAGCCTATTACAGAAGAAGATTTCCTTAAAATTGAAGAAGGAATTACCCTGGAAGATGGAGAAGTGAAGGTAGATAATGTGGCCATTTTAACTCCTGATGCCAGAACTATAGGCATGGAAATCAAAATGGGGCGTAACCGAATTGTAAGAAGAACTTTTGAGCACTTAGGTTACGAGGTTGTAAAATTAGACCGAACCACTTTTGCAGGACTTACTAAAAAAGATTTAGCAAGAGGGAAATGGAGGTTCTTGAAGGAAAAAGAAGTGATTAATTTGAAGCATTTGAGGTAATTGGTCTTTTAGATACTACCCTAATTATTTCTATGTTGAGCTATAAAATATTTTTTATAGCTCATAATTATTTATAAATTGAGCTATAATTAATCAACTTATAGCTCATGCTTTGGAATTGGAGACATAAAAATTGGCCAAAATTCACTTATTCTGCGGAAAAATTGGTGGACTTTGAAAATACATTCCTTCATAAAGCAGGAGTACTTTTTGGAAGCTTGAAACATGTGAGTAATGAAGATCAAGACACTTTAAAAGTTGATCTGATGAGTGATGAGGCATTTAAATCTTCAGAGATTGAAGGCGAGATTTTAAATCGAGATTCTCTCCAATCTTCAATTAGAAAGCATTTTGGCTTAAAGTCAGATAATAGAAGGGTAAGTCCAGCAGAACATGGAATATCGGAAATGATGGTTGAGTTATATAAATCATTTGATTCACCATTGTCTCATAAGCAACTTTTTGGTTGGCATCAGATGCTTATGAATGGTAGAAGAGATCTTGACAATATTGGAGAATATAGAAGCCATGAAGATCCCATGCAAATAGTGTCTGGAAGAATTGATCATCCAAATATACATTTTGAAGCTCCACCTTCTCGCATAGTACCTGATGAAATGGAAGCTTTTATTTCTTGGTTTAATAATTCTAGCAAACTTGGTCCACTTACTAGGGCTGGTATAGCACATTTGTACTTTGAAAGCATTCATCCTTTTGAAGATGGAAATGGCAGAATAGGTAGAGCCATTTCTGAAAAATCGCTTTCTCAAAGCCTAAATCGGCCTACTTTAATTGCCATGTCTTATGTTATTAATAGCAATAAAAAGAAATATTATAATGCATTGCAATCCAATAGTGTTGGACTGGAGATTACTGATTGGCTAATTTATTTTTGTGAAATGGTTTTGGAAGCCCAAGACTATACTCAGAGCTTAATTGAATTTCTGATAGAAAAAGGAAAATATTTCATCCGTTTTAACAATTTATTTAATGAAAGGCAGCAAAAAGTAGTAGATCGTATTTTTAA
>NZ_JAGXGF010000145.1 GCF_024636815.1 Marivirga sp.
CAATGAAACCCAGCTAGCACCGCCTGCGGTATTCACTAAGGCATTTAATAGCGGCCAGTCCGCTACAGCATCCGAACCATCCAACATCGCTTCAGTCTCTCTATTGGGCGAAGCTACAGAACCAGTATCTAAATGATCACGTCCTATCACGATTGGCGCCTTCACTTTTCCTTCTTTCACTAATTTATTAAATGCCAATCCAGCCTTTTCTCTTTCTCCCTGTCCTAGCCAACAAATTCGAGATGGTAGACCTTGAAAAGCAATTCTTTCTTGCGCCATATCCATCCAACGCATTAAAGATTCATTTTCTGGAAATAATTCTTTTATCACTCTATCAGTTTCGGCTATATCAGCTGGATCACCAGAAAGTGCAGCCCATCTAAAAGGGCCTTTACCTTCACAGAAAAGCGGACGAATGTAAGCCGGAACAAAGCCTGGAAAATCAAAAGCATTTTTCAATCCTTTCTCCTGAGCTCTTGCTCGAATGTTGTTTCCATAATCAAAAGTGATTGCTCCTGATTTTTGCAATTCCAACATCAGTTCTACGTGTCGGTACATAGATTCATAAGAAAGCTCTACATATTTGTCAGGATCTTGTTCCCGTAACACATTAGATTCTTCTAAGCTAATTTGATGAGGCACATAACCTATCAATGGGTCATGAGCAGATGTTTGATCGGTTAAAACATCCGGAATAACATTTCTTTCCTTCAGTCTTTCTAATAAATGTACCGCATTGCAAGGAACTCCAATAGAAACTCTTTCTTGATTCTTTTTAGCTTCCAGAGCTCTATCAATGGCAGCATCCATATCTTCTATGGATTCATCCAAATATTTGGTTTTGATTCTTTTATCAATCCTCCATTGTTCTACTTCGGCAACCAAACAAACACCATCATTCATGGTAACTGCTAATGGTTGAGCGCCTCCCATACCGCCTAGTCCAGCTGTAACAGTCATCGTTCCTTTCAAACTACCATTGAAATCCTTATTGGCTATGGCGGAGAAAGTTTCATAAGTACCTTGAACTATCCCTTGAGAACCAATATATATCCAGCTTCCTGCTGTCATCTGACCATACATCATCAAGCCTTTCTTCTCCAGTTCGTCAAAATGCTTCCAGTTTGCCCAATTGGGCACGAGTTGAGAATTAGAAATCAAAACCTTAGGCGCATCTTTATGAGTTTGCAAAATCCCAACGGGCTTACCGGATTGGACGATCAAAGTCTCATCCTCCTCTAAATCTTTCAGGGCTTTAATGATCAAATCAAGCGCTTCAAAATTCCTGGCAGCCTTACCTCTACCTCCATATACAATTAACTCCTCTGGCTTTTCTGCTACTTCAGGATCCAAATTATTCAAAAGCATGCGTAATGCAGCTTCTTGCACCCAGCCTTTACAGTTAAGTTGACTTCCTGTTGGGGTTTTATAAGTTTCCGGATTATATTTCTTTGTCGTTTCCATAGCTAATAGTTCTGTTCAATCTTTCTGAATGTGAAATAGCAGTAAATTCAACAAAAAGGCAAATTAGAATTGAATGTATTTAATTTTAATCGTTGGGATGAGTTTGATTTTCTATGTTAAAGAGTGGTTTCACTATCTTATCAATATGCTGGATTAAATCAAAACATATCTTTCTTAGAAAAGTGACACACTCTATGTTTATTGAAAAAAATCTTCTGTGCGTCATCCCTTTGAAGAAAGGGATCTAAACATTTTAACCAAAGGTTAAAATAGAAATTGCTGTTTTGCAGATGGTTAGTGGGCTATCAAACAAATAAACAGAGAAGGATAAAGCTCCTTAAGGTTATTGAAACTTCGTTTCAATAAGACAAGACCCCTGCCTCCGCAGGGGTGACGTTCTAATCTAACTCAGTAGATTTCTGAAAAATATAATTTTGAACCCTATATTAAGACAAAATATCCTTATCCACCTCTAATTCCACATAAGCTTTATCACACAATGCTCCTATGGGAGGTTGCATTTTGTTCACGCGAACAAATACTTTTAAGGCTGATTCATTTTCGGTTAGGATTTTCTTTCCAATATTAAAAGCTAGTGTTTCGAGTAGTTTAAGCGGTTTATTCATCACCTCTTCAGTAGTTTTGTAGAGGTTTTCGTAATTTAAAGTGCTTTCCAGATTATCATCCATCTGTTCAAATTCGGTTTCCACCACCAAATCAACTGTATAATGATTACCCAGTTTATTTTCCTCCACATAATAGCCATGATAGCCATAAAATGCCATTCCGGACAACGCTACTTTTCCTTTCATAAATACCTATTGAAAATGTTTAGTCTGCTGTAATTTCATCAAAGAAGGAAGTGTCTTCTCCACCATCTTGTTTTTTATTCTTTTTCTCCTTAGCAGGCTCTTCCTTTTTAGTTGGTGTTTCAGCAGCTGGGGCCTTTACTTCCTCATCTGGTATTGGTTTGGATTTAAGCTCCTCCAATTCGTATCCATCAGCATTTTGGATTTTCTTTACTGCTTTTCTGGCTCTTTTAAGGTGAGTTTCAATATCCACATGTTGCATGCGGTCTTCAATTTTCTTCACTTTATCATTTAAGCCTGTACTTAAATTTTTAAGTTCCTCAGCCACATTATCTTTGTGATTTTCTAATTGCTTAAACCCATCTGCCACTTCTTTCAATTCATCCTCCATTTCTTCGAGGATAGTTTGAGCTTTATGATTGGCGTCTTCCACTATATCCTTGGCTCTCTGCTGAGCATCAGATAATAATTTATCAGCCTTCATTTGTGTTTCTTTCAAATGCAACTCGGCAGATCTATTAGCCTGTGTAATTACATTGGCACCCGTATCTTCTGCAGTTTTTAAGGTTTTATAAAGAGAACTTTCCACCTGACGAAGCTTTTCTACTTCCTTTTCAGCAGTTTCCAGTTTCAATTTCATCTCCTTTTGCATATCCATTTCCCGCTCCCATTCATGAGAAAGGGAAGCTAAAAATGCTTTGACATCATCTTTATCGTAGCCTCTAAAGCCTTTTTCAAATTCTTTTTGTCGTATTTCTAAAGGAGTAATTTTCATTTTATCGTAAATTGATTAATTATATAACGCATCTGACCAGGAAATGTCTTAATGCTAAGCAAAGTATTTCACTTTTTCAAGATATAAATATACAGCCTTATTTTTTATTATGCATTTGTATGTCCCAAATTGATATAGTATGGTCATCACTTGCACTTACCAATCGATCTTCATAATCCATCCAAAGTAATTTGTTTACAGAAGTGGCATGACCTGCATGTCGGGCTTTATCAATGACTTTCAACAACCTAAAAGTTTTTGCATCCCAAATTTTTATACTCTTATCCATACTGCAAGTTGCAAAATACTTTCCGTCTGGTCTGAAACTTATGTTATTGATGGCATACATATGTGCCACTATAGTTTCCAGCAAAATATAATCACTTTTAACATCCCAAATTTTCAAATGTGCATCTCTACCTGAACTTAACAAAAGATTTCCATCAAATGAATATTGCAGTGTAAATACTGAATTATCATGAGCTTTTATCTCTTTTTTTAAACGCCAATCGGAAGTTGAAATTATCTTTATAGTATTATCACTAAACCCAATAGCTATTTCCTCCATATTCGGATGAACTGCTATGGTTCTTGCACTTTTATCACTCAATTGTAATTTAGCAATCGTACTCAAATTATTCAAATCAGATAAAACCAATTGACCGTCTGCACAAGCCGTTAAAATGATATTTCCTACAACTTTAATATCAAAAATAGCTCCATCCGTAATTTTAGCGGACTTCAACTCCTGTTTTTCTTCCACGTCCACCAGATGTATGCCTTCATAATTATGCCCGACTATCAATCTATTATTTTCTTTCAAAAAATGTAGAGCATAAACAGAATTTTGCACCTTAGCCACCATAGTCCCCAATTCAGGATCTTTCAAATCCCAAAGCGCCACCATTCCATCTCCACCAGCAGAAAAAAACAAATGACTTTCACTTGCAGGTTCCACTACATATAAGCAATCTTTGTGTCCTGTTAGGCTTTGAATTTTTTCTACATTAATTTTAGGCATACTGTAAAGTTAAACGATGGCATTAGAATTTATTAAGCAAATCAACGAGAATATTCATCTGGCTGTTTGGAAAATCGAAGAGGATTTAGATTTTTACCTCAAAAATGTCCAGCTCAGTGCAATAGATGAAAATATATTAGCAGAAACAACACATCCTGAAAAGAAATTGGAATTCATGGCGGGAAGAATGCTTTGTAAAACTGTTTTGCATGAGTTGAAAATTTCTGACCAACCTATTTTTAGAAATGAATATGGTAAACCACAAATTCCCAATTCAGAATATGATATCTCTCTTTCTCATACAGAAAATTGTATAGCTTTGACCATTGGTTATCAAATGGATGTAGGCATAGATATTGAAAAACCTAAAGCCAAAATGGCTATAGTTGCACCCAGGCTTTATACCGAGGAAGAAATGGCCTATTGCCAAGAAAATCTCGTTTATTTTTCTAAAGTCTGGTCTGCAAAAGAAGTTCTATACAAACTTTTTATGAAAAGGGAATTGGATTTTAGAGATCATTTGAGCGTTAAACCAGAGAATAAGGACTGGACGCTTATGACGGGTACTATTCAAAAAGAAGGATTTCATCAAAGCTATCAATTGGCTTTTTATGAGTTGGAGGAATATTTTATTTGTTTGAATGTGACTTGATAAAATATTTCCGCGAAGATGTTTAAACACAAAGTTTCCGCAAAGGTAAAATATTATTATTTCTCTAAAAGATAGGTTTTCTAAATCATAAATTGTGGAGGAGCTATGTTTACACTCAGGAAAAGTAAGTACCTAATATTAATAATATTCAGGATAATTCATAGTGAAATTAATGTCCTCTATGGATAAATGACTCTTTGTGCTATCAAACTGCAGTTTATTTAATGGCCCAATTACTTCGTCATTACTTAATTTAATAATAAAAAAATTCGTGATTGAACTGTCTATTTTGTAGCCTTCTTCGAACCCTGCCGTTGGATGCTGTTTTGCAACGATAAATTCATCATTAAATCCAACAGAAAAAATGTAAGGAGGAGTCATTGCTTCACAACCTGTCGGGCATTCTTTTGACGTTTTTCGAATCACTTGTGATTCTTGAAGATCAATCCATGAAAGAATATAATTATCAGTAATAGTATCGGACCCACTGTCAAAAATTCCAAAACAACCTGAAATTCCCAATGTGCAAATTAAAACAATTAAAATTACTCTTAACTTATAAATATACACCATGTAATTTGAAGGTAAAATACGTACTATTACTAGCTAAATAAATTTAACCGTAACCAAGAGTTATGTTAAAATTACTTTATTCAGTTTGAGCTTTACCTACAACCCTAAAGCGTCAAAATCAATCCCACCAGAGACTTCGACCAACAATTCTTTTACCTCTTCTGATCTATGGTGTTCTCCTAGTTTTTCGAATGCCATTATTAAATTTCGCAACACTCTTTTAATGATGTCTTCATTGGAGCATGGTTCATAATAAATTGGTTTGGGAGTTAGATTCAAATTGGACAAATAGTTGTCAATATCTTTTTTAGAGAAAATCAATCCTCTATTAAAAGCATTGACATAAAACTGAATCTCCTCACTTTTATAAGTGATAATAAACAAATTAGGCAAATTAACTCCGTAGATAGGTAAACCAAGTTTTTCAGCTACCAACATATAAACCACAGATAACGAAATGGGATTTCCCTTTTTGCTTTCTAAGACCGATTTTAAAAATGAATTATTGGGTGAATGGAAGTTCTTGGTATTAGCCCTAAATTTTAATTTAGTAAAAAGTGCTCCATTAATAATTTTGATTTGGTCGTAAGGATGTAAATCTTCCTGTAACTCCACCCAAATATCATAGTAAATCTGGTCTATTTCCTTATTTAATTCATTGAGCTCTGTATCAGGATATTGATATAGAGAAATCAGCCACATGCCTTCTAATAAGCTTTCTCCACCTTTTTCTTTCCATCCTCTAAAACGCTCCTTTAGTTGGGTAAACTGAAGCGTATGAATCATATCCTCAATTTTCCTCTGAATATTAGGATCAAAGCTTTTTTCCCATTGTTCTTCCAGAAATGGGATTACATCACTACCTAAAGACATTATTTTCCCTTCTACATGACGATTTACTTCTTCATCTTCATCTTCCAAAAGGGAAACTAATGCCTTAAATTCATTTTTGTCTAATTCCAATATACCCTGATTTAGGTTTGAATTACGCCTACATTAAATGGTTTTTCAATAGGAGCATGATCTGCCGCCTCTATTCCCATCGAAATCACTTTACGAGTCTCCAAAGGATCGATTATTCCATCTACCCATAATCTTGAAGCCGCATAGTAGGGAGAAAGCTCTTCATTGTATTTATCAGTAATGTCTTTCAACATTTTTTCCTGATCTTCCTCAGATATTTTTTCTCCTTTTGCTTTCAAGGTAGCAACTTTTATTTGTAATAAAGTTTTAGCAGCTGCCGCTCCACTCATTACCGCAATTTGTGCTGTTGGCCAGGCATAAATTAATCGTGGATCGTAAGCTTTACCACACATGGCATAATTACCTGCTCCATAGGAATTACCGATAACAATAGTAAATTTCGGCACAACAGAATTTGCCATGGCATTCACCATTTTAGCACCGTCTTTAATAATGCCTCCATGTTCAGATTTACTCCCAATCATAAATCCACTTACATCTTGCAAGAATACCAAAGGAATTTTGCGTTGATTGCAATTCATGATAAAACGAGCAGCTTTATCAGCAGAATCAGAGTAAATTACTCCTCCCATCTGCATTTCACCTTTTTTGGTTTTCACCACCTTTCTTTGGTTGGCTACAATCCCTACTGCCCAACCGTCAATTCTAGCGGTTCCGCAGATAATGGATTTTCCGTAAAGGGCTTTATATTCGTCAAATTCTGACTTATCGACTAATCTTTCAATGATATCTTTAGTATCGTAAGGTTTTACTCTATCATTAGGAAGTATGCCGTATATTTCTTTTTCATCTTTTGCCGGAACTGCAGGTTCTTCTCTACTAAATCCTGCTTTTTCGAAACTCCCTATTTTATTGAATATTCTTCGAATATCGTTCAGACAATCCTTATCCGTTTCATGCTTATTATCAGTCACACCAGAAATTTCGCAATGAGTGCTTGCTCCGCCAAGTGTTTCATTATCAATACTTTCTCCAATTGCAGCTTTTACCAAATAAGAACCGGCTAAAAATATAGAACCTGTTTTATTCACTATCATAGCCTCATCTGCCATAATAGGTAAATAAGCTCCACCAGCCACGCAACTGCCCATAATAGCAGCTACTTGAATAATCCCCATAGAGGACATTTTAGCATTATTTCTAAATTGTCTCCCGAAGTGTTCTTTATCAGGGAAAATTTCATTTTGCATAGGTAAGAAAACTCCTGCACTATCTACTAAGTAAATAACAGGTAAACGATTTTCCATTGCCACTTCCTGTGCTCTTAAGTTCTTTTTGGCAGTCATAGGGAACCATGCACCAGCTTTCACAGTAGCATCATTTGCTACTACAACAACTTGTCTTCCTTCCACATATCCGATTCCTGTTACAACTCCAGCAGAGGGACAACCACCAACATCTTCATACATGCCATCAGCAGCAAAAGCACCTATTTCAAGGAATTCAGAATCGTCATCTAGTAAATAATCGATGCGTTCTCTAGCGGTTAATTTTCCTTTATCGTGCTGAGAGGCTATTTTTTTTTCTCCTCCTCCTAAATATACTTTTTCTAGTTTGTGTTTTAGTTTATCTACCTCTTGTTTGTTGAGATCTTCGTTTTTATTAAATGCGATATCCATTGAGTCGTTTCCTGGTATATTTAATAATTAATTGAGTGTTTCCGTTATTTCTTATCCTTGTCCCTATCCTTATCCTTTCTTCCGAATAAAGAGAAATGTACATATTTTTTAGGCTGATCTTTCATATCAATTAGCAAAGCATCCAAATCAACTAAGGTTTGATTCAAATTCAAATATAAAGAATCATCATTTAAAAGTTTATCCACAGTTCCTTCTCCATTTTGCATAGCTGCAACAGTATTATTGATGGTAATTAAGGTAGTATCCAGTCTATTGACTACTTTAGCTAACTCTAATGCGTTCACTGAATCAGCAATTCCATTTGTTTTCTGAAGAAGCGCTTTTAGACCATTTTTTTCATCTGCTAAGGTGGATGATATTTTTTCAAAATCATCAATTACAGCATTAATGGTCGCTTGCTTTTCAGAGATTTTCGCTAAATTTTTGGTAGTTATCTCTATATTCAACATTATATTCTGAATTGCTTCTTCGTTTTTAGAGATATTAGCTAAAATAGCATTTAAATGTTGACCAACAGAATCTACGGTTTTCAAAACAGGATAAGCTTGTTCTTGAATTTGAGCAGATAAAGAAGGCTCAATATCTCCTTTGACCTCACTTCCTTCCGGCAAAGGGTTAGTTACTTTGTTTCTTTGAATAACAATGGTTTGTGAGCCCAAAATATCAGAAGCTAAAAGAGCAACAGACTCTTTACCTAGTGTAATATCCTCTCTCACTTCAAAATAAACTTTTAATTTATTATCCTGCTCCTGAAGAATTTCAATTTTACTCACTCTCCCTACTGATAATCCACTTAAAAGCACAGGATTTGCCGCTGTTAAACCATTTACTTCTTTATAAACAGCATAATATTCATTAGTAGGATTAAAAAAATCTATCCCCTTAAGAAAGTTAAATCCAAAATAAAATATGACGATTGATACAATTGCCAAGAAGGCAACTTTAATTTCTTTAGCTATTTTCAAAGTTGTATAATTTTAGTTCATTGATTCAATTTCGACTTTATAATCTCTCACTGCACGAAAGATTCCAGATGCTATATACGTTTGCCCGAGCTCATCGTTCAAATATCTTTCTTCTTTTGGATTACTAAGGAAGCCAGTCTCTATTAGTACACTAGGCATTGAGCTCTTAAATAGGACTACAAACCCAGCTTGTTTAACACCTCTACTATGACGACCCACTCTCTTATCAAACTGATATTCAACCTTTTCGGCTAATTTCAAACTATTTGATAAATATGCATTCTGATATAGAGAGAAAAGAATATGTGAAGCCGGATCATTTGGATCAAAACCCTCATATTTTTCTTCATAATTTTCCTCCATCAAAATTACTGAATTTTCTCTTTTAGCCACATTTAGATTCGTTTCAGATTTATGAAGTCCCATTATCCATGTTTCCGTGCCGTGTACTTTATCACTATAATCTACTGCATTGCAATGAATAGATAAAAATAGGTCGGCACCATTTTTGTTTGCGATGTTCGAGCGTTCATCTAGCTCAATAAAATTATCATTAGTTCTAGTATAAATGACTTCAACATCAGGTAAATATTCTTTAATAATCTCACCTAGTTCTAAGGCTATTTCCAAAGCTATGTCTTTTTCTTTTGACATTACGCCTCGTGTACCACTATCTTTGCCACCATGTCCAGCATCTATCACAACCTTATCAACTTTATATGACGGTTTGTTAAGATTTGTGAATGAGCCAAGGACCATCAAAAGCGTAAGTGTAAAAAGGATGGTAATATTTTTCACAATCTTTCGGTTGTTAAATTTGAAAAGTATAATTTTACACAAAGATTGCAAAAAAACATCAAATCGGAAAAATCCACAGAATAATTTGAGGCGGTATATTTTAAGTATTTTCATAATTGTTGCACCATTTTTCGGTTTTGCTCAAGAAGCTGATTCTGTAATTCAGAAATCTGACTCTTCTCAGATCCTTACTGATTCTACTTCCTCAACCCTTGCAGATTCAAAAATAACAGCATCTACTGACTCTGTTAAAGTTAAAAAGAAAGGTGATATAGAAACCACTGTCAATTACAATGCCAAGGACTCTATAAACTTTAACTTAAAAACACAGGACATCATTATGTATAAAGATGCTCATGTGGATTATGGTGATATAAAGTTAGATGCAGACAAAATTAAAGTAAACTATAACACAAAAATTTTAGATGCCAGCGGGCTAAAAGATACTACTGATAAAATAACGGGCAAACCTGTGTTTACAGATAAAGGCCAAGTTTATCAAACGGATCAAATTGTCTATAATTTTGACACAAAAAAAGCGATCATTAAAGGAGTGGTTACCCAGCAAGGTGAGGCTTTTATGCATTCAAATTGGACAAAAAAGAATGAAAAAGATGAAATGTTTAGTGACCATGCTTTATACACTACCTGTAATTTAGAACATCCGCACTTTGGAATTGCAGCCAATAAAATCAAACTAATTCCCGGAGACAAAATTTTAGCCGGACCTTTTAATTTAGAAATCACAGAACTTCCTACTCCCTTTTTATTTCCTTTCGGGATGTTTCCAATGCCTAATAATAAAACATCTGGAATACTATTTCCAACTTATGGTGAAGAAAATAGAAGAGGATTCTTCTTAAGAGATGGTGGATATTACTGGGCAATTAATGAATATGCTGACATGGCCATCCGAGGTGAAATTTATTCTAAAGGAAGTTATGGTGTTTCTGTAGCTTCTAATTATAAAAAGCGCTATAGTTATAACGGAAACCTGAGTATCCGATTCAATCAACAACGTGTTGGTGAAACAGAGGCAGATTCAGCAATTTCTAGAGATTTTTGGGTGCAATGGTCACACCGCCCTGAATCAAAAGGAACTGGACGATTTTCTGCCTCAGTAAATGGTGGTACTTCTTCCTTTAATCAAAACAACCCTACTCAAAATTATCAACAACAGGTAAATGCGAATTTCAATTCCAATATATCCTATTCCAATGTAATTCAAGGCACCCCTTTCAATTATGCTATAAGTGCAAGACATAATCAAAATATTAGAACCAACGAAATTGATATTCTATTGCCAGAAGTTGCTTTAAACATGAACAGACAATATCCTTTTAAGGCTGTGAATGTAAAAGGCTTAGATTGGTTATCAAAGATGAACTACTCTTATAACTTTACTTCAACCAACAGAATAACAAATAATATCGGCAGAGTAGGGCCAGAAGCACGAAAAGATAGTATAGCAGATTTTAGTCAAGAGAACCTTCCTTATTTATTGGAAAGAGCAAATAATGGAGGTCGTCATAGAATACCGGTTTCAACATCATTTAATCTTTTGAAATTCATTACGGCTAGTCCTAGTTTTAATTATGATGAAGTTTGGTACTTAAGAGAACTTAATCATCGTTACAGCGACTCCTTGAATACCGTAGTGATTGACACTCTGAATACTTTTAGCAGGTCATCTTCATACAGTGCAGGAATTGGCTTTACTACTCGGCTTTATGGTACTATCTATCCTAAAAATGGACCAGTAAAAGCAGTACGTCATATCATGACACCCTCCGTAAACTTAAACTGGAGACCGGATTTTGGAGATGAGCAATATGGTATATATAAAGAAGTTCAAACGGATTCATTGGGTAACACCCGAATTTTTTCAAAATATGAAGGCTTTGTTTATGGTAGTCCGGGCAGAGGTAAATCAGGAACAATCGGAATATCATTAGCCAACACAATAGAAATGAAGATTAAAAAGAAAAATGACACTTCTGATTTACCTACTAAAGTAAAAATATTTGATAACCTTTCATTTTCTACAAGTTATAATATTATCGCTGATTCTTTTCGACTTGCTCCAATTTCCATCAATGCCAGAACTAATCTATTCAATGGAAAATTAGATGTCAACCTTCAAACAGGAATTGATCCATACGTTATGGTTCTGGATAGTATTACCATGAGAAAAGATGGAACTGAACAGGTATATCAAAGAAAAATAGATCAATATGCATGGGAAGGTGGTCAAGGAATAGGTCGGTTAACGACTGCTAATGTGGCATTATCAACTAATTTAAATCCTGCAGGAAAAAAGAGTGATGATGAAAATAGAAATAGTCTAGAAGATCAAGCAAGGCAAGCCGGAGCTTCTGAAGATCAAGTTCAAGCACTTGCTAATAATCCAGATATGTATGTCGATTTTGACGTTCCTTGGAATTTAAGAGTTCGATATAACATCAGATGGAGCAAACAAGGTTTTGAGGAAGCTACGATTCAACAAACCATGAATTTTAGTGGTGACATCAATTTTACTGAAAACTGGAAAGTTGGGTTTACTTCAGGTTACGATTTCCAGAGAGAAGACTTTACACAAACCTCTATCAATATTTTCAGAAACCTACATTGCTGGCAAATAAATGCAAACTGGGTTCCATTTGGTAGATTTCAATCCTTTAGCGTAGATATTGGAGTAAAAGCTTCTATCCTTCAGGATTTAAAATTAAACAGACGAAGAAGCTGGTGGGATAATTAATTACGAATTATGAATTTCTTAATGTACGAATTAAAACCGTATAAAATAAGTAGTATAAATTACAAATCACAAAATAAGAATTAGTTTTCGATGGCTTGGAGGTGGTAGTTTAACAGATTATCAGTGCATCTATCCAAGATATTAAATACATTCTGAAAACCTTCATTTCCACCATAGTATGGATCGGGAACGTCAGTGCCATGCAAACTTGAATCAGTTTCAAAATCTCTCATTAATTGGACTTTATGTAAATGCTCTTCAGAGGTAGCTTGACCAATTATCCTCATTTTATTAGCATTATCCATGACCAGAATATGGTCGAATCTATTGAAATCAGCAGCCTCAAATTGTCTTGCTCTTTGTTTTAGCTCCAAACCATTTTTATTTGCATTTTCGCTTGTCCTTTCATCAGGTAATTCTCCGATATGATAATCTGCAGTACCACATGAATCAATTTTGAATTGTTCCTCTACACCTAATTTTACTATCTTATTGGTCATTAATCCTTCTGCCAATGGTGAACGACAGATGTTTCCCAAACACACGAAAAGTATTTTCTTCATTTTTGCAAAATGGTTTTAAACCCTAAACTAATAAATGATGAGAACAATAAGAACCTTTTATTGATAAAAGCCTGCTTAGATTCATATATTAATCTCTTTAACAAAGCTCTTTTCTCCATTTTATTTTCAATCATTTCAAAAGCTTTAAGACAAATTTTTAAGGTTGAACTCAATTGTTTATTTCCTTTTTTATACTGATTAGTTGATAAAGAATTAGATAATTTCCTTTTCTCAACCAAAATTTTATCGGCATAAGTAAATGGATGAAAGCGAGAAAGCCTCAGCATTACATCAAAATCCTCATAAGCCAATTCTTCATCATAGCCCCCTACTTTTCTGAGAAAAGAAGCTCTAAACATTAAAGTTGGTGGACAAATAAAGTAGCGCTCTAAGATCTGAGTAAACAATTCTCCTTCTGACACATCTTTCAAAGACTTACCGCTCTTACTTACAGCATAATGAGACTTTATATATAAACCTTTTTCATCAATATAATTAGCATTAGTGAAATTTACAGCAGCCTCTTTATAGGTTTCCATATTTTTCACTCCTTCCTCTACCCGATTGGGTAACAAAATATCATCTGCTGCTAAATCAATTATATAATCTGCATTAATTAATTCTAATGCAGAATTAAATGCTTTACAATTACCGACATTTTTCTCAAAAAAAAGAGTCTTAATATTAATATCAGAATGAAGTTTTACAAAGCTTGTAATTTTTTGGATACTGTTGTCATTCGAATCATCATCAACTACTATTAATTCAGTCGGATAAGTTTGGGCCAAAACAGACTTCATTGCCTCTTCAACATATTTTTCATGATTAAAGCACAAACAAATTACTACAACTTTAACGGGCATTTCTTAAACCTTTTACACCAATAAGAGAAACAATTATTGAATAACAAATAAATCGAATGACGTGCGCATAAACCAATATTTCGATCCCTATATCAGACTTCATAACAATTAAAGTTACAAATATTACTGCACTTATTAATTCGGTGATGATATAAGTCTTGGTTTTAACTGCAGCAATCAAATAAATTGAAAAAGGAAATGCTAAAAAAGCAAAAATATCTCCTATGATTTGAAATTCAAAAAGATTGCTTGCTTCCAAATACTGAACATCATATAAAGTCTTTAGAATGAATTCATTAAACTGATAGACAAAAAAGAGAAAAACAAAGGAAAATATCAGATAAGATAAATAATATTTCTTCAAATTACCAAGGTTTAAATTAGAGCTTGCTAATTTCTTAGAAATCATGGGATATAAGGTCAAAAATAAAAAGCTAATCACGAGCCCTCTATAGCCTTCTGAAATCCGTACAACAGACTGCCATAATCCAGTTTGGATCGTGCCAAATTCTTGAATGGAAAATTCACGAATATAATAACTAACCCATTTACTACTTACCCAAATCGTTAGAGCCATGATAAGAAACTGCTTGAAATGGTCTAATACTCTTTTATCAATTTGAAAATTGAATTTTAGATATGAATAAACTGGAATAAGGAAAAGGATAGAAAAAAGTGATTGTAAGCATAACCAGAAAATTAAGAATTGATTAAGTTCTAGATCAAAATATAAAACTGAAAGAATAAATATCAGCCATTGAATCGAAAGAATAATGGAATATAGTTTTAGTTTCTTTTGAATTACATATATAGCCGAAACTATCAAGCCAAAACAAAAAAGAAATATGGAAGGAATAATCAACAGCCAATTTTGCAGACTAAAAGAAAAATAACTTTGCTTAAACTGATTGCTAATCAATAAAACAAGACCAGTTGATAAAGCTAAAAGAGCTAATATAATAATAGCAGCACCCACTACCTGGATCTTTTGTAATGATTTCTTGGGAAAAGCATTTATCAAGCCATTGGCAACGGCATCTTGAATGGGCTGAGTAAACAATGATACAAGATTTTGAAAATGACTAAAAAGTGTAGTTCCTGCAGGTCCATAAAAAATGGCTACTAACTTTTGAGCTCCAAAACCAGCACCAGTACGAATTACTAATAGGAGACCACTCCAAATGCTATGATGATATTTATTCCAATACCTTAGCATTCAAAATTAGTGATTTCGAAATGTAAGCTGCATATCAATTTCTTATGGAAAGCAAAAAGTGGGAAACCCAATGTTTCTTCCATCAATTGAGAAGAGATTTCCTCTGAAATTTGATAGTTTTGCCTCATAGAGGTAAAAATACTTTTTATGATGCAATAAATGATAGTTTTAAACTGAAATTGCTCAAAATCCTCTAATTTGAGCAATACTTTATAACACTTATAAGAATAAATGAAGGACTATTTCTATACAATTTCTAAAGGTGGGGAAGGATTTTACAAAGAAAAAGGCAGTAAATTCATTGGATTGGCTTTTCGAGTAAAAGATGAAGAAGAAGTAAAAGAAAAATTGGAGGAAGTAAAAAAGCAATATCATGATGGCCGCCACCATTGCTATGCTTACTTTTTATCAGAAGATAAACTGAGAGCCAATGATGATGGAGAACCCAATCATTCTGCAGGCGATCCTATTTTAGGACAGATTAAATCTAAAAACTTAACCGAAGTCCTAATTGTGGTAGTTCGATATTTTGGAGGTACAAAACTGGGTGTTCCGGGATTAATCAACGCGTATAAAACAGCTGCTTTTGAAGCATTAGAAGCTTCTAAGCTAATTGAAGTAACTATTGAAGAAATTTATGATATTAAGTATGGTTATGAAATCACCAATGAGGTAATGCGCCTAATATCCGAATTTGAAGCAGACATCAAAAATCAAGAATTTACCGAAACCTGCACCGCCACTTTAGGCATTAAGCAATCACTTAAAGGGAAATTTGAAGAAGAAGCAAAGAAGATTGAAGGATTAATATATTAAGATCAGTCCGAAGAAAAGTATGAATGAATTCAATACTTCACGCCAATTTTTCTATAAATAAAATGCATCAGCCAAGCTGGCCCAATCAACAAAAATTGTAAATCTTTCAAGAATGAAGGCTTTTTTCCTTCGATTTTATGCCCCCAGAATTGGCCGATCCAAGCCAAGAAGAATACGATTAAAGCAATTCCCCACAAAGGCAGAAAAGTCAATTGGTCTGCCCAGCGAGCTACAGCAATACATAAAATGGCAAAAGCCACCATTCCAAAGGAAAGGGGAATCGATAAACTGATATAATAAATTAAAACTATACCTAAAACGACTACTGCCCAATTATCAAAATAACCTACACCAAATGCATAGGTCAACATATCATTGGGAATAGAGTATAAAAGTGCCACCACACTCCAAAATATTAAGGGTACACAAATCCAGTGAACCATTTTGTTGGTTTCATTTTTATGACTTGCTCCGTATTCTTCTAATAATGCATCTATCCTTCTCATGATTCTAAAATAGATAATTTTATTTTATGAATCAATAAGTCTTTATACCAAGGTTACTTTTTTGTAAAAATTCACAATACCCTTGTAGAAATACTAGCTATTTAAAAAAAGCTTATTACATTTGCATTACATGAACAACAAAACAATACATATCCTTTCAAAGCAAAATGCTTCTCAGGCATTTCATGCTGTTCATGTATTCCATCATTCCTCTTTTTAAGAGGAAAAAATCACTATATCGCCATAAGCAGGTATCTGCACATTTATTTTATTTTAGGGAAAATCATAAAACAATTCCTTAGAAAATCTCTTAGTTAAATACTATTTTTAAATCTCAAAAATTAAAGATGAACACATTAAAAATTGCTATACAAAAGTCAGGTCGGTTAAGCGAAGACTCACTCAAATTAATTAAAGAATGCGGAATAAAATTCAGTAACGGAAAGGGTAAATTGAAAGCTTCAGCCGATAATTTTCCAATTGAATTTCTATTTTTAAGAGATGATGATATACCCGGATATGTGGAAGACGGAGTGGCTGATTTAGGAATAGTGGGTGAAAACGTATTAGTTGAATATGATAATGACGTTAAGCTTGTAAAAAAATTAGGCTTTTCTAAATGTAGATTATCTATTGGTGTTGACCGAAATTGGGATTATAAAAACATCAAAGAACTGGATGGAAAAAGTATTGCTACCTCCTACCCTAAAATTTTAGGTAACTATTTAAAAAAGAATAATGTAAATGCCGAAATTCATGAAATCAGCGGTTCTGTTGAAATTGCCCCAAGCATAGGCTTAGCAGATGCCGTTTGTGATATCGTGAGTTCTGGAAGCACTTTATTGAGCAATGGCTTAAAAGAAGCTGATGTGATTATGCGATCAGAAGCTGTACTTATTTCAGGAAAAAATTTATCGGCTGATCAAGTGAAAACTTTAAATCAACTGTTGTTCAGAATGGAATCTGTGCAGGCAGGTAAAAACAATAAGTATATTTTATTAAATGCTCCTAACGATTCTATCGATGAAATCATCAGTTTATTACCAGGGATGAAAAGTCCTACCGTTTTACCGTTAGCAATGGAAGGCTGGAGTTCTTTACACTCAGTAGTGAAAGAAGATGAGTTTTGGGAAGTAATAGAAAAGTTAAAAGAAGCAGGTGCTCAGGGAATATTGGTTGCTCCAATAGAGAAAATGATTGTTTGAGAATACTTATGTGGAAGAAACCTGTCAGGTTTCCAACTTTAAAGTACAGCTTTTAATAAAAACTTTTGTTGAAATTTTAAATTCAAACCTGACAGATTTAATTGGCAGGGAAAAATGATTTAAAAAAATGGAGAAACGAAGCCTTCCAGGTTTTCTTCACAAATAGTGGGCATAATGGCTAATTTTAAAATTGCTACAATATTAATTCTGGAAGGCTTTAAAGTGTCGTAAGCTAAGCTTGATTAAAAAATTATGAAGGATTATACATATCCCAAAAGGGAAAACTGGGAAAAACTATTAAAAAGACCTACAGAATCGCTTTCCAATATTCGAAAGGTGGTCCAACCCATTATGGACGAGGTTCAAAGCAAAGGTGACAGCGCTCTAAAAGCTTACACTAAAAAATTTGATGGAATTGAACTAAATAATTTATTAGTAAGCCAGGATGAAATTAAATCTGCTTCCTCAAAGGTTTCTGATAAATTGAAAGAGGCTATCAAAGTTGCCCATGATAATATTTTTAAATTTCATGAAGCCCAAAAAATCGCTCCACTGAAAATTGAGACCATGCCTGGCGTACTTTGTGAGAGAAAATCAGTGGCTATACCAAAAGTTGGGCTTTACATCCCGGGCGGAACCGCTCCTCTTTTCAGTACAGTCTTAATGCTGGCAATCCCTGCAAAAATAGCAGGCTGCAAAGAGATTGTATTATGCAGTCCACCAGATAAAGAAGGAAATATTCACCCGGCAATTCTTTATGCAGCTGAAGTAGCAGGAATAACCAAAATTTTTAAAGTTGGGGGTGCTCAAGCAATAGCTGGATTGGCTTATGGAACTGAAAGTATACCAAAAGTGGACAAAATATTTGGCCCTGGTAATCAGTATGTAACTGCTGCAAAGCAACTGGCTAGTTTAGAGGCCGTAGCGATTGATATGCCTGCTGGTCCTTCAGAAGTATTAGTTTATGCTGATGATAAAGCAGACCCTGCTTTCATATCAGCTGACTTACTTTCTCAGGCGGAACATGGGGTCGATAGTCAAGTAATTTTTGTTACTACTTCTACTGATATGCTGGGAGCATTACAGAAAGAAATCTATCATCAATTGAGTGAATTACCACGTTGGGAAATAGCAGATAGATGCTTACAGAATAGCGCTGTAATTATCCTTAAGGATGAAAAAGAATGTATCGATTTAATCAATTTATATGCACCTGAACATTTGATTTTACTGGCAAAAAACGCAAGGGAAATTGCCGATCAAATAGAGAATGCAGGTTCCGTATTCTTAGGTTATTACACACCTGAATCAGCTGGCGATTACGCATCAGGCACAAATCATACTTTACCAACAAATGGCTCTGCAAGGGCCTATAGTGGTGTTTCCTTAGACAGTTTTGTGAAAAATATCACCTATCAGGAAATTACAGCTGAAGGATTGCAAAACTTAGGCCCACATGTAGAAATCATGGCAGAGGCAGAATCTTTAATCGCTCATAAAAATGCGGTGACCGTTCGATTGAATAGTTTAAAAAATAAATAATTTGCTGAAATGAGCAATACGTTAAATTGGAAGGATTTAGTTCTTCCTCATATATTGAGTTTGCAAGCCTATTCATCTGCAAGAGATGAATTTTCAGGTGATGCCAAAGTGTTTCTGGATGCTAACGAAAATCCATTTGATGAGGAACAACAAAGCTGGAATCGCTATCCTGATCCTCTGCAAAAAGATATAAAGCATCAATTATCTGAGATAAAAGAAATTTCTACAAAGAATATATTTTTAGGAAATGGAAGTGATGAAGCAATTGATTTATTGTTCCGGGTTTTCTGTAAAGGAGGAGAATCAAATATAATTACTTGCCCTCCTACTTATGGAATGTATAAAGTATCAGCTTCTATTCATAATGTGGAAAATATTGAAGTTTCACTAACCGAGGACTACCAACTTGATGTAGATGCTATTTTAGAAGCGGCTAATTCTCACAGCAAAATGTTATTTATTTGTTCACCAAATAATCCTACAGGAAATAGTATTAGAAAAGATGATATTCAGAATTTACTTGAAAATTTCAATGGGGTAGTGATTATTGATGAAGCTTATATTGATTTTTCTGCACAAAAATCATGGATTCACACATTAGAAAATCATTCGAATCTAGTGATTCTTCAAACTTTAAGTAAAGCCTGGGGATTGGCTTCTGCCAGATTAGGGATGTCCTTTGCTAATCCGGAATTAATTAAAATTTTAAACAAAGTAAAACCACCTTATAATATCAGCGGACCAAGTCAAAAACTGGTATCTGATTCTCTTACTAAAAAAGATGCATTTGATAAACAAGTAAAAGAAATTTTAGCTGAAAGAGATAAACTCAATCAAGAATTACAAGATATTCCTGGAGTGAAAAAAGTTTATGCAACAGATGCAAATTTCATATTAGTTAAAATCAATGATGCAAAATCCATCTATCAAAAACTGATTGAGAAAGGCATTGTGGTGCGTGATAGATCAAACATTAAACTCTGTGATAATTGTTTGAGAATAGCTGTAGGAACTGAAAAAGAGAATGAAAATTTAATTGCAGCTCTTCATCAAATCACAACTTAAACTATATTTCAATTCGTTATTAAGACTTTTAATTTCAGAAGAGCAGCCATGCTAATGCTATCTGTTATTTTACCATCCAATACCATTTGAAAGGCTTCCTCTAAGGGAAGCTTTTTAATTTTAAGGTCTTCTGTATCTTCAAACTGGGTTGTTCCTTTTATTAAATCTTTTGCTAAAAAAACGACTCCCCTTTCATCTGATACAGAATTGCTTGTATGAATTCTTAAAAATTCTTCCCAATGGTTAGCTATTAAACCTGTTTCTTCTTTTAATTCTCTTTTGGCGGCATCTAATTCCTGCTCACCAACCGGACAACCTCCTTCAGGAATTTCCCAGCTATATTCATCGAGAGGATATCTATATTGCCCTACCAGCCAAGTATTTCCGTCTTTGTCTATAGGAATAACACCCACTGCTATATTTTTAAAATGGACCCTTCCATAAATCCCATCACCACCACTAGGATTGATTACATTATCCTCTTCAACCCTGATCCAAGCATTATCATATTGAAGTTTGGTATTTAAAAGCTTCCATGGGTTTTTTGCCATTTTATTGTTGAAATTCATAGAATGAAGACTAAATTATGTGAATTATTTAGCAATATCCGCATAGAATATTCAAATACCTCAATTATATTAAAGATTATAATATCAATCAATAGAACAATTAGATCCGGAATCGTTAACTTTTTAAGAAAATCTAAATAATTTTCTTTTCTAATTAATATTTGAACAATAGATTCAAAAATATTGTGAATTTCAAGCTAATTGAATTGTTATAGTACTTTACAACAATGCATTTATGCTTGTTTAGACAGAATAATCCTAGCTCAAATAAATCAAAAAGCGCAGCTAATATCTCTCAAAAGCAATTAGGTTAATTGCTTTTTATAAATCAAAATAATCTAATTTAAATTATATTATTTCTATTTTCATTTTCACTCCTTTAATGATCCTAAAATTAAAGTAACTTTAAATTATTAATACAGTTATTAATCTTTATTTTTAGAATTGATTTAATCAGAATTCTTACAAAATGATAGAATTAGCAAGCATTTTAGTATTAGGGGTATTTGCTCAATGGTTAGCATGGAAGATAAAACAACCGGCCATTCTTCCTCTAATTTTAATTGGACTTTTAGTGGGACCAATTTCTACTTTCTTCACTCCTGAAGGCAGCAAACTTATTGATGGTGATCAGATCTTTTCAGGTGATTTACTATTTTCATTTGTATCGCTTTCAGTAGGAGTTATACTTTTTGAAGGTGGTTTAACCCTTAATTTAAAAGAAGTTAGAACAGTAGCCAGTACAGTAAGAAACTTACTTATAGTTGGTGTAATCATAACTTTTATAGGAGGAACCATTGCCGCAGTTGTTATTCTTGATTTAAGTTTATCAATGGCCTTATTATTTGGCGGTTTGATTATTGTTTCAGGGCCAACGGTAGTACTACCAATCTTAAGAAATGTTCGACCAAATGCAAAAGTCAATACAATCCTTAAATGGGAAGGTATTTTAATAGATCCATTAGGTGCATTAATAGCCGTATTAGTTTATGAATTCATTAAAAGTTCATCTAATGGTGAATACTATACAATAGAGGCACTTAAAGATTTCTTTACAACCATTTCAGTAGGCTTTTTTATAGGTGGATTTGGTGCAGTATTGATTTGGTATATTATCAGCAAAAATAAAATTCCTGATTATCTTAGAAATGTTATCACCTTAGGTACTGTAATATTAGTATTTTCAGTTTCTGATTTATTACAAAAAGAAGCAGGATTATTGGCCACCACCATAATGGGAATAGTATTAGCCAATTTGAAATTAGATGATTTCAAAAAAATACTTTCCTTCAAAGAAGATATCAGTCTCATTTTAGTTACGCTTCTATTTATTCTACTTTCAAGTAGAATCGATATTGTGCAAATTGAACAATTAGGAACCCGTAGTTTAGTTTTATTTGCCGTAGTGATTTTAATATTGAGACCATTAGGAGTTTGGCTTAGCTCTATAGGTTCTACACTTCGCTGGCAAGAAAAATTATTTATTGCATGGATTGGTCCAAGAGGTATTGTTGCAGCAGCAGTAGCTTCACTATTCTCACTTGACCTGCTAAGTTCTGATACTACTAGCGAAGCTTTAAAATCAGAAGCTGAATTGCTTTTACCCCTTGTTTTCTTAGTGATAATTGGTACTGTAATTATTCAAGGAACAAGCGCAAAATATGTTGGGAAATGGTTAGGCGTATTACGAAAGGAACCACAAGGAGTATTATTTGTAGGGGCGAATGAAATCGCAAAAAAATTGGCTCTATTTCTTAAAAAAGAAGGCTTTTATGTATTATTAGCTGATACAGCAAAGCATAATGTGAATGAAGCAAGAAAACTCAATTTGCAAGTATATGAAGGAAATATACTGTCGGAAGAAATATTTGAAGAGGTTGATTTATCACAAATCGGAAAGATGATGGCTGTGACCAGTAATTCTGGTATTAATTCTCTCGCATTGAGTTGGTTCGACAGTGAATTAGGAATGGAGAATACTTACAGAATTGTAAGTAAAGAGGAAGCAGATAATGAGAATTTGCCTTTGCCCAAAAATGTATTATTTAAATCCAGGTTGGATTATTTAAGCCTTAATCATTTAATCAGACAAAACAGCGAAATATCAGAAGTGAAATTTTATGGAGAGTCTGAATATGAGGAGTTTCTAGAGGAAAAGGGTAAAACCATTATTCCACTTTTCATAATTACTTCTGAAAAGAAACTTCAAATCATTTCAGGCTATCCTGAAGAAGTGGGAAAAGATGACCGGCTAATTTTCTTAAAAAATAAAAATTATAATATGGCAAGCAATAATAATGATGCCGATTAATATAATTCCTGACTCTTTTCTAAATAATATTAAATTTTTCTGAAAATATTGATAATTTCATTTGCGGAACTAACCCATTAGTTTTATATTGGAGTTTTAAACATTTAATAGGGAAAAATTATGTTAGTATTAACCAGAGCAGAAGAACAAATCATGCATAAGCTATGGGACTTGAAGAAGGCTTATGTAAAAGAAGTTTTAGAAACTTTACCTGAGCCCAAACCAGCCTATAATACCGTAAGCACCATTATCCGAATCTTAGAAAGAAAAGGAGTAGTTGGGCATGAAAAGACAGGCAAAAGCTATTTATACTATCCTTTATTAAAGAAGGATGAATATAAAAAACAAAGCTTAAAAAAGCTTATCCATGGTTATTTTGAAGGTTCATTTGCTAATATGGCTTCATTCTTTGCTAAAGAGGAAAATCTCAGTACAGCAGAATTGGATGAAGTGATGAAGCATTTGAAAAAGCAAAAGTAAACTATCATGGAAACCTTAATTTACATTCTAAAAGCCCATTTGCTATTTTTGATTTTAGGTGGAATCTATCATTTCGTATTGAGAAATGAGAAAAGCTTTATCTTTAATCGTTTTTATCTTCTGGCAATATACGGGGTAAGCATTATTGCCCCTTTGCTAGAATTTAAACTTTTTAAAAACATCACATTTGTTGACCCATCATTATTAAGTAGCAGTACTACCAAAGCAACTATTTCTAATAATCAACTAGCTTTGGAAAGCAGTATTTTGAATTTGGAAGTATTATTACCATGGATTTATGCTATTTTTATTTCCATTTCAGTTATAATTTTTCTGGTAAAGTTTGGTAAAAGTTATCACCGATTTAAATTACTTCACCGTTTCGCACGTTTCGATTTCAAAAAGAAAATATATTGGGTAGAAGAAGACATCCCTCCTTTTACTTTCTTAAATAAAACACTTCTTCCTTTAAGACTCCAGAATGATGAAAATAAAGAAGTTATTATAAAACACGAAGAGGCTCACAGAAAAACACTCCATTTTTTTGATATTATTTGGGTTGAATTACTTTCCTCTTTATTAATATTTAATCCATTGAATAAAAAAATAAAAAAATATGTAGTTGAAAATCATGAATTTTTAGCTGATGAATATGCTTGTAAGGATACTGAAAAAACAAATTATGCACAGCTCTTAATTCATCAAACTCTTAATCAAAATCAACTTCAATTTGTAAGCTATTTTGCAAAACCCACCATATTGAACAGATTAAATATGCTTGATAGCAACAAAAATTCTAAAAGCAAGCCTTTTTTGGTTGCTATCAGTTTTGCTTTCATCAGCTTAATTTTCTCTTGTGATCTAAATCCTACTGAAGAGGTTATTATAAAAAAAGAGACCATTACTGTTCCCGATAATGACGCATTGGAAAATAGTGAGGTGCCAGGAAATAAAATCTTTTCGATAGTAGAAGATCAGGCAGAACCTCAAGAAGGAATCCAAGCCTTTTATGATGCCATTAGTGATGACCTAGAAGGCAATTACCCTCAACAAGCTATAAATATGGGGATAGAAGGTGTGGTCTACATCCAATTTGTGATTGAAAAAGATGGTAGCTTAAGTAATGTTCAAGCTGTGAAAGGCATTGGAGCCGGTTGTGATGAATTGGCAGTTGAAATACTTAAAAATAATGGAGATTGGATTCCAGGAAAACAAAACGGTATAACTGTTCGGTCTAGAAGAGTTATTCCAATTAGGTTTGTAATAAATTAATTATAACCTATAAAGTACTTCAATTTGATTTAATATGATAATACTTACTCAACTTCATTAGTTTTAGTTATATTTAATGACTTAAATGACAAAGAAAAATGAATTACTTAATAAGCCTATATTTTATATTTCTTGTTACTCCTTTTATCGAGATCGAACCTGAAGATCAACAGCAATCTGTATTACAAACCGTTTTCAATATAGAGGAATTTCAAAAATACATTGCAACTGAACCTAGATTTTTAGGGAGTAATATTGACCATAATATATTGATGATGGGATTTTCTGAATTAAAAAATAATGAAATAGACCTTAAAATTCGAGATCACAAAGTAAAAATAATTTCTGAAAGGAAGGTAAATGAATTTGATAATAATTCTTTTATAAAAATAGCTGAATTTGATATGAAAAAATCAACGGCCAAGGTGTTGTTATCCTATCAAAATTCAAAATTATTTTATGAGAAAAAACAGAAAATATTATTAGATGTACAACTAGAAAAATCTTGGAAAAATGAATGGGTTGTTAAGGAATATAAACTTTATGAAGTAAGCATTAATACTTCCGATTAAAGATTTCTGCATAAACAATTGCCTTTTTAGCACTTTCAGGATCCGACAAGCCTTCTCTTATTTCCCTGGCAAATGAATTTTCATCCACAGTTTCATCAAATTCTTTAAATCTGTTGCTTTGAGTTGTAACCTCTTCAATATCTACTAATTCATCTATACTTTTTAATTTTTCACCCTTTTTATAAAGTTCTTTTAAGGTTTCATCAGCATTTTCATACTCCTCTTGACTTACCTCCTGATTCAAAGGTCTTTCATCAACCTTATCGGATAATGGCTTAATTTCATCACCTTCACCTAATATTTCATCCTCATCTTGATAAGGCTCTTTTGAGGGGTTTTCACCACTTAATTCGGCCAGTAATTCTTCAAAAGATTTGGGTCTTCTCTTTTCGCCTGAATTTTGCTCGGAGGATTGGGGCTCAGCTTTTTTCCGGGTTACAGGCTTTTTCTTTTTACCCCTTCCTTTAAATAGGAAATAGAGAATTGAAAGGACTATATAAATGAGGATTTTGTAATCTTCCATACATTAAAATTACTAAAACTTTAGATAAAAAAGCTACACTAGCCTAAGGAAAATATGTAAAAATCCTAATTAAGCTTAAAGCCTATTAATAGCACGTCATCTGTTTGGCTATAACCCTGTTTCCATTCTTCAAATCGCTTATTTAAAATATAATGTTGATCCGCCATTTCTTTAACAGAAACTTCCTGAAGTAATGTCCTTAATCTACGAATCATGAATTTCTTATCCTTTGACCCACCAAATTGGTCTTGAAAACCATCAGAGAATATATAATAAGTATTTTTAGGATTGTATCTAATAGAATGAGAAGTAAACTCATCTTCTTTATTAATTTTTCGTTTCCCCCCAATGGACATTTTATCACCTTTAATAACCTCAATTCCCTGTTGTTCATTCACCATTACTAAAGGACTTTTAGCTCCAGCAAAAAGCACAGATTTCTCTTTTTCATCAATTACTACAATAGCCGCATCCATGCCATCCTCGTTTTCATTCTCAGATTGTTTTAAATAATTACTTACTCCCAAGTGAAGCTTATTCAATATTTCTGCTGGATCTGTAACGCCTTCTTGAAGAACAATTTGATTCATATTGGTATCTCCTACCAATGACATAAAAGCACCAGGAACTCCGTGACCCGTACAATCAATAGCTGCTATAATTTTCTTCCCCTTAATTTCTGCCGCCCAATAAAAATCTCCTGATACAATATCTCTCGGAAGGAATAGCACAAAAGAATTTGAAAGCATTTTCTTTATGTATGCATTCGTTGGCAACATTGCAGATTGTATTCTCTGAGCATATCGAATGCTTCCAATGATATCTCCATTCTGTTTTTCTATAAATTCTTTTTGAGATTGCATTGCATCTCGTTGGGAAAGGATTTCCTCCTTTTGCACTTTAAGCTCCTCATTTTGTTCAGAAACTAGGTCACTTTTAAATCTTAAATCCTTTTGAGCCTTTATCAAACTTTGGTTTCTTTCTTGTAATTCAAAATGAGCTTCTTGCAATGCTACTCGGTGCATGAAATTATTTTTCATGATGTAGTATCTAAAGGACGCAATTGAAAAAGCTGCTAATCCAACTACAATCAGGATATTCACACCTTTCAGAAGGAAATAATCCAATATCCCAGCATCACAAAAAAACATGTGCACTAAAATTTGAATAAGAAAAACAACAAAGAAATTTATTACAAAATAAAAAGGACGAAGAATAACCAAAACAGCACTAGTGATGAATACAGTGGTCATGGAAATAACATAGGTCATCCAATCAGAACAATCTACCATATAGGCAGCAGACGTAAACAAACAAAAGGCAATAATTTCAAACAATAGTTCATGACTAAACCTGAACTTTTGATGCAATAAAAACACAATCCCCACTATGACCGATGGTCCATATCTAAAAGTATACCAAAGGTTTATATTAGGTTTTTCAATAGACAACTCCGGAATTGTGCTAAGTGGAAATAAAAAAATAACCAATATAGCACCCCATCGCGCATAAACATGGCCTATACGTTTATACTCCTCTTTCCAGGCTTTATTCAAATTAATACCAAAACTATCTGTTAAATTGAGTTTCATTTATGTCTAATATAAATCAAATACGAGATTAACACACTAACTTTGAAAATAAAAATCATTTATCGAAAATGAGGATAAACGTGCATCTTCATTAATGATTGCACTTTCCTACGTAACCACCTACGTTTAATGTGTTTTATTTGCTCATCGTAATCTTGTTTTATATCTATTTTGTAATCAGGTACACTCACCTCAGATGCTTGCTTTACCCAAACAGAATGAATGGTAAAGGCGAACTGCAATTTATCATGATGTAGCTTAGACACAGGACCTTTCTTCAAATCAGAAGCATCAAATATCCATATTTCTGAGAAGTAAGAATTAATTTGAGAATTATCTTTCTCTTCACCGATTACTGTACATAAAATATAACCATTCAAGGTTTCAGGAATATCATTATTTTGCAACTTACTAGGCACAAACTGCAAAGACCACATATAGGTATCTTTAGGAAAACTGTAGTGATCTGTTACTTTCATCGAATTAGTTTCAACCGTCTCCAAAACAAATGGTGCTCCCTTTTGGGTAAATTCGAGCATTTGTTCAGCACTATATACACGATTTCTTTTTGGATCCTGATAAAGCCTGTACATAAAGTCGGTCAAAAGTTGATCATCCAAACCATAAGCCTGCCAGAAAATGTGTTTGATCTCCTCTACATTCTTATCGGGAGAAAGCATATCCCGATAAGTATATAATCCGATCCCCCAGGTATGCGGTCCTGGATCCTTCTCACCTGGCTTCCCTTCCAAATGCAAAAAAACAGTCTTATCTTCCAGATTATCTCGGTTTTCAACATCTATAACAATCTTTCCTATTTTACCGATGTCCATCTCTCCTACTGCCAACATCCCAACCCTTTGAGGGTCTATTGGCTTATTATGTAATTTACATTCATCATAATATCTTATCCATTCAGCAGGACATGCGCTACAATTATGCGCTGCATGTAAAGTCACTACTCCATCTGGATTTTCATAGTTTGCTGAGAAATGAACGATTTCTACTGGAAGCACAACCTTATGAGCTCTTATTTCTGTATTATCGGGCAATAAGTCTTTTCTGTGTACAATATAAAGTGTTGAGTAATCATTCTGAGCCCCATCCAATAACTCCCGCAAAAAAGAATCAATCCTTTCATTATTAGGAAATGGATTGTTTAACATCACATCTAGCGTGAATTTAAAATTGGTATCTGCCAAGAGAACATAATCTCTAGTGAAACCAATTTGATGCATATTATGCTGAATCTGAATGTTCGATCCATTCTCATTAACAATTTTATAGGACTTAGGATTTCTGGCGCCTGTCCACTGTATTAGATAAACTGCATCCTCATTAGAAAAATGTCTCCCTATTAAGTTCCAATACCAGCCTCTTAGCTTATCCCAAATTGATTTTGGCTCTTCTTCAGAAGCCTCTTCATAAAAGAAATCATTAACCTCTTTTACAACTTGTTCTTTATCTTCAATTTCTTCCCACCTACTAATTCTCTCTTCTAATTTTCGTTCAATTTCTTCTTCACTACCAAATATTAAATGAAAAATCTCCGTAGCACTGAGTAAATTTTTAGTCGTTTTAGTAAAATTAACACTAAATACTTCTTTGGTTTCGGGGTCATAGACAGGATGAGCCGTGGTTAAAACCATTGGAAATGGATTATTTAAAAAGGGAGGTGTACCTGCTCTCCAAAATTTATTTTCTCCTATTGGTGTGATCAAATCCAAACTCTTAGGATCAAATTCAAAAGGTCTACCAGCATCAAAAGTAGCCAACAAGCGTGATTGCTCATCTCCAGGTTTACGAAATGGTGTAATGGCAGTATTAATCTGGTTTCTTGTACCCAATTTCATAGACATCCTCGCCAACCCTCTGTTTTTAAAAGCAATATCCGCATATGGATTATTGGGATTTAAAATAGGACTGGAGGCTATATCAGCATAAAAGCATGGTGTTTTTAATAAACGGGTTTTTAGTTTTACTTTTCCAGCCTCTGTCAGATCAAAACGATAAATATAACCATCTCCATTAATAACAGGAGAACCAAATTCCTGATTGAACTCTCCATCAGGATTTTTTCTTTCGTAAGGCAAGCCACCACTATTTACAGTTCCAGCACCAGAATTAATAAATACATATCCTGTTAAATCTTCAGGGATTTCTCCTTCTTTTACTTTAAGTTCGACATCTAAAGGCTCTCGGGTAGAGGTGAGTAAATTAGGATGACTCATAGTTTTGGTGTTTTATGTTGATATTTTTCACCACATAAATAATAATTTTTCAATTAAAAATTGAGTAATTACAATATTATTTACAATTAAATCTATTTTTTACCAAAAATTAATAATTGAATTCTACTATGATAATTCGATCAATGAAGCATTTTTTAAACAGAACATTCCTTATCATTACCCACTTCTCCAAATAAATTATAAATTTGTTATCCGCTTTTTTCTGGCGTAGATTTTTTGAGTAAGAATTATGCAGCTAACCAAACTTGAAATAAAAGGATTTAAGAGCTTTGGTGACCGAATGGTCATCAATTTTGATAAAGGAATTACCGGTGTTGTGGGTCCTAACGGATGCGGAAAATCCAATGTGGTAGATGCCATCAGGTGGGTATTGGGTGAACAGAAATCCAGAACGCTTCGCTCGGATAAAATGGAGAATATCATTTTCAACGGCACCAAAAAGCGAAAACAAAGTAATTTAGCTGAAGTCTCCCTTACTTTCAACAATACCAAAAATCTTCTTCCAACAGAATATTCTAATGTCACCATCACAAGAAGATATTATCGAACTGGAGAAAGTGAATACTTATTGAATGGGGTAAGTTGTCGATTGAAGGATATTACCAATCTTTTCATGGATACTGGAATTAGCTCTAACAGCTATGCCATTATTGAATTAAAAATGGTGGATGATATCCTAACTGATAAGGATAACTCCAGAAGAGGCTTATTTGAAGAAGCAGCTGGAATAAGTAAATTCAAAATCAGAAAAAAAGAAACACTAAAAAAATTAACCGATACGGATGCTGATTTAGAAAGAGTGGAAGATTTACTCTTTGAAATAGAGAAAAACTTAAAATCACTCGAAAAGCAAGCCAAACAAGCTGAAAAATATTATCAATATAAAGGAGAATACAAGGAGAAAAGTATTCTATTAGCTAAGAAAACTGTTGCTGATAAAAGAGAAGTTTTTCTTAATCTGAACAAACAAGTTCAGGCAGAAAATGATAAAAAAATCAGTCTAAACAGACAATTAGCAGAACAGGAAGCTGCTTTAGAAAAGGGCAAATCAGAATTATTACAAAAGGAAAAATTATTGGCTAGCCGTCAAAAAGCACTCAACGAGCATGTCAATAAAATCAGGCAGTATGAAAGTGAAAAGAAAATCAAAAATGAAAGATTACGCTTTTTGCAAGATAAAAGTGATAGCCTGAAAAATCAAATAGAGCAGGACAAGCAAAGTAATGAGCGCGCCTCATTTAGTATCAAGAGTTTAGAGCAAGAAAAGACATCCGCTGAAAAGATTTTCTTTGAGACCGAGCAAAGAGTAGAAGTCTTAAAGTCTGAATACGAGGAGCAGAAAAATAAAACAGCAGCCATCCGTGAGGAAGTTAATACGTTAAATCAGCAACAAAAAGCACTGCAAAATGAAGTTTACCAGTTGAACAAATCACTGGAAATCAAAGAGATTCAACTTTCATCTGTAAAGCAAGAACTGGAAAAAAGTAGTACAGATACTACCGAACAATCTGCTAGCTTAGAAGAGTTTGACAGTAAGCTTGAGGAACTATCAAAGTTATTAAAAGAGAAAAACGAATACCTTTCAAACCTTAAAAGCAAAGAAGATCATCTCAATCAGCAAATTGAAGATCATAAAAATACAATTGAATTAATTAGAGAAGAATTAACTCAATCTTCTCGAAAACTAGATGCTAGAGAGAACGAATACAACCTAACCAAGTCATTGGTTGATAATTTAGAAGGATTTCCTGAGGCTATAAAATTTCTTAAAAAGAGCTCGAAATGGGGCAAAAATGCACCTCTCCTATCAGATGTTTTGACATGTTCTGAAGATTACCGCATTACCATTGAAAATTTTCTGGAGCCCTATATGAACTACTATATAGTGGAAACAGAGGCTCAGGCTTTTGAAGCTGTAAACTTACTAAGTGATGCCAGCAAAGGAAAAGCTCATTTCTTTATCCTAGATAATTTTGAGAAATTTAAGCCAAGCGACTCAAAACTTTATGATCAAGCCATTGCTGCCACCGAAATTGTAGAATATGATGCTAAATATAAAAAGCTAATTGGTTTCATACTCGACAATGTATATGTAGTAAAAGGCGATTATAATTCTATTCCTGATGATAAGGATAGCGTTTTCATCACACAAAGCGGAAAGGTTACCAAAAGGAAATTCAGCATGTCTGGAGGTTCCGTAGGGCTTTTTGAAGGGAAAAGAATTGGTAGAGCCAAAAACCTGGAAAAACTTCAGGTTGAAATAAAAGATTTGAACAAAAAAATAAGCCAAATCAAGGAAAGCTTAGAAAGCCAACAAAATGATTTGGATAACCTAAAAGAGCATAGCTACAGAGAAAATATTGAAATCTTGCAATCAGAAATAAATGAGGTCAATTCTGAATATGTTTCTATTAGAACCAAACAAGAGCAGTTTGCCCAAATGCTCAATAGTGCTGCTAATAAGCGAGAAGGAATGGAGGAGCAGCGAGAAACTTTAATTGAAGAAATTGAGGCTATCAAACCTGATGCGAGCGAAAAGTCTGATAAACTTAAAGAAATTGAACAAAGGTTGAGTATTATAAGTGAGGACTTAAGTGTTCAAGATGAAATATTAAGCCAAAAATCATCTTCTTTCAATCAGGAAAATATTGAATTTCATCAGCAGCAAAACAGAGTCAACAGTCTTGAACAGGAAATCGGGTACAAACAAACCGCTTTTGAAAGCAGCAAAGAAAGACTTGAAAAGAACCAACATGATTTAAAAGAAAATGATGAGGCTATCAAAGGCATCATTGAAACTGCTGAGACCAATGATGACGAATTGTTGGGCATGTATGATGAAAAAGAGCAGATTGAGATTGGAGTAAATGATGTAGAGAAAGATTATTATGCCTCTCGTGGTCAGATTGATGAAATAGAAAAAGAAACTCGAAATATTCAGCGCAATAAAGAACAAGTGGATGAGCTATTGATGCAAATCCAGAATAATTTAAATGAAACCAAGCTGGAGCTCAATAGCGTAAAAGAAAGACTTTCTGTTGAATTTGATATTGATTTAGATAAAATCATGAATTCTGAGGAAGAGGAAGTGGAGACAGAAGAAACAGCTGATGATTTAAGAAGTGAAGTAAGTAAATTGAAGGAGAGAATGGACCGCATTGGACCTATTAATCCAATGGCAATGGAAGCTTATGAAGAAATTAAAGAGCGAAACGATTTTATTATAACTCAGCGAGAAGATCTACGAAATGCTAAAGAATCATTACTAAACACCATTAGTGAAATCGATGAAGTAGCTCGAACCAACTTTATTGAGGCTTACGAAAAAATTAAAGAGAACTTCCAAAAAGTATTCCGTACGCTTTTCACACATGAGGATGAGTGTGATTTACAATTATCCGACCCTGATAACCCATTAGAGTCTAAAATTGAAATCATGGCCAAGCCAAAAGGTAAACGACCTTTGACCATCAATCAATTGTCAGGAGGAGAAAAGACCTTGACCGCTACTTCCCTACTCTTTGCGATTTACTTATTAAAACCAGCCCCATTCTGTATTTTTGATGAGGTAGATGCTCCATTGGATGATGCCAATATTGATAAATTCAATAATATCATCAGAGAATTCTCCAAAGAATCGCAGTTCATTATAGTTACCCATAATAAAAGAACAATGTCCAGCACGGATGTGATTTATGGGGTAACCATGGTAGAATTAGGAATTTCCAGAGTGGTTCCTGTGGACTTAAGAGAATTGGAAGACACACTGGATTAATTAATAATTATTAGGAGTTATGAATAAAGCATTTCTGGTAAGAATTGGTATTACGGCTTTGGTATTTTGGTTACTTGATTCTTTTATTATGTATTTTTTTAAAGAAGATACAACGCTTTCAGCTCAAATTCAGGAGTCCTTTTTTAAAGCAATTCTCTTTTCGATCATCTTTGGATTAATCATGAGGAAGAAGTGGCTGAAGAAGGATAAGGAATAAATTGGGCTTGCTTAAAAACAGATTATATAACAAGGATGAACTTTACACCTTTTTTGGCAGTGATTATTAAGTAATAACCTGATTTTCAACAAGTGCAAGCCTTTTTAAGGTAAAAGCCCAAATTATTTGCACTAGAAAATCAAATTTTGATTTTCTAGTGCAAATAATTCTCAATAACTGTCCATCAAGCGTCTCTAATCCTCACCAATCATAATTTACATAAATCCCACCATAGGTAACATTCTGACCTTAAAGGAGTAATCAATAGTATCATTGATGTATTCCAATTTTTTTCATCTTCATATTAGCCCTCATCGGAACCAATTTCTACAAGCTTAAATAATTTGAATATAACGAACCACTTAAGCATATTTTTAAACTATGGAACCGAAAATTAAAACACCTGATGCAACTCAGGTATACCAGAAATTCAAGGGACTTATTCTCGATAAAAACCACCCATGTGTAATGGCTCAAAGCAGCTTCAAATTAAATCAGGTAGATTTATTTACTTATGAAATTATGGGTTCTGATGAAAGCACTAAAGCCCTTCTGGAGGATCTCAAACACTATATTGATACTTATGATTTTGAAGCCTCTGACTACCGGTCCTTTCTTGCCGTATTTCCCCAAGAAGAAATTGATTCAGAAGAGCTTTTTGAAGAAAAATTATGGACTCAATTACATACACTCCATTTATTGGATGATCGTGAATGGGATAATGAAGTAAGCAATGATCCTGATAGTGCAAAGTTTAGCTTTAGTGTAGGAGGAAAAGCCTTTTATATAGTTGGTATGCATCCAAGAAGCTCACGTATCGCAAGAAGAAGTCCCTACCCTACTATAGTTTTTAATTTTCATGCGCAATTTGAACAACTCAAAGAAAGAGGAGTCTATCATGAGGTAAGAGATAAAATACGTGCCCGAGATAAAGAATTGCAGGGTAACATCAACCCTACTGTGAGTGACTTTGGAAAAATAAGTGAAGCAAGTCAATATAGCGGAAGAAATGTAGATCAAGAATGGAAATGTCCTTTTCACCCAAAACCATAAACTTATGAGAACTCAGATAACACAAATTGAACAGATAATAGATAAGCAAAGTGGGGTTTCCTTTAAATTAAAAAAAGGGCAGTACTTAAAGGTAACTGATCCACAAGGTGGACAAGTAAGTGATATGGTTCTTTTTAATGAAAATGATGTTCGAGAAAAAATTTCTAGTGGTAAGACCTTAGATTTCGAAGAATCTATTTTGATCAGTACTAGCAATTATCTTTGGAGCAACAGAAGCAACAAAATGATGCTGGTTTTAGAGGATACCAATGGCAGAAATGATTTTCTATTAGCACCTTGTAGCCTGGCTACCTTTAAAATCATGTATGACATAGACACTTATCATCCTAGCTGTTTTGAAAATTTAGAAATGCACTTAAAACAATTTGATATCAATGCTGATGATATTCCTACTGCTTTCAACATCTTCATGAATGTGCAGTTTGATGAGGCTGGTAAATTAAGTGTAAAACCTCCTCTCAGTATAGCAGGAGATTTTATTCTTTTTGAAGCTCAGATGGATCTTATAGTAGGTTTAACAGCCTGCTCAGCTGAAGATAGTAATGGAGGAACTTTTAAACCTATCAAATTTGAAATTATAGGTTGATTAGTAATTGAGTAATTAAAATTTACACTCTTTTTGGGTCAGTGTCATTCTACCACTTGCCACAAAAAAAACACTGCCGTAAAATACAGCAATGCTTTTCATTACACTAATTAATTTGACTTACTGAGGTACTATGAAAAGTCCTGCTATATCATAAACTGTACCTGAACCCGCTACTACATCTGCATCCAAAGGTTCATCAAATGCTTCCTGAATTGAAGCTTTATCTATGTTTGGTACGTTACCAACTAAAGCATCTTCTAGATTAACTCCAGCTTGAGTAACATTTGCTTCCGATGGAAACTGTGCTGGAGGGTTCCCTTCTTGATAAACCGCAAGAGCAGCATCAGGCACTGAAGTGTCTTCCCCAGTAATCCATCCTTTTTGCCCTCTTAATCGCCTTACGATTGAAGCATGTCTGGCCTCCACTCCATGTATACTTAATGCAGCAGTTAAGATTAAGTTTGACATACTATCTGATACTAAATTAGCAGCCTGACCTTTATAAGCCCTAACCCCTGTATCTTCAAATGCTTGGCTAAGCGCAAGAAATTGATTGTAATCATTAAA
>NZ_JAGXGF010000146.1 GCF_024636815.1 Marivirga sp.
ACTCCTCCAACTGCGGTTGCCGGAATGGATTCAACTATTTGTGAAAATACTATTACACTTTATGCAGATGCACTTGGTGCTGATCAAGCTGGTGAATGGATTATTGTAAATCAACCAGCAGGTGCAACTGCTAGTATTTTGAATGCGAATGATCCAGCTTCAGGTTTTGAGGATATTAATGAATTAGGGGATTATACCTTGGCTTGGTTATTGGAAAATACAGTTACTCAATGCTCTGATACCGATACTATTATAATCACTAGAAAAGATATAACAATAGCTGATGCAGGAGCAGATCAAGGGGTTTGTATAGACAATACAACTTTAAATGCTAATTCAGTAGTTGCTAACGAAACTGGTACCTGGACAGTAGATACAGGAGGGGCTACAATCGACAGTCCGAATGATCCAAATTCTACTGTTTCTGGTTTAGCAGAAGGTATTAATAAGTTTGTATGGACAATTACAGATGATAATATTATTTGTGAAGCTACTAATGATACAGTAACTGTTTATTATGATATTCCAGCTTTTGCAGGTGAATATAAGTTACCTGAATATCCATCAGGGACTGAAAACCTAACGGCTGCAAATCCGATTTTTGATTTATTTGAAATTCTAGATGGCACTCAGGATACAGATGGCGTTTGGAGTTTTGTTTCAGGGCCAGCAACAGTAAATCCAACTACTTCAATGGTAGATTTTACTAGTCAGGCTTCTGGTTTATATGAATTTAAATATAGAGTTCAAGATAGCTTAGCTTGTTCAGCAGATTCTATAAATGTTTTCATCGATTATCTGGATTTTGAATGTGAAGACACCAAGTTTACTACATTAACCGAGGAAGCTACATGTCAAGGTGTACAGGATGGAAGTATATTTTTATTCTTGCAAAGGGTAAGTAATGCGGATAGTTTGGATGTCACCATCAATTCTGTAGTTATGGATACTTTCTCCATTAAAGTGGAAAATCCTGGTAATGGGAGTTTGGTGCAGATTGATACTGCTTTCTTCTCAGGAAATTACCAACTGATTTTGAAAGATTTAGATAATGCTTGTCAAGATACTGTTTCAGTATTGATTGGAAATAAGCAGTCTATTTTACCATTGGTGAATACTAGCGATGCAACTTGTGATAATCCGGTTGGACAGATTCAGGTTACCATTGATGGCACATTTGATTTTGTCTTATTAGATTCAACTGATGCTGAGCTGGAAACTAATACTACTGGTCTGTTTACGGATTTAGTTCCTGCCACCTATGGAATTGCTTTTAATAATTCCGGAGGTTGTCAAGTGGATACAGTGAAAAATATTATCATAAACGAGCCGACTCAGGTTTCCAATAGTGCATTGAATTTAACAGTAGTAGAACCTAGCTGTAATACAACAAGGGCTCAGATACTAGTTAATTTTGAATTGGCTGGTGAGTATTTCTATCAAATTTTAGATACTGCGGGTGCAGTTGTTGATTCCATTACAACTGATGCAGGCCAATGGACTACGGAACTTGATACATTGGGTGTATTTGAATTAGTTGTGACAAACCCAATCAATCCTGGGCTTTGCGAACCTAATAGCAGAAACTTTAATATTGAAAGATCTGGTGGGTTTACGGCTACTGTAACAAATAAAACTGATGTGATTTGTTTTGGAGATTCTACTGGTACTGTAACAATTGAGTTAGATGGCATCGCAAGTGGTTTCTATTCATTAGATGGTACTATATGGGCTGAGTTTATATCAGGTGAACCAATAACTGATTTACCTGCAAGGCAAAGTATATTGGTAAGTAATCAAGCTGGAACATCTGAATGTGAATTATCTGTAGCTGTGGGTATTGAAAACTTAAGTGATCCAATTGAACTAGATGGTTCTATTACTTTAATTACACAAGCTAGTTGTACCACATCGGAAGAAATAGGTGTAATTAATGTACCTGAAGTAACTGGAGGGATAGCGCCATATGTATATTCTATTGATGGAGATATTGTAGAATTGGATGCAGATCGCAACATTAATAATTTATCAAGAAACGTAAATGAACTTACTATTACAGATGATACTGGTTGTAGTGAGACGTTTGAGATCGGATCTATTGTTTCTCCAAATGAAATAAGAGCGGTTATAACTGAAATAAATCCAGGAAATAATTGCGTAGATGATCCAGAAGGTATTTTAGTGACCATTGACCAGGCAACAATCGAAAATGTTCCTGGACCTTATATCATTATTCTTAATCAGGTAAATGATACTATTACTTCTGAGTATGTGTTAAATATTAATATTAACGGAAGTAATGAGTTTATTATTTCTCAGTTTGATATAGATAATAATGTGCCATTTGTAAAAGGAGTAAGATATAGATGGACTGTACGTGCGATTGATAACGATCAAGCATGTTCAGCAGATAATTTTGTAACAATCAATGGTGGTGCGATTATTCCGACTTTTGATATTGTAGCGAATGACGTTGCTTGTTTCCAAGAGTCGGGTTCAATTGAAATATTTAATATCACTGCTGATCAAACAATTCCATTAAATATTGAAGTTTACGAGGGAAATGATATTGATCCTACTGAAACTTTCACATTGAATTCGATTCCTGAAAGTGGAAGATTTGTGATTGACCAAAGTATTTATGGAATGATTTCCAGAGGAGATTATATCATAAAACTTAATCAGCAACCTGATAATTGTAATAGTATCATTGAATCTGAAAATGCAAGTATTTTTATCGATGCTCCAGTAGCGCAATTAAGTGTTGAATTGGTTCCTGAACCTAATTTACCACCAGGTGTGGAAAAAGATAGAGCTGATATGAATCCTATGCCAACTACAAGGCCTGATAGAGCCAATGGATCTATTAGCATTAGACTGATAGAACCAACATCTGGTGCGAATGGATATTCTGCACAAATCTTCTTGTTAACACCATTGGGAGGAAATAATACTTCTGATTATGTTTTACCTCAGGAGCCTATTGATTTTGGTTCAAATCAAAGGATAACATTTGACAACCTTTTACCAGGCATCTATGAAATTGAATATTATGATTCTTTTGGATGTGGAACAGATGGAAGTAGATTAGTATTCGATAATGAGGGTTCTTCAGATATCACAGTCGATTTTGATAGGACTCCATTTATACCAAATGCCTTTACACCAAATAATGATGGGAAGAATGATTTCTTTGAAATTCTTAATCTACCAGATAACGGTGCTGAGTTAGTTGTTACCAATAGAAATGGTACTATCGTTTATAGAGATAATAATTATCGAACTAGTAATCTTTGGGATGGCGGAGATAATCCAGATGGTATTTACTTCTACCAATTGACTGTTAATGGCAACAAACAAAAAGGATGGGTAGAAATAATCAAAGGTAAAAGATAAGATAGAAGATAAATAATAATTCAAATGCCAACCCTCTGAGGGTTGGCATTTTTTTTTAGTGAATTTATCACAGTTCCTTCATAATACTAATTAATCTACATTTTCGTTTGCTAGCCATGAGTATTAGATTATTAATCGTTTTAATTTTTTTAAGTTTTTCTTTATCAGCACAGAAGTATGGTACAGCTGTTGGTGTACGAATTGGTGATGCCAGGTTTGGTTTAAGCGTAAAGCAACGATTCTTAGCTCGATTCAGTGCGGAAGCCATTTCTGATTTTAAAGCTAATTCTTTTCAATTCGCCATACTTCCCAAATATCATTTACCAATCACTGGAGAAGGCTTTAATTTATTTATTGGAGCAGGAATGCATGTGGGTAGCCTTAAAGAATATGGTGCCATTTATGGATATGATTTAATAGGAGGGATAGAATGGAAAATTCCTGCTTTGCCATTGGTATTATCAGCAGATGTAAAGCCTGCCTACCATATTAACCATGAAGATTGGTTTGAATTTCCGGCTTCTGTATCAATACATTATGCTATTACTAGAGAGACTAGAGCCAAAAGAAAAAAGGATAGAGAAAGACGAAAAAAACGGAAGGAAAGAAGGGAGAGGAGAGAAGAACGAAGGGAAAAACGTCAGGAATGGTGGGATGATTTTCGTAATTAAATTATTATAAATCTGAGTTTAAGTTTAAAATGATATGATCGCTTAAAATTATTAAGCGATCATATCTTGAAACTAATTCGAAAACAGATTTTTGATATAATTTCTAAATTCTTCAGATTTATACATTGCTTCCCCGTTATGGCCAATCCCATTTACTATAGTTCGAAAATGATTATTTTCCGGGAATTTATTCTGCATATAAAAAAACATATTCTCTCCCCTTTGATAACGACTAGAACCTAATAGTACTGGACCACATTCAGAAGTATTCAAGGAAGGATCGCTTTGATTTCCATTTCCTAATAAGTAATGAATTTTTCTATTTATGAATTGTTCATTGAAAGAAGCCTGATTAATATCAATTAAGTAATCAGGCAATACTTTATATCCTAATGGCCAAAATCTATAACCGGCACAATTTTCAGGAATATAAAACTCTTGAGTATTTTCATTAACTCTTTCATCACCTGGGTAATAAAAATATTGACTATTGGCCACAATATATTCAAATGCGATGGAATTCAATTGGTTTTCAATTTGATTGGCTGCTCCATAAACGTGAGTAAATAGACCTCCTGATGAATGACCCGTGATTAAAATTTTTTCTAAGGAAGGAATGAATTGTTTAGTTTTGCTGATTATTGAATCCATTACGGTAAAGGAGCTTATTGGTATATCATTTTCTGAACCACTTCCTTCACGCCAATCATTACGATCCCAGTGAAGATCACTATTCTGACTAATTTCACTTTCATCTTTAAATTGAGGGGCAATAAGTAATGTCGAATTGGAAATTGATAGATTTTCAAAAGTTTGGTTCATCCAGTTGAAATAATCATCATTATTTCGAATAGCACCATGAATAAGAAAGATAGCATTTTTAATATTTTCTAAATTAACATCAGCTGTTAAAGGATAATTACTAAAATAAGATAAAGTATAAGAATTGTTATTAATTGTTATTTCAAATTGTCTCAAACAAGGGTTTGATGCAGAAGTGCAAGCAGCTAGATTACTTTCGCTTGTCATCAATTGAAGCTGAATAGCTTCTTTCAATAATTGATTATCAGTACCTATATTATTACTTTCTACAGTCAAATCATAAGTAGAATTCGCTTCAAGGATTAAATCTAAAGTTACCTTAGAATTGGAATTACTATAGGCAATATTATATTCTGGAGTTTGGTCATTAACTGTGATTTCTAATGCACTTTCAAAGCGTTCTTTAGAAACAGCCCCATCAAAAACAATGCTCAATTGAGGGTTTAAACCTACGGCTATTTGATTTCCATTAAGGTTACTTCCATCAACATTGATGGAGATCACTTTAATAGATCCCACTTCTTCATTTTGACCATTGCAGGCTGAAAACAATATAATGAGTACCACTAAATAAACGGGGAAATTTTTCATAATGAAAAAACCACTCTGTATAAATTTATACAGAGTGGTTCAGTTAAATTTAAAAATTAATATTAATCACAAAATGCGTATGGACATGGGGAACTTGCATTGGTTGCAGCAAATTCTGCACAGTTAGCTCCACCATAAGTGTAAACATCACCTTGTTCTTTTACTGCCCAAGAACCCGTGTATTCCCAGAATAAACCGGTTCCATCGTCTACTACATCACCATACACCTCTATAACATCCATTCCATTATATAATTCAACACCATCATCTCCATTGAAATTGATACCGCCATCTGCTGCCAAATGGTCAAATTTATCAATACAATTTCCTAAATAAGTGGCTATAGTTTCTGTATCTAGATCTCTAATGAATAAAATATGATCACCTTCAGCAACACTGATAGCAGGTAAATCCATTTCCCTTCCATCAGAACCACCACCATTATTCGCAATTCCAATTCCATATATGCTTAAATCAGCAATATCACGGTTTGCTCTTAAATGAATGGCTCTTTCTCTGTCCGTAGTTCCTGAATTGGTAGGATCTGCCTCAAAAGACATCACACCTTGTAATTGCAATGCATTGGCAACTAAAGGATAGGTACAATCAGAATCAAAAGCCGTTGTGGAACTAGCCGCGCAATCTATTCCTCCATAATACCACTCATCGCCAAAGTTATAAGCCCATGAACCTGAATACTCCCATGGCATGCCAGTACCATCTACATCTACGTCTCCATAAGTCTGAATAACTGCAGTACCACTGAATAGTTCAATGGCATCGTCACCATTTTGATTCATAGCATCTGTCTGGATAACATGTTCAAATTCTGAAGTGCCATTTCCAAAGTAAGCTAAAAAAGCGGCATCTTCTCTGGCTAAGAGAATATCTTCGCCCGCAGCCACAGCCATTTGAGGTAAAGTAAATTCAATGCTATCGCTTCCGCCACCATTATTTGCAACACCTATACTATAAATACTAAGATCCGCAATATCAGCTTTAGCCCGTAGATGAACAGCTTTTCCACTATTACCACTTGTCTCAGTTGACCATCTCAAAGCAAAAACACCTTTTAGTTCTAAATCTGTAAATACATCATTATCTACAATAGAAAAAATTAGCGGTTCTGGTGCTTCATTCTTACCATTTTCGATACTCACAATTCGAACCTCTATACTTTCTGCTCCTTCAGCTAATTCATCATCTGTAATATCTAAAACTACTGAAGCAGAAATTTCGCCTACTGGAACGATAATATTTGTAGCAGCTAATACATAATCTTCACCTGAAATGGCCGTACCTGTAACTTCTATCCCTACTTTAACATCCGCAGTGGTAGTTTCACTCAAGTTTGCAGTTATAACAGTTGAATTTCCTTCCTCTGGGCTTTCATTGTCAGTTGAGAGCGTTACAACTGGCGTAATAAAAGGTCTTGTAGTAAAATTGATTGAGAAATTATCCTCCGTACTTTCGCCATTAGCACCGTAAGTACCTGCAGGTAAATTAAGAACGTATTCCGTTTCATATTCCAATAATTCAAAATTCAGTGTAGCCACCGAATTTGAACTGTCATAAGAGATTGAATATTGTGCATCCCCTGATACACTTAAATTCTCTTCAATTGCAGTAGGCTCGACAGCATGAGAAAAAACAACATTCAGTTTTAATTCAAATGCTGAAATGCCGCTTTCACCTGATTCTATCCGATTATCTCCTTCTGAAACTTTCAGGACACTAAAATTATCAGAACTAAAATTCTGATCCGTTACAACTTCTTCCTCTACACAAGCACTAACTAAAAATAGTAGGCTTAGGAGGATATTCACTGGATTTAAAATATGTTTTAACATAACTGTTTTGTTTATTTATTCAATTAATACATTTTTTGTTTTAAAAATTTCCGGGAATACCGATGGATCAATATCCCATAAAAAAGGTAATAGCAGATAAGTAGCAATCGTAACCAAGAAGATGGATATGAAATTAAGTACTACTCCTGTTTTTACCATATCAGGGATAGTCAAGTACCCTGAACCAAAAACCACAGCATTAGGAGGTGTGGCTACAGGCAACATAAAGGCACATGATGCCGCCACTGTAACACTAGTCATTATCATCAATGGATGGATGTTAAATGATAAGGCCATCGGAGCTAATATTGGTAAAATCATTGCCGTGGTCGCCAAATTTGAGGTGATTTCCGTCAGGAAATTTACCAATGCCACCAAAACAAGAATTAATAGGATCATATGTAATCCGTTAAGCTGAGTCATTAGCTGAGCTATCCATACCGCCAAACCTGTAGATGTAAATCCTTTTGCCAAGGCCATTCCTCCACCAAATAGTAGTATTATACCCCAGGGAAGTTCGACTGCTTCTTTCCAAGTAATTAACTTTCTACTTCTATCTTTTGAAGGAATTACAAAAAGTAAGATTCCTGAAATCATAGCGATAATAGTATCATCTATAGCAGGAACTACTTTTTCTATCAGAGATCGACCCATCCATGCTGTTGCCGTCAATATAAACAGAATCAAAATCGCCTTTTCTTCATACCTGATTTTGCCTAAAGACTTAATCATTTTGTTGATTTCTGCCTTACCTCCTGGTAATTTTTCCATTTTAAATTTAAAAGCTATTCGCGTCAGGTATTTCCAACTAATAAATAATAGAACAATTGAAATTGGTAAACCAAATTTGATCCAGTCCACAAACATCAGTTCAAAACCATAGATTTCTTCTAATATTCCTGCTAAAACCAAATTGGGTGGTGTACCAATTAAGGTTGCCAAGCCTCCAATTGAAGCACTATAGGCAATCGCAAGCATTAAAGCTTTACCAACTGTATTCCCCAACTTCTCATCTCCAGATACGCTTTTATATTGCTTAACAATTGCCATTCCGATTGGAAGCATCATTACTGAAGTGGCCGTATTGGATATCCACATTGATAAAAAAGCGGTTGCTATCATGAACCCTAGAATAATTTTAGAAATATCGGATCCAATTATACCAATGATATTCAACGCTATTCTTTTATGTAGATTCCAGTTTTCAATTGCTATTGCAATCATAAACCCACCCAAATAGAGAAATATATACCGATGACCATAAGCTATAGTAGTTTCTTCTAAACTGACTGCACCTGTTAATGGAAACAAAATAATAGGTAGGAGAGCTGTTACCGAAATTGGAACAGCTTCAGTTACCCACCATGTTGCTATCCAAACAGTAATAGCTAACACATGAAATGCTTCTATATTCAAACTACTCGGTTTTCCAATCCACTCTATCAATAGAAAGAGTAAAGGACCTAGTATTAACGGTAAGACGTTTTTTAATTTATTCATCATCTATCCGTTTATTAAATGAATCCACTACCTCTTGAAGAAACTCTGCATTGTCTTCGCTCATGATGGATAGATAAAGCAACTCCTGATCTTCATCTAATTTTGAAATCCTTTTATCCAAGCCTTTCGAAGGATTACCACTCAAATAACTGTAAAAAGCACAAGCTATTAAATAGGTTCCTATAGTAGATGGATGGCTATTGTCAGGATCATACAATCTCAAATCTGGTCTTAAGTCTAAAGCTTTTTGCCAAATTTCTCCTATATGCACCACATCTAATTGGTGATTTTCTGCTAAGGAGTGATATCCATTTTTTATAGCGTCTATCATCAGTGGATTATAGCCTCTGGCCCAAGTTTCATATAAAACCGCCTTAGCACCAGATTCCTTAACTAATTGAATTAGTTTATTGCCATAGTCATTAAATTGCTTTAGATTCTCAACAGTGCTCTTACTATGATTTTGTAAAACCACCACATCCCAATCACCCTTCTGGATGATTTTTTTTGTTTGGAGTCCTTTATC
>NZ_JAGXGF010000147.1 GCF_024636815.1 Marivirga sp.
ATCTTTTTCCAAATTGGCAATTTCTATTCCTATATCTGGAAGTATAAAGAAATTAGGATCTTCACCATCTCTTGTGATTAGGTCAATCCCCTTTTCAGTAAGGTCAATATTATTATTTTTCTCTTCAATGGTGAAAAGCAATGGCTCATCAGCCTCAGGCATTAATTTAGAATTATCGGCCAGATAAATATTTTCTGTCTTTTGAAGAATTTGACGCATGCCCTGCTCACTCAAGAATTTGATTAAGGGTTTATGCTTTGGCAAACCTCTGAAAGCTCTGAATAATGCCAATCCACCTTCATCTTCTTTTCCTTCCTTTATTAATTTCTTCGCTTCTAAAAGGAAGTCTGAAGTTAATTTTCTTTGTTCTTGTACTAATTTCTCAATTCTTGGCTTTAAGGAGTCAAATTCATGAACGTCCCCTTTAGGAACTGGCCCTGAAATAATTAATGGCGTTCTTGCCTCATCAATTAAAACGGAATCCACCTCATCTATCATGGCAAAGTGGTGTTTACCTTGAACCAACTCTTTGGTTTCACGCGTCATATTATCACGCAAATAATCAAACCCAAATTCATTATTGGTTCCGTAAACTATATCTGATTGATAAGCTTTTCTTCTCTCCTCCGAGTTAGGTCTAAAATTATCAATACAATCAACTGAAATTCCGTGAAATTGGAATATAGGTGCCATCCATTCAGCATCACGCTTTGCCAGGTAATCATTAACAGTTACAATATGAACGCCTCTTTTAGCTAATGCATTTAAGAAAGCAGGTAAAGTAGCTACCAAAGTCTTACCTTCACCAGTTGCCATTTCTGCAATTTTACCTTTATGGAGCACAATGCCACCAATCAACTGAACATCATAGTGCATCATGTCCCAGGTCGTATCATTTCCAGCAGCTTTCCATGTATTATTCCAAACGGCTTTATCACCTTTCAAATTCACATGTTCTGCCTTTCCAGACATTTCCTTATCGAACATGGAAGCGGTCACTTCCAACTGTTCGTTTTCCATAAACCTGCGAGCAGTATCTTTTACAATTGCGAAAGTTTCAGGTAGCACTTCCAAAAGTACCTCCTCTAACTTTTCATTTCTTTTCTCTTCCAAAGCATCAATTTCATTGAAAAGATCTTCTTTGGTATGTAAATCCATGTCAGGATTATCATCCACTTTTGTATGAAGTGCTGCTATTTCATCATCAATTTCTTTCAGATATTGATTGATTTTGTTTAATACCTCCGAGGTTTTAGCTCTTAGTTCATCGTGGGTTATATCCTTTAATTTGGCAAATTCTACATTGATTTGCCCAACCATAGGAAGTACTTCTTTTATATCTCTATCAGACTTTGTTCCGAATACTTTGGTTAGTCCTTTTGCTAAAAAATCAAACATGCTTTTTTTACTATAGTAATTTAAAATATGTGCTAATTTACACGCTTTTTTATGATTTATTTAAATTTTTAAAGAGTGATTTCACCTTTAAAAACATTCTTTGCAGGTCCAATTAACCATACATTTTTTGCTGAACCATTTACTAGCTCAAATTCAACACTTAGTTGCCCTCCTAAAGTTTGGATTTCAACAGGTGAAACGCCTCCGTGCAACACATGGGCAATAGCGCAAGCCGTAACTCCCGTTCCGCATGACAAGGTTTCATCCTCTACTCCTCTCTCATAAGTTCTAACTGAAATTTTACTTTCAGATTGCTTTTCTACAAAATTAACATTGATGCCTTCAGCTGCAAATTCATCACTATAACGAATAGTAGCTCCTTCTTCTTTTACATCTTTATCATTTATATTGCTAGAGAAAATAACATAATGCGGTGAACCCGTATTAATAGTGAAATGCTCTGGATAATTATTGATTTCAGATTGGGCTACATCTTGCATACTCAAGCGCACGATATCACCATCAATAGTGGCTTTATGTACACCATCAGTAGAAAGAAAGGTAGTTTTATTTTTAATTATACCTAGAAACTGAGCGAATTTTACTGCACAACGGCTTCCGTTCCCACACATACTTTGTGAGCCATCCGGATTGAAAAATATCATTTCAAAATCATATTCATCATGATTTTCGATTAATATCAATCCATCTGAGCCAACTCCAAATTTACGGTCACAAAGTTTTTGGGCTATGGTTTTATCTGTTCTATCCAATCTTTTGGAACGATTATCCACTACAACAAAATCGTTGCCGGTTCCTTGATATTTATAAAATTCAATTCTTGCCATATACACCATTAAGCGAAAATAGCACCAAAGAATTTCATATGCCAGATTGACACTTTGTATTTAACCCAAAAAATTCATATGAATTTTTCATCCGAAGGACAGACAATTTATAAAAACCCGATTATTAAATAGTTATTTTATAATTCTCATAATAAAACATAAAATTTAAAAACACCTAAATTTGGGTTATTAGGTTTTTAAAATTATCGGGGTTAACCCTGGTATATTCAATTCATAAAAAGTTGTTTAAAATTGCTAATTGTTATTACTCCTAAGCTTGTCATGAATAATACGGGTTAAATTCTAAAATACTTTAAGCCGCTCTTAAGCTCTAAGTAAATGAGTCCTATATCTTTTGAAAAAGAAAACTTAACAATATCATTTGGCTCTAAAATTTCAGTTCGGCTGGTCAACTCAAAAACTGCAACTTCTTCAGTAAATGTCTTACCATTAATTTCATAATCAGTAACAATTTGAAATTGAAAGGGAGGATCATTATCATCAACATACCACGAAAATGATTCCCCGCTATTAGGAGATAAATATAATCGAATTGGATCATAGGTTACCGCATCAAAATCAATGGATAAATTAGGCATATTAAAAGATACCCAAGCATTCCCATCAGAAAATCCAGCATCTGCATTTATACTAAAATCACCTAAAATGGTACTACTGAATTTTTGATAATGCATTTCACGCATAGTCTTGCGGGTAGGAATTAATAAAAATGCACTCCCTGACTCACTATAATAATTATTTTCCTCTCTAAGATTCCAAGTATTTTTTATTCCATTTTCATCTATCATTTGAAAACTATGGGCTCCTTCTTCCTGCACTATCCAAGCCTCAGTCTCAACTTGGAGGTCTATCTCTTCATAAACTATAGCACCATTACATGAAATTAAAAGCAAAAAAGTGGCAAAGAGGAATAATTTATTGAATTTCATAACTATCTCCATTTTGCTCAATGATCTTTAGGATTCCTATAGAATAATTAAAATACATACTATCAACTTCTCTTTCATATTCCTCACTGTGGCTACTGCTTTTCAATTTAAACACCTCATGAAAGTACTGATTATTTATTTCCACAGAATCTACCATTTGCATATTCTCATTCAGGGAGAAATATTCTCTTCCTATAGTAATTCCGTAATTAAATCTCTCTTCATCATCTGCATTTATATAAAATTGGATGTCATAGAATGGATAATCAGAAATAACGAATAATTCTTCGTTTTCATAGGTATAATAATCACAGCAATGGTCGCAACTAGCTGTTTCAACAGTTGAATTTCTAAATACCTCAAATTGGATTTCTGTAGCGGAATTATGCACCAGCGTAAATTGATCTTGATTTTCATACGGAATAAATTCCTCCATATTCTCTGGAAAGGTATAGGCATCCGTAAGATTACTCTCATCACATTTAGGAGTACAGAATCCAACAGAAGCTATTAGAAAACTAATAAATAAGATCTTCATTGATTATAAAATTAAGGTTGATAGTAATGTAATTATAGACAACATATTGGTTGAATTGGTTGGATTTAAAAGGTATGAATTTACCCCACCATCAAGTGTGCCTTAGGGTATTTGTAGCTTTTTGTGGATTTTCTACTACTTAAAGCTAAAGCAAAGGTCAGCGTACCCACTCTACCAATGAACATGGAAAGTATTATGACTACGCGGCCAGCAAATGAAAGGTCGGCTGTAATCCCAGTACTTAATCCCACAGTACCAAAAGCAGATACTTCTTCAAATATTAATTGTACCAAAGTAAAATCACTATCGGTAATAGTTAAAATAAAAATACCAATCAAATTGAGGGAAGCTGCAAAGAAGAAAATGGATAAGGCTTTAAATAATAATTCTTTTGGGATGAATTTCCTGTCAATTTCAATCTTCAATCTTCCTCTCAAAGTAGCAAAAACTGAAACTATCAATAAATAGAATGTTGAAGTTTTAATACCGCCCCCCACAGAGCCAGATGATGCCCCAATAAACATCAAAAAAGCCATCACTATCAAGGTGGGCGTTCTTAATGCACCAACATCAACCGTATTGAAACCTGCCGTACGTGCAGTAGCCGATTGAAAGAAACTCGTGATCAATGATTCTATGAAATTTTTATCTCCCAAGGTATTCCCTTGTTCCAAAAAATAAAAAATCAGTGTTCCTGAAGCCAATAAAACCAAAGAAGTATATACCGCTATTTTAGTACTCAAAGCCCAATCTTTCCATGGATTCTGAAACCTATCTTTTAGGTTTTTCCTTGAAAACAAATCCTGAATAGAAGAAAATCCTAGCCCCCCCAAAATAAGAGTTAATGCAATAATGATGTGTAAAATATAACCATTTGCTACTCCGTCTTCAAAAAGTCCATTAGTAAATAAACTGAAGCCTGCATTACAAAAAGCACTTACCGCATGAAAGGCGGAAAAGAATATTTTTTGTCCCATAGAATCAAAAACAACATCTTTTCCCCAGCTAAAAAATATCATGATGAATGAAATGATTTCAATCACGATAGTAATTGCAATAATTTTTCTTAACAGACCTTTTGCTGAAAATAAAGAATCACTTACTAAAAAGTCTTGAAGCATTAACTGCTGCTTAATACCTACACCACTTTTCATAAAAGTGGCAAAAAAGGAGGTAAAGGAAATGATACCTAAACCACCTAATTGAAACAAAATCATGATGACAAACTGCCCTTTCATCGTGAAATAAGTGGCCGTATCCACCACAATCAATCCAGTAACACAACTTGCACTCACGGATGTAAATAAAGCATCCATAAAAGACATTGATCCTTCTTCAACGCTCATTGCTGGCAACATTAGAACTCCGGTTCCAAAAGCTATTAAGAGTAAAAAACTATATATAAAAGTTCTGGCAGGCTTCGTTTTCAATTTGGACAAAACTGCACTTGCTCTTATAAATTCATAAACAATTAATACTAAAAAATAGAAAGTTATAAAGGTCAGATAGGCATCTTGGTAATTTTTAAAGCCAAACGTCTCAGCTAAATATTTGATAATTTGATTATCGAAATAATAATTACTAACAGTATTAATGATAATAATAAAGACTAGAACAGCTTCCAACTTATTGGACTTAAGAAACTCAGTCCTACGAAATTCATATAACAGCCGAATTAAAAACGTAAAGAAATAAATAATAAGGACCACATCAAGTCCCAAAAACACTTGTTCTAATTCATTAGATTCTGTTTCAAAACCAAAAACGAAAAATAACAATATAGCTGCAGTAAGCCAGATAAATGCCTTTAGAGATACCAAAGTATTAAGTACTGCACTTCTACTATTGTAGATCGCATTATTTAACCATTCAGTAACATCATTTTTAAGGTTTGAAAAATTCATTCTGATAGAAATGCTGGGCTTTTAAATTAACTGCCTTATTTATAATTGTAAATTATGCTTTATTGCTTCTACTTCCAACTTTTTGACATCAATTGGTACAACTCCCAACTCTTCACAAACGATTCCTCCTCCCAAATTCGAAAGAGAAGCAATGAAATCAGGCTCTAAATTTAATGCTACACAAAGAGCTGCAATACTAATTACGGTATCGCCAGCACCCGAAACATCAGAAATACTTCTCTTATAAGCTGGAATTAAAAAATCCTCTTTTTCGGATTGAATATAAACCCCTTTTTCAGATAAAGTGGTCATGACAAACTTTGCAGAGAGCATTTCACGTAATAATCGAGTCTGCTCCTTTAAGGCACTTTCATCGGAAATGGAAAAATCCACATGCATTCCTTCTTTCAACTCCTTCAAATTCGGTTTGAATAAATCAACCCCTTGATAGTCGAAAAAATTATTTTTCTTTGGATCCACCACAACTGGCTTTCCTAACTCCTGAGCTTTTTTAACAGTCTGTTGAATAATTTGTGGATTAATAGTGCCTTTATCATAATCTTCAAAGACAATAACATCCACTTCTGAAATCAACTCAAATATCTTTTCCTGTAATAAGCTTTCTTCAGATTGATTTAAGGGTTCGAGACTTTCAGAGTCTACTCTCAACAAATGTTGTGAGCCTGATAAAACTCGTTCTTTAATGGTCGTTATTCTGTCCTTGCTGCGGATGATGCCTTTAGCTGTAATATTTCTCTTTTTCAATAATCCTTCAAAAATATCCGCTTCCTCATCATCTCCTAAAACGGCACATAAAATGGGCTCAGCACCTAAAGACTGAAGATTTAGCGCTACATTGGCTGCCCCACCCATTCTTTTCTCGCGATTTTTTACATTTACAACGGGTACAGGCGCTTCCGGAGAAATCCTGGAAACAGTGCCCCAGATGTAAGCATCAATCATCACATCACCAATGACTAAAACCTTCAGTTTTTGAAACGCTTTAAAAATATCAGGAATACTTTTGATAGACATATTAACTTAATTCTGCCAATACTTTTTTCAAGCGCTTCATTGCTTCTTTCAGTTCATCATCAGAAGCTGCATAAGAAATTCTAATACAATTAGGCGCACCAAATGCAGTTCCTGTTACCACAGACACATTAGCTTTCTTTAAAATATAGATAGACAATTCATCTGCATTTTTAACTTTAGTTTCGCCATCTGATTTTCCGAAGAAACTGCTGATATCAGGGAAAATATAAAATGCTCCTGTTGGAACATTAGTCACTACGCCTGGCATCTCTTTTAATAAATCCAATACCATATCTCTGCGCTTATGGTATGTTTTAGTCATATCCAGAGTAGGCTGTAAATCACCAGTAAGTGCCGCTAAAGCTGCTCTTTGTGATATGGAAGCATTACCCGAAGTAATTTGACCTTGTATTTTTATAGCTGCTTTTGCAATTGGAAATGGAGCAGAAATGTAGCCCACTCTCCAGCCTGTCATGGCAAAACCTTTAGAAAAACCATTAATTGTGATGGTTCTTTCCGCCATTCCAGGCAAAGAAGCCATACTTACATGTCCTTCAGTTCCAAAATTGATATGCTCGTAAATTTCATCCGACATCACCACTATATCATCATATTGTCTGATGACCATGGCCAATTTCTCCAATTCTTCTTTAGAAAAAACACTTCCTGTTGGATTACAAGGGGAAGAATACAATACGCCTTTAGTATTTTTCGTAATAGCATCTTTCAACTGTTCTGCCGTAGGTTTAAAATCATTTTCAAGCGTTCCGGTTACATAAACAGGTGTTGCTCCTGCCAATTTCACCAGTTCAGTGTAGCTTACCCAAAATGGAGCGAATACAATCACTTCATCTCCCGGGTTTAGCATTGATAACATCAAATTTGCAATGGATTGCTTGGCTCCATTTGAAACTACTACCTGATCTGGAGAACTTGGAATTCCATTTTCTTTTTCCAGTTTATTGGCAATCGCTTCTCGTAAATCCTGATAACCCGAAACAGGAGGGTAAGCAAAATATTTTTCACTATCAATTGCTTTTTTAGCTGCTTCTTGAATATGTTTTGGAGTTTTAAAGTCAGGCTCTCCCAAACTCAAACTGATTATATCAATCCCTTGAGATTTTAATTCTCTAGCCTTAGCTGCCATAGCTAAAGTTGCAGATTCAGACATATTCTTGATGCGATCGCTTACTGGATAGTTCATAATA
>NZ_JAGXGF010000148.1 GCF_024636815.1 Marivirga sp.
ATGTAGCTACCCATTCTTCAAAATTGGCTCCTAATGGATGTGCTAGTGGCTGTTTATAATTTGCATAATTAGTAAAATTAGAATCATGGGCATACATAAAAGGGCGGGCAACATTATACTCAGCTTGTAAATCCAAATTGAGAATTTCGAAAGCATTGAAATATTTCAAACCAGTTTGCACAGCCCATTTGTTGGCCCACCAGCCGCCTTGTCTTAAATTATCTATTAGAAACTCATCTAAAACTAATTGTCCGTAAAGGCTAAATCTTTTCAAAAATAATGCTCTGAAATCCATACCCACTAATGCATTTCCCGAGCTGCCATCCTGCTGTTCCAATGCACGATAAAAAATGATAGGATTAAAATAAACGGGATCGATAGGGTTTTGAGCAACTGTAGAATCGCCAGACATGATGGCCTCAAAAATTCCAATATTAATATTGTCTGTAATGTTATAGCTCAGATGATGAAGTGATAAAAATTTTCTAGGATATTGATACTGTGTACCCGATAGCTGATTTCCTCTCAAGACCACATCAGCTGTTTGCAATCCAAAAAGATTGGTGTAATTAAACTTCCATATGTTGGTCTCTGCTTTTAAGAATAAATAACCTGTTGCAAAATCACTTAATATAAGAGAGCGTTCTCCGTTTCCAATGAAAAATCTATCGTGGCCAAATTGCAGATTGATATTTTTGGTGGCTTGAAAAGAAATATATCCACGCGCAGTAAAAAAGTCAACACCTTCATTATTGTCTCCGTATGGTTTCCAAAACCCCTCATTAGGTACTGCATTGAAATCACCTATGTAGTCATTCACGTGTCCTGGAAAAACCACTTGATTTTCTCCAACGAAGGTGTAAAAACCGAGCTTTTTATTGATAAGTCCCCTAACTTCTAACCCTCTGGTGTTGGTGTATAATCTATTATCACTTAGGCTCTCTTGTCCTAAAGAAAGGTGTAAAACTGGATTGACATGTAAATCAAATTCATCCTCATGAACATTGAGAAAATCAGGCTTGGTTTTATAGATATGTCCAAATATTCCTTTCTCATTTTTGTAATCAGCACTATCTGCCCATTCCCAACTGTCATTTTTCAGATAGTTATAATTGAATTTATCTCTTCTATTTAAATTATCTGAATCCAAGCTATCCAGGAATTGAGCTATTTCTTTTCTATTAAAAGGCTTCATAGAAGCATGAAAACTTTCAGAGAATTTCCCATTACTAACTTCCAATCTTTCCAGAAGATGATAGTAATCTCTATTTAAAGGAGCATTTACTGCTTGAGAATAGGCTGAAAGAAAAGAAAAAAGACAAATGACTGTTAATAATAATCTCATATTGAATAAATTAGCGGGTGCAAGATAACCAAAAATATATCACCAATAAACAGATAGAGGTTTGGAAAGAACAAAAGCTTCCCTTATTTTTGCATTCCTTTTAAAAGAATTGGTTGGAAATCAATAATTTAATTTATTTGTTATGAAAAAAGATACTCATCCAGAATACAAAGAAGTTGTATTTTGGGATACTCAAGCAGACGTGAAATTCTTAACGAGGTCTACAATGTCCTCAGGTGAAACCATCAAAATGGAAGATGGCAAAGAATATCCGGTAGTTAAAATAGAAGTTAGTTCGGCTTCTCACCCTTTTTATACAGGAAAGAAAATTTTCTTGGATACTGCAGGTCGTGTGGAGAAGTTCAACCAAAAATACAAAAAGAAGTAATAAATTTAGATTATCACTTCTTGTCAAAAGTCTCTCTGATGTTAAAATTAGGGAGGCTTTTTTGTTTATATGCTGTTTTAAATTTTATTCTAGATCTAAATATTAAGCTTATATTTGAATCCAACAGAATGGTAAGGATTTAGTTAAAATATAGATGACAAACGAAGAATTTAGAAAGCACGCCCATTCAATGGTCGATTGGATGACCAATTATTTAAATAATGTGGAGGACTATCCTGTTTTGTCCTCTGTTAAACCAGGTGAAATAAAAGCTCAATTTCCTGAATCCTTCCCAGAAAAAGCAGAAGATTTTAGCAAAATTTTTAAAGATTTTGAAGACAAAATAATGCCAGGCATCACCCACTGGGAAAGCCCGAATTTCTTTGCCTATTTTCCTGCTTCTAAAAGTAAAGCCTCTATTTTAGGTGAAATGCTGATGTCGGTTTTAGGCACTCAGGGAATGGTTTGGCTGACCTCTCCAGCTGCCACCGAATTGGAAGACCGCATGATGGAATGGATGTGCGATTTGCTCGGTCTTTCAAAAGATTGGACAGGCTCCATTCAAGATACCGCCTCTACGGGAACCTTTAATGCGCTAATAACCGCAAGAGAAAAAGCTTCAGATTTTCAAATTAATGCTAAAGGCTTTGCAGGAATGCCCCAATACAGGATTTATGCTTCTGAACAAGCACATAGTTCAATTGATAAAAATGTTAAAATAGCAGGATTTGGTTATGAAAACTTAGTAAAGATTCCTGTAGATGATAATTTTGCTATGATCCCTGAAAAGCTGGAAGAAGCGATTAAATCAGATCTTGCAAAAGGCTATAAGCCTTTATTTGTCTTAGGAGCTTTAGGTACAACGGGCACAACAGCTGTTGACCCACTGGAATCTATTGGAAAAATAGCTCAGAAGTACAATATATGGTTTCATGTTGATGCCGCCTATTCAGGTGCAGCTTTAATTTGCCCTCAGTACCGATGGATGAGCAAAGGTATTGAAATGGCAGACAGCATGGTTTTCAATCCACACAAATGGATGTTTGTGAATTTTGATTGCAGTCTTTATTATGTGAAAGACCCACAAGCACTAAAGCAATCCTATAGTATTACTCCAGAATATCTCAAAACAGATGCCGATGAGGAGGTCAACAACTACCGTGATTGGCATATTCAATTGGGTCGAAGATTTCGATCATTAAAATTATGGTTTGTATTGAGAGAATTTGGAGCTGAAAAACTCAGGGTGATTATCAACAACCATATTGAATGGGCAAAGTGGTTGGAAAAAGAAATAGAGAAATCGGATGACTTTGAAATGCTGGCGCCTGTTCCGGTTAATCTTTTATGCTTCCGATTTAATAATAGGAAGATGAATGAAGAAGAGCTTAATGCATTCAATGAGCAGCTACTGAAAAAGATCAATGCATCGGGTAAAATATTTATGACTCATACTAAACTAAATGGAAAATATACTTTGAGATTAGTGGGCGGACATCCTGAATTAACAAAAGGACATTTGGAAAGGGCTTGGGAGTTGATTAAGAAAACATCAAAATGATTTAGCATTACCATGGTTTTTAAAGCAATACAAACGCTTTGGTTTAGTCATCATCGTTACTGACTAAAATCCATCAGTTTTTAACTCTTACAGCAACTTCATTCGAATCCTTTTTTAGCGACACCTTTCACTAAGTACTATTATTAGCCAAAAAATACCTGCTAGAAAATTAAAAGAGCTGTTATTCAAGCATCAGGCTTATTCCAAAGGTCTTCTTATGGCGCGGATTTTGCTAATTTTTTTTAAGGAATAACTAAACGGTTAGAATTGTAGAAACCTTACTATTAGGATTTCATGGAGGTTAAGGAATTATTAGTCATTTGGCCTGAACTTGAGTACTTGATTGGATTGACATTTAAGAACATTTTTTCTATTTATGAATAAAACAAAGTAGCAACCTTAAAATATATTGTAATAGGTCATCAGCAGGTTGATGACTAAATTTTTACCCAAATTGAAGCTTATGAACTCACTTAAAAATGTCCCAGTATTTTTTATTTGCTTATTATTTACAGTTTTATCTTTTACAAGTTGTAAGGATGATGAAATTCAATCAAATCAATTAATTGTTAATGGTATTCTAGAGCAGGGCTCAACATCTCCAGATGGCTGGTGGTCAAATAGCGCCAATCCAGATAATTTTAATTTTATATGGACTGAGGATGAATCATTTTCTGGAAGCAAATCTGTTAGTATTTCAACTCAAACTGCTGATGCAAGCGCGTTTGCCTATTGGGGTCAGACAATTACTAATAATCTGCCAACTGGTAAGAGCGTTACCCTCAGCGTACGAATAAAAGGGGAGTTGAGTGGTAGAGGAGTTACAGTTGCATTACGGGGTGATGATACTGTTGAAATTGATGGATCAGCGGAGCAGTTTGCAACGACACAAGGATCTATGGATATATCTGGCACCTTTGATTGGAAAGAATATAGTATTAAACTGGATAATGTAGATGCCAGCACTAAAAGCTTAACTGTGTATTTAATTTATTTATACGATACAAGTGGAGAAGCATATTTTGACGATGTTTCTCTTACTTATTAATATGGAAGGGACTTGGTAGAAAAGAAGTATGAAAAATATTCTTCTATCCTTTTTATAAAAAAGAACTAGTTAAGGTAATCTTTCTGGCAAAGTATGACGCCTCTTTTAAACCGGATCTTGAGATTTTGAAAAACATTCTTTTTACAAAAAATGAGTATTTCCGAAATGACGTTTTGAATACCTTTGATGATTTACAACAAAGGGTTGCTAGACCTCCTTCCTCAAAATCTCCAGAGGAGGCTTATTCACAACAGATCGGCTATTGGTCAATCCAATGAAAACCGTTAAGCTCGTAATAGTAAAATAGGTAATTAATACCGCCCACAAATTAGGAATAAATACCGTTTCAAAACTAAAATAGGCTAATCCCCAGGCGGATAAAAGGGCGATAATAATACCGGTTAAACTCGCAATACTTCCCAAAAAGAAATATTCCATAAAGTTAATGCGCACTATTTGCTTCCTACTTGCTCCTATAGTTCTCAATAAAACAGCTTCTTGCATTCGCTGAAACTTACTGATATTAACAGCACCAATTAGTACGATTACCCCAGTGATAATGCTAAAGAAAGCCATAAACTGAATAACAAAAGAAATTTTGCCCAATACCTCGTCAACTGTTTTCAGTATCAAATCTAAATCGATAATGGAGATGTTTGGGAATTTGCTCACGATCTTTTGTTGATATTGGGCAGATGTTTCTACTTTTTCATAACGCGTCAATAAAACATGGAACTTAGGAGCTTCTTCCAGTACCCCTTCAGGAAAAACCACCAGGAAATTGGTTTGCACTCTTTGCCAGTCGATTTCTCTTATGCTTCCGACATAGCATTGAATTAATGCTCCCTGTACATTAAATGATATAGGATCACCTAGCCCAACTTTCATATCTTCTGCTAAACCATCGTCTAATGAAATAAAAATGGAATCAGTTGAGTTTTGAACTTGGCCTATCCATTCTCCTTCTAATAAAGTTTCAGAATCAATTAAGCTATCTCGATATGTCACTCTGTATTCTCTTCTCAATACCCAATTCCGAACTCCGGCAGTAGTATCTTCACGAATCGATTCCACCGACTCCCCTTTCAGGCTATGTAGTTTCATAGTAACAATTGGTACTTCCTGAATAACCGGTAAACTGTCTTTTTGGGTAATCTCTATAACTTCATCTACTTGGTCGCTTTGAATATCAAAGAGTACCATATTAGGCTGATTCTCGCTACTGCTTAATTTTACTTTATCTAATAATAAATCTTGGCTCAGCATTAAAGTGGTGATTAATGCGGTGCCTAAACCAATAGTGATTACTAAAATTAAAGTCTGATTATTCGGTCTATATAAATTAGCCAAACCTTGTCTTGTAGTAAATGGAGCATTTTCAGGGAAGTATTTTCTTACAGCCCAAATGATTAATCGGCTGACCCCCATCAGAATTAAAGCGGCCCCTAACAACGAAACCGTGAAAATAGCGGCTTTCTGTAGTTCATTGAGTTGAATATAAGAAAAACCAAAAACGAATAATACTACCAAAACATATACAAAACGGCTGGCTTTGGAAGTTTTTCCCCAGCCTAAACTTCTCAATACATTTAGAGGAGATACTTTACGGATTTGCAAAAGCGGAACTAGAGCAAAAAGTACTGAAGCTAACAAGCCAATTAGAATACCTTGAAAAAATGAGCTATAGCTGAAACTTAATTCAATTTCAAATGGTAAGAAATCAGCAAAAAGCTGAGGTAAAAAATATTGGATGCTGCTCCCAATTAATGATCCAATAAGAGAACCTATTAATCCAATTATAGCAATTTGGATGAGAAAAATCCACATTCCTTGTAGAGAAGAAGCACCTAAACAGCGCAAAATGGCTACTGATTTCACTTTTTCTTTTACATATACCTGTACCGAACTTGCCACGCCTATGCAGCCTAAAAGCAAAGCAATAAATGCGGTCAAATTCAGAAAGCCGGTTAAATCGGAATAAGCATCTCCTAATTCTTCTTTTCTTTCTTCTACATCATCAAAGCGGATTTCTTCTTTTTCTAATCGGGGTTTTAAAACCTCATTGAAATACTTTTGATCATCAATCCCATCAGGAAATTTTACATATAATTTGTAATTGATTCGACTGCCCTTCTGCATCAATCCTGTTTCCTCTAATTTGGACAAAGGAATAAACACAGGTGGCGCTACGGTTGTGGTGATTGCGGATTGTCCTGGTGTTTTATTGATTTCTCCAGCTATGGAAAATATGGAATTCCCAATTCTTACCGAATCATTTGGATTAACATTAAACTGAAGCATTAATGACTGATCTACTAAGGCTTTTTCATTATTGTTATAGTCCTCAGCAGAAGAAAAAGGAGTCGTTTCTATTTTACCATAAAAAGGATAGTTTGCTTCTACCGCTCGAACATTAATCAGTCGAGTCCCACCATTTTTAGGAAAATAAACCATACTGGCAAAAGCTCTTTCTTCAGAAAGCTCAAGGTTTTCATTCTGCAGAAATTGGTAAAGTGAATCAGGAAAAGGACTTCTACTTTCTAATTCTACATCTGCGCCAAGTAGTTCTTTGGCTTCAGAGTTTATTTGTTGGGTTAGGTTATCTCCAAATGAATTAATGGCAACCAATGCCGCAATGCCCAGTATAATACTGCTCATAAACAGAAATAATCGCGAACGATTTCTGCGACTATCACGCCAAGCCATTTTCAATAACCAGTTTAAATTTTGCATGAGAATGGTTTTTAAGCTTCTTCTGAAGTTAGCGTTGCAGTATCTTTAATAAGTTTACCTCCTTTAAGTTGAAGGATTCGATCTGTTCTTTTTGCCAGATCGTGATCATGGGTTACCAAAACTAAAGTAGTACCTAATTCTTTATTCAAATTAAAGATGAGTGCTTCAATGGTTTCTCCTGTTTCCTGATCTAAATTTCCGGTGGGCTCATCGGCAAATAAAATTTTAGGTTGATTGGCAAAAGCTCTTGCAATAGAGACCCTTTGTTGCTCTCCACCTGAAAGTTGTGAAGCATAATGGTGCATTCTATCTCCCAATCCTACTTTCTCCAACAAATCGACTGCAATTGGCTTTACATTCTTTTTTCCTAATAATTCCAAGGGAACCATCACGTTTTCCAATGCGGTTAAGCTTGGCAAAAGATTAAAGCTTTGAAAAATAAATCCTACGGAAGCGTTTCGAACAGCAGCTCTTTCATCTTCAGATAGATTCTCTAATTTCTTATCGTCTAAGGTAACCGAACCTGTTCCGGCTTCATCCAGACCTGCACATAAACCAAGCAAAGTGGTTTTGCCGCTACCCGATGGGCCAATAATTGCACAACTACTACCCGCCTTTATTTCAAAATTAATATCAGAAAGAACGGTTAAAGATTTCTCCCCTGATTGGTAGGTTTTACTTAGGTTTTGAACTGCTAAAATTTGAGTCATTAATATTTTTATCTGCTATAACGTAATATCAAACGTTTGAAGTGACAAACAGTTTAAGAAAGTTGATGGGCGGAAAAATAATATTATTATGAGAATAGTATAAAAAAATGCATTCATTTCATACATCTAACTGGTATATAGAAACATATAATCAAAAAGGTTTAAGTTTAATTTCCTTATCATGAAAACTATAATTACTTTTGCAAATTGAAAAATTTTAGCTTAAATCTTACATATGAAAAACTATTACTTATTCATTAGCTTTCTGTTTCTTTCTTTTAACTTATTTGCACAGTCGTTAACCCTTCCATTTGTGGAGGATTTTGAATCTGGCCAAAACGGCTGGACATCTGGCGGAACTAATACCACATGGGCATTTGGCACACCTAATAAACTAGGTCTTAGCTCGGCTCCTTCTGGCAGTAATGCCTGGGTATTAGGTAATCTTACTGGAAATCATAACAATAATGAGAAATCTTATGTTCAAAGTCCTGTATATGATTTCACAAACATAACCAATGCTAAGGTTTCAGCTACAGTAGCTTATGATTTGGAATCTTGCTGCGATGGTGTACAACTTCAGTATTCTATTGATGGAGGAACTTCCTGGACTATTATTAATGCAAGTATTGATGCCATGAATTGGTATGATGATGAATGGAATGGCAATACTAGTGGAACTCAAATAGTTTCTTCTAATGCATCAGCTTTAGCAGGACAGCCTTCGGTAATATTTCGATTTTATTTTGATAGCGATGGTAGTGTAATTAGGGAGGGTTTTGTATTTGATGATTTTACTTTAAGTGAATATCCTGATCAGGATTTAAAGATGCACGCTTTAAACAAGGAGAATTCAAGATATTTGACCACAAGTGAAACCATTGATGTAGTAGTTTATAACAGTGGCACTGCCCCAACAAGCTCCTTTGATTTGTCTTATACCATAAATGAAGGTACGCAGCAGACAGAATCTTATGCAATTGCGATTCCGGCATCTTCGTACGATACTCTTAGTTTTTCTGCTACAGCAGATTTGAGTCAAGAAGGCACCTACGATTTCAAGATTTGGGTTTCAAATTTTGCTGCTGATACTATACAAGATAATGACACCATTTCACATCAATTGACGCATTACCAACAGTTGACACCTAGCCTGCCTTATTTTAATGATTTTGAGAACTATATATCTGAAACTGGGTCGTATTCGGAAAAAGTAATCTATAATTTACCAGAATTTGAATTAAAACTTGAAAGCGAGGGTGTATACCAAGTATTCTATACAATCTTATCCAAAGCAATTGAAGGAAGTCGCTACTTACATATGGAGGGCAGGTCTAACACCCAATATTTGATTGGCCACTTTGATTTTTCTACTTCAAGTGTATCTACGGATAATTTTTTATTGTCCTTTATTGCTAATAGTACTGTGGGGGCCAATGCCAAAGTAGCGATTAGAGGAAGTCGAAATCATCCATGGATTGAAATTGATTCCATTTCGAGCAGAGAAATTAAAACCCATGGTTATGATATATCTAGTATATTAGCTAATAATGGCCAAGACTTCAGTTCAAGCTTTCAATTAAGATTTACCAACAATTCTAATTACAGTCTAAATCTTGATAATTTGAGAATAGAACGTATAGAAGATAATGACCTAACAGTCCTATCACAATCTATTCAGAACGGAAGAGATTTGGGAGTTTCTGAAGCCCTAAGTGTTAACATTTTTAATAAAGGAGTCACGGATCAGTCAAGCTTTGATATTTCTTACCAAATGGGTACTAATGGAGTGGTTACTGAGACCATTAATAGTACTATTGGTTCGATTGATACTTTAAATCATACTTTTGCTTCTACCCTAGACCTATCAGCTATAGGATCATATGATTTGAAAGTTTGGACCTCACTTGCAACGGATACTAATACAAGCAATGATACCCTAGAATTTCAAGTGAAAAATTATGGAAGACCTATAGTTAATTTGCCCTATAGCTTGAATTTTGATAGTTTAAGTCTACAAGTTGAATATGGAGACAGTATGGCTATAGACCTTAATAATCAACTTGATTTTCAGACTTCAGCTTATGCTCATGGTAATTATAGAATTATTAATGATGCTAATTCAATTGATGGAAACAGTATAGGATTATCTTCACTCTATTCTGCTACTAATGAGCTCATTCTTAACCTGAATATGTCTAATTATTTAGTAGGCAATAACCAAATCCGTTTGACCTTTGATTACAGAAATATATTCGATGGCATTAGCCCAGAAGATAAAATTTTTATCAGGGGGAATAATAGCGACACCTGGATTCCTGTTTTTGATTGGAATACCGAAGTATACAATCAAAACATAACAGCATTAGTAAACATTACAGAATTTCTGGCTACCAATGGACAAGAGTTTAGCGCTACAACTCAAATTAAATTTGGGCAATCAGGAACCAGTTCATTCGGTAGTGATGGATTAGTCTTGGATAATATAAGTCTTACGGAGTTTCTTGCTGATGATATTAGTCTTATAGCTCATAATTTGCAATCTTCAAGGTCTCTGACCAACAGTGATACTCTAATTGTTGATATTTATAATAATGGACTTAACGCACAGCAAAATTTTGATGTTTTCTATCAAATTAACGGAGGTACAGTAGTTCAAGAAACCGTTGCTGCTACAGTTGCTGGTTTAGATACTCTTAGTTATACATTCACCACTATTTTAGACTTGCCTTCAGGAGGGGATTATGATATAGATGTTTGGACTGCTTTAACTGGAGATATGGATCAATCTAATGATACTTTATCATTTACAATAGAAAAAGTATCTAATTCCGTTGTTCAGTTTCCATTAATGATTGATTTTGAGAATGATTCTAGCTTTTTCACGCAAGGAGATACTATACTTTTTGGAAGTGAAAGAAGATTTGACTTCTTTACCGAAAATGGAACAGGAGAAGTACAAGTTTTCACTCAATCCTACGCAATTGATAATAAAAGCTTAGGTATAGCCTCATCGTCTCAGGATTTAAATGAATTAATTTTAAATTTAAACCTATCGGATTATACAGTAGAGGCTAATAAGATTCTATTTAGTTTTGATTACAAAGATATAGGAGATGAAGATCACGAGGCAGATAAGATTTACATAAGAGGAAGTGAAGCCGACCCTTGGATTGCTTTATTTCATTGGAACACTAGTGATGAATATACCACTATAAATGTTTCAATGAATATTAGTGATAGTTTATTGGCCAATGGTCAGGTATTTAGCAATTCTACTCAGATAAAATTTAGTCAAGATGACAATTATTCATTCGGAACAGATGGTCTAGTTATTGATAATTTGAATTTTACTGAACTTCTTACAGAAGATCTAAGCCCTATCAATACTAATTTGCAATCCTCAAGAACGCTGACCAACAGTGAAACCCTCATTATTGATATACATAATAATGGAGTTAATTCACAACAGAATTTTGATGTGTTTTATCAAATAAATGGAGGTGCTTTTGTTAAAGAAATAGTGACGGATTCAGTTGCGGGCTTAGACTCCATTAGGTATACTTTTAATACTGCTTTAGACTTATTAACAGTTGGGCAATATGACATAAAGGTTTGGACTGGCTTAGCTGGAGATTTGGATCAATCCAATGATACTTTATCTGTATCTATTGAAAACTATCCTAATCCTAATGTTCAGTTTCCATTAACAATTGATTTCGAGAATGACTCTAGTTTCTTCACTCAAGGTGATACCCTCCTATTTGGCGATGAGAGAAGATTTGATTTCTTGACGAATAACAAATTAGGGCAGATACAGGTTTTTTCAGGCTCCAGAGCAATATATATGAATAGTTTGGCAATTGCCTCTTCAGGTTTAGATCTGAATGAGCTCATATTAAACTTAAATCTTTCTGATTATACAGCAAACACCAATAAAATACTTTTTGAATTTGATTTCAGGGATGTTAATGACGATGATAGCGATGAGGATAAGGTGTTTATCAGAGGAAGTAAAAATGATCCATGGATTGTCTTATATGATTGGAATACTACTAATGAAAATTATGTCTTAAGTGCATCAATGAACATAAGTGACAGTTTATTGATGAATGGACAGGAATTTAGTAATTCAACACAAATTAAATTCGGACAAACTGGATATTATGAGTTGGGCTATGATGGTTTAGTAATAGACAACTTGAATTTTACAGAACTTGCAAATGATGATGTAGGAGTTATCTCAAGTCCATTGAGATCAATGGGATCATTGACAGCGGCAGATACGTTAAAGGCAGACCTTCATAATTTTGGGAGATTAGCTCAACAAGGGTTTAATATTTATTATCAAATAGATAATCAAGCACCTGTCTTGGAGGTAGTAACAGAAACTATAAACCCGCTTGATACTGTACAGTATACTTTTGATAATTTAATTGATCTTTCAGAGGAGAGAGTTTACTCTATTAAAATTTGGACAGATTTAACAAATGATCAGAATAATACTAATGACACACTTAGTTTAAATATTGAACATTATCCGTTAGTTGATCTACCATATTCTGAAAATTTTGAAAATGGAGATGGCAATTGGATTGCAAGTGGAAACAATAGCTCTTGGGAATATGGACTTCCTAGTAAACTAGGTTATGATTCTACTCAAAACAATCAGGCTTGGACTCTAGGAGGGCTAGTTGGCCAATATAATAATAGTGAACAATCCTATTTAGAGAGTCCACTCTTCAATCTTTCAAGTATAGATAGTGGTTATTTTTCAGTAGATATTAATTATGAAATTGAGAATAATTTTGATGAATTAAGAGTGCAATACTCTACAAACCAAGGAGATACTTGGAATGATCTAAATACAGGTACATTAAATTGGTTTACTGGTGTCGGTTGGTCCGGAACAGGCACTAATCAAATTACAGCTAAGGCAGACATTAGTAACTTGACTTCTTTTGGAGAACTAAAATTCAGATTCTATTTTGAAAGTGATGGTTCAGTTGTTTATAAAGGAGCAATTATTGATAATATTATTATTGAGTCATATCCGAACAATGATATTAAAACTGTTTCTCAGAATTTAGTGTCTTCCAGAGGGCTTACTAATAGTGAGGATATAACTGTTGAAATTTATAATAATGGCATAAATGCACAACAAAACTTTCAGGTTTCTTATCAGGTCAATGATGGCAATATTGTTCAGGAAACAGTAAGCAATACTATAGCAAGCCTCGATAGCTTAACTTATACCTTTGCTGCTCAGGCAGACTTATCAACTGTTGGTCTTTATAATATTGATATTTGGACAACTTTAAGTGGAGATGAAAATACATCAAACGATACGCTTTCTTTCACAATTGAGAAATTCAATAATCCAGTTGTTGCTTTGCCTTTACTAATTGATTTTGAGAATGATTCAACATTTTTCACTCAAGGCGATACTACATTTTTTGGTGATGAGGGAAGATTTGACTTCTTTACTTTAAATGGAACTGGTCAAGTTCAAGTTTTCACTGGTTCGAATGCTATAATGGATAGAAGTCTAGGGATAGCTTCAGCCATTCAAGACTTGAATGAACTTATTTTAAACTTGAATCTTTCAAATTATACAGTTGAAGCTAATAAGATACTTTTCAATTTTGACTACAAGGATTTAGGGGATGAAGATGATACTGCTGATAAAGTATTTATAAGGGGTAGTGAAAATGATTCATGGATTACTTTATATGATTGGAATACCACTAATGAAAATACTATAATTAACGTCTCTGTTAACATTAGTGATAGCCTACTTGCAAATGGTCAGGCCTTTAGTAATACAACCCAGATAAAATTTGGTCAGTCTGACAATGTTGAACTTGGACAGGACGGATTGGTAATTGATAATTTGAGTTTTACAGAGCTTTCGAACGATGATGTTGGTGTTGTTTCAACTGATTTAGTTTCTTCTGGTTTATTCACTGCCTCTGAGAATCTAAGTGTAGGTATTTTTAATTATGGTAAATTAGCTCAACAAGGGTTTGATATTTATTACCAAATTGATAATGGACAAGTAATTCAAGAAACGGTAACTGAAATAGTAAATCCTTTAAATACGCTCAATTATTCTTTCGGTAATATGTTGGATCTTTCAGCGGAAAAGACCTATCAAATAAAAGTCTGGACAGATCTTATAAATGATAGTAATCAGTCCAATGATTCTCTTACTTTTAGCATAGAGCATTTTCCTGTCATTGAGCTACCATATACTCAGGACTTTGAATCAGGAGATGGAGATTGGATTGCTGGTGGAAATAATAGTTCATGGGAATATGGCGTTCCCACAAAGCTTGGCTATGATTCAATTCAAAATAATAAAGCTTGGGCATTAGGAGGGTTAAGCGGTGATTATAATAATACTGAGCTCTCGTATATAGAGAGTCCAATATTTAATTTCACCCAAATTGATAGTGCGTATATTTCAGCAGATATTAATTTCAATTTAGAATCTGGTTACGATTACTTGAGAATTCAGTATTCTACAGATCTTGGTGATACTTGGGTAACTTTAAATAATGGGTTATCTAATTGGTATACAGGTAATGGTTGGTCAAGTTCAAATGAAATACAAGCATTAGCTGATATAAGTGCTTTAGCAGGATTTGAAGGCGTGAAATTTAGATTTTATTTCTCTAGCGATGGGTCATATACTTTAAGTGGTGCTATCATTGATAATATTGAAGTAAAACCATATCCATCAGTCGATATGACGCTTACAGATTATAGCTTTACTGCTGCTAATGATTCTCTTGGCTCTGCTGAATCGATTGACGTTACAGTTTTTAATTTGGGGCAAGAGTATAACAATGCAGTGATTGAGTATTCATTGAATAATGAACAAGTTCATAGAGACACTGTAAATGTTGTAGGTGCTTTAGAAGTGCAAACTATTACTTTATCAAATGCTCTTGATTTTACTGTTCAGTGTGCTAATCAACTGAGAATTTCATTAATAGTTGAAAATGATGTGGATCAAACAAATAATATTTTAGAGGATTTGATTTATACTAATAGCAATATTGTAGAGAACCTTATACTTGAAGATTCGATGGAGGTTTGTATCAACCAAGCTATAATCCAGCTTGAATCGGAGATAAGTAATGGAACATGGACTGGAGATGGTGTATCAGAGTCCGGTGCATTTGATCCTCTAACTGCAGGAGTAGGTGTTCATGAAATCTTATTTGAGACTTTTGAGGAAGGTTGTAGTAATTTTGATTCTATAATAATTAATGTAAAAGAAGTTATTTCGGGTTCTGTTGATAAAAGTGTAGAAGGACAATTAACCGCCCCTGAAGCAGTTTCCTATCGTTGGTTTAGGGATAGAGCTTTTATAAATGAAACTTCTCAAACAATTGAAATTCAAAAATCAGGAAACTATGAAGTGGAACTTACTAATGAGGTAGGTTGTACATCAATTATAGAAGTAGGTCAAGTACTAGGAAATAATACAGTTTTAAATGAAGACCATTATACTGTTTATCCTAACCCTGCAAGAGAATACATCATGATTAATGTTATTCCTGATTTAACTGAAGTTAGAGCTCAACTTTATAGTCTTGACGGAAGATTGATTTGGGAAAAGCCAATTATTGAAATTCAATCCAGAATGGAAGTTAATAGAATCTATTCAGGGACTTATATTTTGAAAATAATTTCAAATGAAGGAATTGCAACAGAGAAAATAATTGTCTATTAAGAAAGACAAACCAACCTTAAAAAGCAACTGCATTTATTGTAGTTGCTTTTTTTTTGCATAATAGAGTATTCACTAGAAGTAATTTTTTAAACCATCCATCAAAATTTACCCCCAACTCATCCTTCTAAAAAACTTATTTGCTAACTTATCCTTTTAAATAAATTTTACTCAAAATGAAAAAACATATACTATTATTTATTGGCCTTTGCCTGTTTTTAAATCCAAGAGCGTGGACGCAAGAAGAGGAAAGCAGTTACGTAAAAGAGCATTACAACAAAGAGGAAGTTTATATTCCTATGCGAGATGGCACTCGTCTTTATACTGCCATATATACACCCAAAGAAAAGGGTAATCATCCGATTATGATGCAAAGAACTTGTTATAGCATTGCGCCTTATGGGCCTGATGCCTATAAGCGTTCTTTAGGGCCTTCCCAATATTTAATGGAGGATAAGTTCATTTTCGTTTATCAAGATGTGAGAGGCCGATGGATGTCCGAAGGTAAGTTCACCAATATGACACCAAACATTCCGGGCAATAAGCATAAAAAAGAAGCCGATGAGAGTTCAGATACTTTTGACACTATAGAATGGTTATTGAAACATTTAAAAGGCAAAACAAACGGAAAAGTAGGCCAATGGGGTATTAGTTATCCCGGATTTTATACTGCTGCAGCTTTGCCTGATGCACATCCTGCTTTGAAAGCTAGTTCACCACAAGCCCCAATAGGGGATTTTTTCTTTGATGATTTCCACCACAATGGCGCTTATTTGCAAAGTTATACGGCTGCTTATCCTGTTTTTGGTTACCAAACAAAAGAGCCTACTACCGAATCATGGTATAGAGAAGCATTTGCAAGAATGAAAACTGCTAATGCTATTGACGGATATGATTACCATATGGAATTGGGACCTTTAAAAAATATTACTGAAAAAATACATTTTGATAATGAGTTTTGGCAACAAACTGTTGAGCACCCGAATTATGATGAGTTCTGGCAGAAAAGAAGTATCATTCCTCATTTGGATGATATTGATCATGCCGTGATGGTAGTAGGTGGTTGGTTTGATGCTGAGGACTTATACGGACCATTGAATATTTATAAAACGATTGAAAAAACAAGTCCAGATGCTTATAATACCATTGTTTTTGGACCATGGAGTCACGGAGATTGGGCTAGAGAAAGAGGCTTTCAAGCTGTTAACCATGTTTATTTTGGGGATAGTATTTCTATTTTCTATCAAACTGAAATTGAGCGAACTTTTTTCAACCATTTCTTAAGAGATGGAGAAGGGAAACCTAATTTGCCTGAAGCTTATATGTTTGATACAGGGCTGAAAGAATGGCAAAAATTCGATGTTTGGCCGCCACAGATTCCACAAACTACTTTAGGATTTGCTCAAAATGGTAAGCTTTTAATAAATGAAGAAGGAAGCAATGATGATGAATTTAGCTATGTATCAGATCCTGCTAAACCTGTACCCTATACTTCATTTACGGAAAGTGTCACCTTCACTCCTCGTCCATATATGACGGATGACCAGCGTCATGCTGCTCGTAGACCTGATGTCTTGGTTTGGGAATCTGATCCATTGGAAGAAAATTTAACATTGGCAGGTGAAATTGCAGCCAAATTGAAAGTGGCCATCTCTTCAACGGATGCTGATTTCATTGTAAAAATCATAGATGTTTACCCTGGTGATCATGAAAGTTATGAGCACAATCCTGATAATATCGTAATGGGCAACTATCAGCAATTGGTAAGAGCTGAAGTTTTCAGAGGAAGGTTCAGAGATAGCTTTGCAGATCCAAAACCATTTATTCCAAATGAAGAAGATGAAGTGGATATCACACTTCAGGATATTTTACATACATTTAAAAAGGGGCATAAAGTAATGGTTCAAATCCATAGCACCTGGTTTCCTTATATTGACAGAAACCCACAGAAATATGTAGAAAATATCTACAAAGCTGAAGAGGAGGATTTCATTAAAGCGACAATTACGGTAAAAGGAGATTCTAAAATTGAGATTGGCGAGATAGAAACTACACCTCAATCTTTGCAATTGGAATTGGATAAATAACAATCAATTATTTATCCTAAAATATAATTTTGTAGAAGCCTTGGTCATAAAGATCAGGGCTTTTTTATTTTGCAACTTATTTTTTAATATTTGTGTCTGATTTAATTATCAATGATTCATTATATGAAAAGATTCTTATTATTTATAGCGATTATTTTTGCATCTCAATTTTCAAAAGCACAAAAGCATTCCATAGGTTTATCATATAATCATTTATTTGATGGCACTGCTACAAAATTTTCTTCAAGCTATTTTGATCCATCTTATTTTCATCAAAAAGGGTGTCAATTTGGAGTAAATTATAGTTATAAAATATCTACAAATTTTAAATTAATTTCTGGATTGCAAACCCAAACAAATTGGATGGAAAAAAAGGATTCGGATTTTGAGGATAACCTCCAAAAATGGAATTTTAAGATAGAAACAATGAATATACCTATCTTGCTTCACTATAAATTTTTAAAGTACTTATTTACTGAAGGTGGTCTAATACTTAATTGGCAGACTAATGAGCCAAATGAAAATGGTATAGAAAAACAGACTGGCTTAGGGATTTCATATGCTGTTGGAGCACAATACGATATCAAAAAGTTTAAATTTTTTGTGAAGGCTCATAGTCAGATTCAAACCGTTATCCCATTTAAAAAGAAGTATCAAACCTATCGATTAATAGCGAGTGGTATCTCAGCTGGATTTTTTTATCATTTATAAATCTTATTTAAAATTTTAGTCTATATTCTTCAAGTTTCCTATTTTTGGTCTCTATGAAAAAAGAAAGCAGGCTAAAGTGGGTTATATTATTGAACATCATCATCACAGTTTCTCAAATAGTGGGAGGAATTGTTGGGAATTCTATGGCATTGATTTCAGATGCCATGCACAATTTCAGTGATGTAGCAGCACTATTCATTAGCTTGATAGCCATACTTCTTGCCAAGAAAGAAGCTACTTATAGTAAATCTTTTGGCTATAAAAGAGCAGAGGTTTTAGCCGCTTTTGTTAATTCAGCATTCATTATAGCGGTAGCAATTTATATCATTATTGAGAGTATCCAGCGTTTGCAAATTACTCAAATACTAGAAATCAATAATGACTTGGTAATTTGGCTGGCAGGGATTGCTATTATTGCCAACGGTTTAAGTGTTTTATTCTTGGCAAGAGATGCCAAACATAGTATGAACATGAAATCTGCATTCTTGCATTTGCTTTCAGATACTTTGTTTTCAGTGGCAGTCTTAGGGGGTGGTTTAGCTATGAAATATTACGGAGTGGCATGGGTTGATGGTGTTTTATCTATTCTCATTGGGGTTTATTTAATCGCTACTTCATGGCAGTTACTTTGGGGTTCTACCAAAATTCTATTACAATTTGTACCGGAAGGAATCAATATCCCGCGATTAGTGGAGGAAGTGGAACATTTAAATGAGGTAAAAAATATCCATCATATCCATGTTTGGCAATTGGATGAGTACACCATCCATCTGGAGGCACATGTTGATTTACGTGAGGATTTGAAGGTGAGTAATACACATGAAATTCAAACGAAAATTGAGGAGTTATTGCATACTAATTTCTCTATTGGGCATATCACTTTGCAGTTTGAACACGGTTTAGAGGAAAACAAAAAACTGATTCAGTAAAATTTATTTATTTTATCAGATAGTCACACTTTTTAAACCAAACATAGTCAAAGGCACAAGCAGACAATTGCGCTATTGCAATCTATTTCCATTCATCACCTGGTTCAAGCATCCGTGGCTGTTGCACAACTACCTTTTATAAAAGTTAAAACTACGACTCATTTCCGGGTAATTTCCGTTTTGGAGTTCTGTTATAATCAGGAACTTCCTATACACGGAAAAAACAGATATGAATTGATTTATTTTGTTGTTTA
>NZ_JAGXGF010000149.1 GCF_024636815.1 Marivirga sp.
ATCATCTAATATGATGTTAAACCTGTTGAAGCGTTGATATATTCTATACTTCAAGTCCTCGCAGTCTTTGAATTGAGCTTCAAAAGAGATAGCAGAATTATTGCTGCATTATAGAATAGTGGTAATTGGTAATCTTGTTATATAGTAGAAGACAAGCCCTAAATTTTGGCTCTCAAAAGAATAATATTCACCCTTACCATATGGAAGTTTATTCTGACAGTAAACTCAACGGATAGTTCAAAATTGAATGCAAAAATAACATCAAACAAAATTAACAGGGGAGAAAACTGCATAGGATTTAAAAATACACCTTTGAATTATTAGAGGATATTAGATCTAAAGTCAGTTTATTTACAGAAACTGAATTATAGGAAAAGTCAAAATAAGTGTTGATTTGATACTATTTTGTTATATTTAACATCTGAAAAGATACTTACATCGTTAGTTTCGTACTGCTTATCAATTTATTTACCATTATATTATAATTACCTTTATTTTTATGGTAAAGTTGGTAAACACAGGTATAGCTACTGGCAGTAAAGAATATAGTCTTTATCGAACCAAACATATTATACGTCTAATAAAACATTCAGTTTATAGAGAAGTGGTAAGTAAGTATATAAAAATATTATCCATTACGGTCATAAGTATTCTTCTGGCTCCATTTATTACATTGGGGCAAGACGGAGATATAGAAAATCTCGTGCCCACAGCATGTTATAACTTTATTAACGATTTTGAAAATGATAATGGATTAACAAATTGTAGTGATCCGGGAGCTGATCCTAATAATTGTATAGAGCCTTTAAATCCAACAGGTGGAACAGGAGAATTCTTACTTGATTCAGCCTTGTGCTTTGGTAACAATCAGTGGTACCAGATGCAACCTGGCCAATCTTTGGATGTCCCTGAAAGTTCTTTGCCTGATTCGGCTGAAAGCAATTATACAGTAGAACTATTATTTCGTATTGACACCATACCGTCTTCTAATCCTGATGGTGCAGTTTATATAATGAATTTCTCTAATCAGAGTGGGAAAAACGTTTTAATCATTAACGAAGATGGCTACATTTGCCTTGATCCTAATTCCAATAATAAGACACCTACTTGCGGAACTAAAAAAGTTTCTCCTGATTACCCAAATGATGTACCCACAGACTTTTTAAACATTGCCTTCAGTTTTGATGGAGATCAACTAACCATTTATTTTGATGGGGAAGAACAGTTTACGGTAACAGCAACAGGAGGGAATAACGACTATGCTTTAAAAAACAATACAGAATTCTTCAATCCGTCAAGTGCATACAATGTGTATACCAATCCGATTGCAGGAATTACAGTTGATTATATTCGATATTTCAGTCAGGTCTTAGATGCTACTTCAATTGAAAATTTAAATTTGGCTGGAACACTAGGTGAAGATATAGATTTAATTGCTTCCCAAACTGCTGGTTGTTTTGGTGATGAAATTACATTGTCAGCAACTGGTGGTATTAGAGACTTTTATATTTGGAGCACGGGAGATACCACCACTACTGAGAATTTAAATTATACTATATTCCAGGAGACGGACACTGTTTGGGTGCAAGGGATTGCCGTATCTCCTTGTGATAGACAATGTTTTGATATAGCTGATACGATAGTTATATCTGGCTACCCCAATCCCGACCTTGGAATAAGTGGGCCAACAGAAGTTTGTGAGGGAGCCCTTGCTGTATTTTCATCTAATGCTGATCCTGCAGGAGGACTGACTGAATATTTCTGGGGAACAACAGGTTCCACTTCATCTCAATCTGGTGAGGACTCTCCTGTTTTTTCAGTAACCTATGACGCAAATGGTACTGTGGATGTTAGCTTGCAAATTGAAAATGAATATGGTTGCGTGGGAGATACCACCTTCCAACTGGTCGTCAATAATGTCCCCACGACAGGTGTCACCATACCACCCACCGCCTGTGAAGATGAAATTGTAAATGTCCAATACACAGGAGACGCTACCTCTACTGCAATTTTTACATGGGATTGGGATGGAGGAACTGTTGAAAATGTTAATGACCCGGGAAGAAATTTTGATGTGAGTTGGGCAGATTTAGGTACAAAAACTATCCGATTTGAAATTGAAGAAGGGAATTGTTTGGTGATTGATTCCGTAACTATTGACATTACCCGAAGACCAACACTCGATTATAGCGCTCCTGATAGTGTATGTGCTACAAATACAGCTGCTATAGATTATTTAGGAGATGCAGATACCTCAATTGCAACCATAACTTGGGATTTTGACGGAGGTGTTAATTCAGGTGATAATATTAATGCTGATGTAGTTTGGGATACTCCCGGAACTAAATCTATTTTATTATCAATTGATGAAGGAGGTTGTGTAAATGATTCAACTTTTACGATTGAAGTTCTTCCGGTTCCCACTACAGATTTGAATGTTCCCACTAACGTCTGTTCAGGACAATCAGCAACCTTTGAATATACAGGAACTGCGAGTGCATCAGCTCAACTAGTATGGACATTGGATGGCGGTACGGTATCTAATGTTGTTGATGCTGACAGACAATTTGATGTGACTTGGTCAACTTTAGGAAGTAAAACAATTACTTTAAATGTTAATCAAGATGGATGTGATACAGATACGACATTTACTGTAAATGTGGGTAAAACCCCAACTCCAAATTTCAATTTACCTGCTGGTGCTTGTACAGATGAAGATGTTGTAGTGCTTTACACTGGTACTGCTGATTTATCTTTAACCGCTCCTGATTTAGTTTTTGATTGGGATTTTGGTGTGGATGCAACTTTTGTTAAAAAGACTGGAGGCCAAGAGGCTTATGATGTTCAATGGAGCTCTTTTGGTACTAAAACAGTTACTTTACAGGTAACGGAAAATGGTTGTACCAGCACACTTTTATCACAAACCATAGAAATTGCTGAAAGACCAGTCATTAGTTTCAATCCTGCAATACCCGCATCAATTTGTATTACAGAAACTGTTCCTTTTGTTTTTGACGGTAACGATGCGGGTGGTGTTTTTACTTGGGATTTTGATGGGGGTACCCAGGTTAATGTTACGGATGCTAATACTGATTTTGAATTAGAATGGGATTCTGCTGGTACCAAAAACGTTGTAGTATCAATTAATAATGATGGCTGTATTACTACTGAAACCTTTGCAATAGATATATTAATTCCAGCTACCACAGATGTTAGTTATCCCGATTTTGCTTGTGTAGGTGAAGCAGCCAGATTTATTTATAATGGTTCTGGAGATACTAATGATGCTGGAACAACTTTTACTTGGGATTTTGAAGATGCAAATCCAGCTGATATAGTTGATTTAGGTAATCAGGTTTATGATGTTACATGGAATAATTACGATGCTGTAACTCCTGCTAATAACACTAAGACTATAACCTTAGAGATTGATAAAGCTGGTTGTACGGTGATTGAAACCTTTACCATTGAAATTTCTCCTAAACCGGTTCCTGTAATAGCAGCTCCTGCAGGAGCTTGTTTGAATGAAACAGTTGTAGTCACATTTGATAATGATTTAGCAGGAGCCACCTTAACAGGATATGATTTTGGTGCAGACGGAACTGAGGCTGCAACTGGTAATCCTGAAGTTTGGGATGTTTACTGGGCTTCTATTGGTACTAAAACCATAACTGCTACATATTCTATAAATGGCTGTGATTCTACTGTCACTCAAGAAATAGAGATATTTCCTATCCCATCTGATAATATGGATACGGAAACCGAAATCTGTGATAATGCGACCGCTAATTTCACCTATCAAGGGAATGCGGCCAACACTGTAGCGTGGACAATGCCCGCAGGGGTAACTTTCACACAAGTTTCAGGAAATAATAGAGATATCGATATAACTTTTCCAGTTACTGGAACGGCTCAAACTTATACAATTGAGGCAGAGATATCGAATGGTAATTGCCAAATCTTATTTTCTGAAGATGTAACCGTATTGCCAGCTCCTTTAGCTGATATTCCGGCTTTAGGTACTGTTTGTACCACTGTACCCATCACAGTTGACTTGACGGCAACTTATGACTCCAATAATTCCTACATCTGGAATTGGGCTGGAGCAACTCTTGAAGATTATAATGGTGCAGGAATCTGGACGGTAAGCTGGCCAACATCTGGGCCTAAAAATATTGAGTTAACAGTGCAATCACCTAATGCTTGTCAATCAGTTGATACTCAAACTGTAAATGTTGGTTATTTCCCGCAATTAAGTGATTTGGATGTGCCTACTACAGTTTGTGAAAATGATCCTTTTCAGATTACATATTTAGGAAATGCTGCTGAAGTGACGAATTTCACATGGGTAGAACAAGCAGGTGGGACTTTCACTTTTGATGGTACGGATAGCTGGACAGTTGAATTTGATAGTCCTGGTGAAAAAGAAGTAACATTGGAAATGACAGGTGGTGCTGGTTGTACTGTCGACACAACTTTTAATATCAATGTAAACTTTTATCCTGATTTCGGTCTATCCTCGAACAATACTTGTACTAATATTGCTGTATTTGTGTCCTATCCGGATGTTTTAGCGGATATTGATACTACTTGGGATTTTGGAGATGGAGCTATATTTGAACAAGTGAATGATACTACATTTAGTATTGAATATGATACTCCGGGTACTAAAACCATTACTTTAACAATTGATGGAGACTGTGGCCAAGAAATACAAACAGCAGATGTAGAAGTGTCTGCAGGACCTGACTACTCCATTAATGCCGCTGCACAAGTATGTATTAATGATCCGGATCCTTATGAAATAATATTGGTAGAGGCGGTTGGAACTGATGTTGAAATACTTAGCTATGAATTAATTCCCAATGATGATAATGCGACAGCCACAATTTCAGCCAATGGTTTAAGATTAATAGTAGATGGTTGGAGTTATGGAGGATATAAACAAGCTATTATTGAAGTAGCGGATAATTCAGGTAGTGGTTGTCCAGTGCAATTTGAAACCATCGATTATGCCGTTTATAATTTTATTCAATTAGATGCTTTTCCTGATAATGGTTGTATAGAAGATCCTATTACCATAAGTTTTTCAGGTGTTGTAGAAGATGGAGCCATTTTTAATTGGAATTTTGATGGGGCTTCTGTTACTGAAGTAGTTGAAAATGAGGAATACGTATTAACATGGAATACTTCAGGGCAAAAGACTATTGTTCTTGATATAGATGGGCAATGTAACGTTGTATCAGATAGTATAAGTATCAATATTGGAGAACCAGCTGATACTTCTTTAGATTTCCCAGCAGCAGTTTGTGAGGGTGAAGTTGCTAATATCACTTATGATATGAGCTTGCTTACGACTAATAGTACCTTAAACGGAGTCGAAATCATTTATGGCAATATGCCAAATGATACAACCAATGATGAACCTGAAAATGGTATTTTTGCACCAGTTTGGAATACAGCCGGAGTTAAAAACTTTTCTTTAGTGGTTAATAATGGTGGATGTATTGATACTGCAGATTATCAAATAACTGTGTATGAAATTCCAGTAGCTTCATTTACTAGAAGTGATAATATTGTCTGTGTAGGCGAGTCGGTGGATTTCAATTTTAATGGAAGTATGCCGGCCGGAACTGTAGTTGATTGGGATTTCATGGAAGATGATGTCAATGATATTACAGAAAACACTCCGGATAGAAATTATAGTGTGCAATGGCAAACTCCAGGTATTAAAACCATCAACTTGATTTTAGATAATGGTGGTTGTATTGATAGCGCTAGTCGAGAGGTAGAAGTTTTACCTTTTCCAGATTTTGAAATTGATTTACCGGCTGATGTTTGTCGTAATGCACCTGTGGTTGTTAGTTTAATCAATAACGGAACAGGAACTATATCAGATTTCGATTTTGAGTGGAATTTTGGAAATGCAACTGTTACTGATTTAGGAAATGAAGAATACGAACTAATTTTCCCAACAGTAAGTACTCAAACTGTAAGTGTCGATATTACAGGTGCTGGAGGTTGTAATAACTCTATTTCTCATGATATTATAGTAAATCCTGCTCCAGACGTGGTTTATAATGCTAGTCCAATTCCTGTTTGTGTGGATGAAGAATTTACTTTTGAATACACAGGAGTGGCAGGTACTAACTATATGGGGACCATGAATATAACCGTAACAAATTTAGACGGGGGAACTGAGGTTTTTTCTAGTCCTACCGAATCTAGGATTACTTGGTCAACACCTGGTAATAAAGAAATTAGAGTAGAAATGTTGGATGACAACAACTGTCCATCCGTGGTAAGGGTACAAGTAGAGGTATTACCATTACCTACTATGACTTATGATGCCCCAACTAATTTCTGTATAGGAGAAGAGTTTATAGTGAGATATACAGGTGATGCTGATCCATTTACCGATACATTTACTTGGACTTTTGATCCTGCTGGTCTGGTTTCAGCCACAAAAATAGCTGGAGCGCAAGCATACAGAGTAATTTATAGTACTAATGGACCTAAAACTATTGATATAGATGTTACCAATGGAAATGGTTGTGTAAACACGGTAAGTTTTGATGTTGGTATTTTTGCAGGGCCAAATGATTTTAATGTTGATCAAGGCCCGGTTTGTGCTTTTGATGAATTAGTATTTTATCTGGGCACAGATGAGGTAGTAAATATTGATCCCGGTGTTGATGGAAGTTGGGATATTAGCAATCCAAATAATATAACTTGGTCTACGCCAGGTATAAAAAATGTAGCACTTACTTTAACAAATGGAAATTGCGAAATCACTCGTGAATTTGATGTTGAAGTTGAACCAACCCCATTAGGAGAAATAACAGTTGATATTGGTTGTGTAGGACAACCTACTTTAGTGAGTTATGGAGGCGCTGGAGCTGCCAGTATTTTTGCTACCTTTGACTGGGGAACAAGTTTCGATGATGCGGTTTCAGTAAGTAAAATTGCAGGACAAGAAGCTTATGAAGTGGTTTGGGATACTCCAGGTACATATGCTATCTCAGTAGATATTATTGGTGAAAATGGTTGTGAGAATACTATTGCACTCCCCGAAATTACTATTAACCCATCACCTACCGTATCCTTCAATTTACCAGCCACAATTTGTGAGTTTGTAGAACGTGATTTATTTATTTCTAATCCGGATTCCACCTATCAATATTCGTGGGAATTAGGGCCTTATGGGGTAATTGTTTCTTCAAATGCTGATAGTACTCAAATTACAGCGGTTTGGGAAGAAATAGGAGGTACGAATGTAGACACGAACATTTCCGCTACGGCAAGTATAAATGGATGCAGCACAACTAGAACCAGAACTATCAGAGTATTAGTTGGTCCTGATCCAAGTTTTGATACTCCTTTATTTTGTTTAGATGAAGTATCAGGCGAAGCAACAGGCACTATAGTTTATACAGGTGATAATGATATTAATGTCGATACTTTTGATTGGGATTTTGATATTGATGCTGCTGCTGGTGAAAGTGCTACACAAATTGCAGGGACAGAAAATTATGATATTGTTTATACAACTCCTGGTAGAAAGACGGTGACTTTAACTGTTACCAACGATAATTGCGGAAGCCGAACTTTTACAGATATTTTAGCAGTTAACAACTTAGCAGAATTTGAACTAGAATCGGCTAATGATGAATTATGTGAAGGTGCCACAACCAGAGTTTGGTTTACAGGTGTTGTGGAGCCTGGTGCTACCTATGATTGGGATTTTGATCTTGACCCAAATACTGGCGATGAAGTAGATATAATTGTAGCCGATTCATTATTTGAAATAACTTATTATTCAACAGGTACAAAAACCATTCGATTGGAGATTACTGGTGAAACCTGTAATGATGATTCATTCGAGCAATCTTTTGTAATTGGAGAAGCACCTACATCAGATTTCACATTAGGTGCAGCAGAAAATTGTTTAGGTGATCTAACCACTGTAACTTATACAGGATCGACTTCGGATGGAGGTGATTTAATTTGGGATTGGGATGACGGAATTTCTACTCAATTAAATGATTCTACTTTTGAAGTAAGTTGGCCGACTCCGGGATTTAAGGAATTAAGTTTGGTGGTGGAAGACGGAGGATGTATCTCTGATACAACTTTCCAAACAGTCACTGTTTATGATAATTCTGCATCAACTATAATAATTGACACAGATTTATGTATTGATTCCTTAGGGATGGCATCTGTAAATCCGGAATTTTTTGATCCGGGTGCCACTTGGAGCTGGAGTTTCCAAGGAGTAGATGTTTTAAATGCTAATGCCGATTCAACAGAATTCACCTTCAGCTATAATTCAGTAGGAGAGAAGTTCGTCAATTTTAGTATCAATGGCTCTCTTTGTAATGATTTTGATACTACTATGGTCATAAATGTAGGAGAGAGAATACCTTTTAGTGTTTCGGCTGATACAGAAATTTGCTCAAATGATAGTGCCAGGATAGTCTTTACCTTACCAATGGTGAATGGTAGGGAATTGGAATGGGATTTTGACAATCCAAGTCAGGTTACTAAAATAAGTAATACCAGGGAAGATTATTTTGTGACATGGGATTCTATCGGGATAAAAAATGTTACGGTTAGCATTAACAATAAAGGGTGTATTAGAGATAGTACGTTCCAAATCAATGTGAAACAACTACCTGACGCAACTTTCCAGACGGATGATTTTATGTGTCAAGATGATATCTTAATGTTGGTTCCAGATTGGGATGTTTCGCCTTTCAGTATTATTAATTGGAGTTATAATTACAATGGGAATACGGGCACTCAAAATGAAGCTGATTTTCAGCTTGCGTTAGATGAAGCAGGCTCAATTGAAGTTACCTTAGGTGTTTTGGAAAATGGTTGTCAGGATTTTTACACTACTACCATAGAAATAAGAGAAAAACCTACAGCTTCAATAAATGCACCGGATTTCATTTGTTTGGAAGGAACAGCCAATATCAATTTTGCTGATAGTTTGATTAGTGGAACAACCTATGATTGGGGGACATTTGATGGAGCTACAACTGTCAACCCTTTAGGAAATGAAACCTATGAGTTAGGATGGTCAGAAGGTGGAGTAAAAACTTTATATGTAATAGCTAGTAGAAATGGATGCCCTTCTGATACTGCTTTCCATTCAGTCAATGTATTTAGCTTAGATAATTTAGAAATAGAATCCGATTCAATTTGTCAACATCAAACTGCAATTGTCAACTTTGTTAATGAAGGCTTAGACATAAATGGCTATTCTTGGGATTTTGATGGAGCTGAAGTACTTAGTGGTTCAGGTTTTGGTCCTTATGAACTTTTCTGGGATACAACTGGAGAAAAAAATGTAGCTATTAATATTGATGGGTTTATTTGTAATACAAATCAACTGATGAAAACGATAACGGTTGAGCCATCTGCTTTCCCTGAAATCAATCTTTCAGGTCCTGGTATTGTTTGTGAAAATATAGATGTTTTCATGGATGTATCAATAGAAAATGGTGGTGATAACCCTGAGTTTGAATGGTTTATTAATGGAGAGTTTATTGGGAATGATTTTGATAGCACATTGCTGGAAGATCAGGATGTAGTTAAGGTAAAATTAATCTCAGATGCAAAATGTGCTGTTAATCCTGAGGCTATGTCCAATGAGTTTGTAGTCAATATTCTAAATTATCAATACGAAGGTAACACTATTGTGAACCCTAATCCTGTTTGTATTGGAGATTCGGTTGTGGTAAGTCTTGATCCCGGGAATTATAATGTTTTGGATTGGGAAATTAGTACAAATTTAGAAGATTGGACGAGCCTGGGAGTTTCAAGCACAGAGCTGATTGATTTCCCTGAGGAAAATACATATTACCGTGCCAGGATTGTAGATACGCAAGGATTATGTCCGCAAACTACACCGCCAGGAACTGCAAATGTAGTGCCTTACGAGCCTATTGATGCAGGGAATGACATTTCAATTCGAGAAGGAGATTCAAGAATTTTAGAAGCTACAAATGGGCAAAGTTTTGTTTGGAGAAATGATGTTTCCATTCAAAGTGATGTCAGAAATGCCAGAATTCAAGTAACTCCTAGGAAAACCACCACCTATATAGTGAATGGATTGACTATAAATGGATGTCCAGATGTAGATTCTGTAACAGTAGTAGTAAGACCACCAGTAGAACCACCAAATGTTTTTTCTCCTAATGGAGATGGAGTAAATGATGTTTGGGATCTAGGAGCAATCATGGAGTATCCGGATGCTTTAGTGAAAATTTATAATAGATGGGGTAAAGAATTATTCTATTCTATTGGTTATGATGAGCCTTGGGACGGAAAGTTTAATGGTGAAGTTTTAACTCCAGGAGTGTATTATTATGTTATTGATTTGAAAGATGGATATGATGCTGTCACAGGAACTATCACTATATTGTACTAAATTTGAATAGATTAATTACTATATCGATATTTATTTTAGGGTTTGTTTCAATTGAGGCTTTTGCTCAGCAAAGGCCTCAATATACCCAATATGCCACAAATCAGTTTTTGATCAATCCTGCTATAGCAGGCTCTCAAAATATGGATGAAATTAAAATTGGTGGCAGGGTGCAATGGATTGGCTTTCAGGATGCACCTCAGACTGTTTTTGCAACCTATCATGCTCCTTTTAAGAAAATGCCTTTTCAAACTACCATGAACCAAAGAGGTCATCATGGCTTTGGTGCAATATTAATAAAGGATATTACAGGACCGATTAGTCAGACTTCTGCTCATCTTAATTATGCATATCATCATCCCTTTACAGATAATTTAAATGCTGCAGTAGGTGTCTCCTTAGGCATGCTTCAGCATACTATTGATATGAGCAAATTGAATTTTCAAAATGCTAATGACGGAATAATTGATCGATTAATTCCTAATAGATTTGTGCCGGATGGTTCGGTTGGTATTTGGGTATACAGCGATAAGTTTTACTTTGGTGCTTCCATTACACAAATGATTAGTAATACCACTATGTTTTTACCTGTTGGTGAAAGAGAAGTAGAGACTTTTGATCTGGGAGCACATTATTTTGCGAACATTGGATATAAATTTGATATAGGTTCTGAAAGCTCAGATTGGTTTATAGTTCCCTCAGTATTGTTTAAATCCATAAGACCTGCATCTGGTCATGTTGATTTCAATATAAGAGCACAAAAAGCAGAGAATTTTTGGTTTGGAGCTTCTTTCAGGCAAGATGATAGTTTTAGTGGTTTGGTAGGAATTTCTGCAATGCAGGATTTTGCCTTTACTTACTCTTACGATTTTATTATTTCTGATATCGGACCATATAGTGGAGGTAGTCATGAAGTAACTATGACTTTCAGATTTAAAAAGAAACAGAGAAAAGTAATTTGCCCTGATTCTTTTTGGTTGTAAATTCTGATTTTAAAGCTCAGTGTTTTCTCCAAAATAATCTGTCAGTTCCTGTAATGTGCGTTCAGTTACCTGTGTATCCTTTACAATTTCGCCTTTATCTAAAATCACTATTCGTTCACAAATTTCAGTTACATGATTAAGGTCATGACTTGAAATGACAAAAGTAACCGACTTCTCAGCTTGGAATTGTTGAATGATTTTCTTTAGTCTGATTTGACTGGTTGGATCTAGGTTTTCAAAAGGTTCGTCTAATATCACGAGCTGAGGGTCGCCCAATAAAGCAGCAGCTACTCCCAGTTTCTTTTTATTTCCTTTTGATAAATCTCTGATATATTTCTTTTTCCCAAATATTTCATCATTGAAAAGGGGTTCAAATAGTTGAAGGTGTTTTGTAACATCACCTTCGCTAATTCCTTTTATTTTAGATAGAAATTGGAAATACTCCTCAGGTGTTAAATAAGATATAAGGAATTTTTCATCTATAAAGGAGCCTGTAAAACTTTTCCACTCCTCACTTTCAGTTACAGCTTTTTCTTCAATTTGGATACTGCCTTCAGAGGCTCTTATTAAATCCAGCATTAATCGTAGCATGGTGGTTTTTCCGGCTCCATTATTTCCTACCAAACCAAATGACTGCACTTTGGGTATTTCCAAAAATGGAATGTTCAAAACTGTTATTTTCTTATAGCTTTTTTGAAGGTTGTTAAATTGTATCAATTTTTTAGATGGTTAAGTCGTGGATAAGTTTATACTTGTCTTTTTTAAGCTTTTTTGAAATAGCATTAAAAAATTTCTTTCTTAAAAATATACCGATTAATCCAGTAATTCCTACAACTAATATTCCTATGGTATTATTTCCAAGATAACTGAAAAGTATATAAATGAATGATGGACCTAAGATTACAGGTAGGCCTATTAAAAATTGTGCAGCCCCAACGCCTTGATAATTCATCATGGAGCTTTTGTCTAATTCGATTGGTTTTGGGCTCCAAAGCCCTATTCTTATAATCAGCATACTGTTAATTCCGATGTTGTACAAGGCCGCCATTGCCATAGCAAACATTATTTCATAGCCGAAATAAATATAAGGGATGGATAAAACCGAAGTAATTAGTGCAGAATATAGCAATAATCTATATCGGGATTCCACCCATAAGGTGTATGGATTGATTTTAGTTAAGAAAAAATCCATTTGGTTGGTGTTCCAACTCCACAAGAATTGCCCGTATTGCATGATGAATATTCCAGTGAAGAATATACTCATGAAAATCACCATTACATTGGATTGAGTTTCTTCACCCATGCTGAATATGAATAAGGGATATAGCAAAAATAATCCAGCCATTAGTAAACTAGATCTGCTTCTTTTGTGCCTTAATATTAATTTCAATTCCTGAACTACTAAAGTATTGAGTAATCCTTTATTCTCCCAATTCCCCAATTTAGAAGTTAATGTTTCGCCTGATAACATCTTGGCATCGGTAAGATCTTCCGTATATAAATGACTACTGAAAAAATGGTAGCAAATAAAAATTAACCCAATTAGCAAAAGTAATGGAACTGATAAAAATATAGGGGAGTTGACCACCATATCAGCCCAATAACCAAAAGGAATGATGTTTTTATCTAAATAATTTTGACCGATATAATGAAGAGTAAAAATGATTACTATAACTCCCCAAGCTAAAAGGCTATTGTCCCATTTCTTCTTAAAAAGGATATTGAAAAAATGTAATGAAAGTGATATTGATAAATTAAATATTAACCAAATAATGGCTTCCTCTTGCCCTAAATGAGGAATTCCTATTTTGTAATAGATAGGAATGAAAATGGCTGGTGCCAATAAATTGTAGGGGCTGAAAAGAGATTTAATAAGTAAAAAATTGGAGATTAATTTTTTTGAAATGGGTAAATGTAAATAAGGCTCAATATCTAAAACTGGAACAGTTTGAAGAAAATAACGGATCACTAATTCGATTACAAAATAATAAAGTAAGAATTGATTGATAAAACTTATTGGGCTCATATCATTTCTGAATTGCTCAATAATCCCTTCTAAGCTAAAAGAAGCCACTATAATATTGAGTAATACAAATAGCCCTAAAATGGATAGAAAAATTTTTACACCTAAATCTTTTTCAAAGGCTGGTGATCTTCTAAAACTAATCCACTGATGTTTTAATATCCAATGCATAAATACTAGGTTGATAGTAGATGGAAAGCTATGAGATATAGTATTCTTATCAAAGAATTATTTGATAATTGGATCTATTTTTCAATTTATTGACCTTTTTTTATTTTAAAAGTTGTGATACAGTTAAGAACTCAAAACTAAAATTGACCATTACACTTTCCATTTTAATTATACTATATAACAAGTTTTTTTTTATTCTAGCAAACACCCTTATAATCCCTCAAGCAACACCCCTGAAGTCCCCTCAAGGGGACAGTCTCACAGATTTACACTAGCAGAAAATAATACGCTTAATTACTTTTTTGTCGATTCTCAAGCAAAATATTTGACAAAATGATATTAAATCAAATTAATACGAAAATGTAATTCTGTGCGTCTCCCCCCTTGAGGGGGGCAAGGGGGGGTGACCATTTGCTTAACTTAAGCATCAATAACATATTCCACTTTATAACAAAAGTCCTGTTATCTCAATTGAAATTCAGTTCAAAACTTTAATTAAATAGCTATCAAAACAGTTTCCATTTCTAAGAAAATCTGTTTTGATAGCTTTTTCTATATTTAAATAACACCCTGTGCCTTCATGGCATCAGCTACTTTTAGAAAGCCAAAGATATTGGCAGAGGCTAAATAGTCATGCTGATTGAGGTCATATTCCTCAGCTGTGTTTACACAATTATCATGGATGTTTTTCATTATATTTTTCAATTTTTCGTCCACTTCTTCTCTGGACCAATAAACGCCAATTCTGTTCTGACTCATTTCTAAGCCAGATACTGCTACACCACCAGCATTAGTGGCCTTACCGGGAGCATATAAAATCTCTGATTCACAAATAATATCAATGGCCTCAGGAGTTAATGGCATGTTAGCTCCTTCCGTCAACATTTTAATCCCTGTTTTCTTCAGGTTTTCAGCATCCTTTTCATTTATTTCATTTTGAGTCGCGCAAGGAAAAGCACAGTCGGCTTTAGTCTTCCAAAGAGGATTATGATCTTTTTCTGAATCTACTTCTTCATATTTAGCATTAGGATATTTTTCTAGATATTCCGAAATTCTGCCTCTATTGATATTTTTAATTTGCTTGATGTGTTCTAGTTTTTCGGTATCAATTCCTTCCTCATCAATAATATATCCTGAAGAGTCCGAAGCTGTAATCGGTTTAGCACCTAATTCTATTAATTTTTCTAAAGTAAATTGAGCCACATTACCAGAACCTGATACTATACATCTTTTATCCTTTAAACTGTCATCTATTTTTTCTAACATGTATTTAGAAAAATAAACTAAACCATATCCTGTGGCTTCAGGTCGAATTAAACTACCTCCCCATTCTCTACCTTTACCAGTCAATACTCCGGTAAATTCATTTTGCAATTTTTTATAAGCGCCAAAGAGATAGCCAATTTCTCTACCTCCAACGCCAATATCTCCAGCAGGGACGTCTGTGAAATGCCCAATATGACGATAAAGTTCTCCCATAAAAGCCTGACAAAATCGCATAATTTCAGCATCTGATCTACCTTTAGGATTAAAATCTGCACCTCCTTTTCCACCTCCTAAAGGCAAACCAGTCAAGGCATTTTTAAATATCTGTTCAAATGCAAGAAATTTTAAAATGCTTTGATTCACGGAAGGATGAAATCTTAATCCACCCTTATAAGGTCCTAAAGCGCTGTTCATTTGTACTCTATAACCCCTGTTTACGTGTACCTCTCCTTCATCGTCTAGCCAGTTCACACGGAAAGAAATTAGACGTTCCGGTTCAGCCATTCTTTCCAATAGCTTTAAATGATGATATTCAGGATGCTTTTTAAAAACTATTCCAATGGACGAAATTACTTCATCTACAGCTTGGATAAATTCTGGTTCGTTAGGATTTCTTTTCTTTATTTGTTCTAATAATTCGTTTTCAGACATAATGAATTTGCTTTAATATGGGTTCTAAAACTAAAGTAATTACAATAAACATTGTTGTTTGTTATTGAATATCAGATAATAATTCCAGGTGCTCGTATAATAGGTTCTATTCAATTGGTAACTCTATTTACATAAATTCTGTTAAAGAGAGAATATATGTAACTTTTTAAGTTGCTTATTATCAGCTAAAACTATGCAAATTTAATTTTTAATAGATATTAATATCTTTTACTGTGATAATTTTTTCAATGTTTTTTAATTATTCTTAATTAAAATTTATGACACAAAGCCCCAAGCCAAACCTCAAGTGGATCAGAAGGATATCACAATTGCTGGATTCTAAATTTAGAATACCTTCAACCTCCATAAAATTTGGAATAGATCCGTTGATTGGTTTAATACCTGGCCTTGGCGATTTAAGTTCTTACCTTGTTTCTTTAATGCTTATATACAATATCCGGAAAAATGGTGCCAGTGGAAAATTGTTAACGAAAATGCTTATTAATGTTTCGATTGATGCAATATTTGGGGCTATCCCTGTTTTGGGTGCTGTATTCGATTTTTGGTATAAAGCCAATGATAGAAATCTTCGTTTGGCTCAGGAATATTATGAAGAGGGAAAGCATCAGGGTTCTGGTAAAGGTCTTTTATTCTTAATTATTTTGTTGGTTATAGCTATAATAGCAGCACTTATTTACCTAGCCTGGTGGGCTTTAGTTGAGCTTCGAGAGTTATTAACTTAGTCATTTTTTTGAATCACTTAATATATTCTAAGTGAAATAGCACCTTAAATAAGGAGTTTTTACACATAATAATACAATGCAGTTAAGTTAAGAAATAATACATATATAAATAGAGATAAATTACGGAAGAAGATTATAAGAGCTTAACATATCTTTAAATCAATTTTACCAAGTTAACAGTTTACTTTTATTATTAATAAAGGCCCGAAGGGCTGACATATTATAACGTAGGGTGAAGCCCTACGTAAAATATAATGTGGATACAAAAGCCCTGAAAGGGTGTGATATTACGCCCTTTCAGGGCTTTTGAGCAGGTGTTTGAATTCACAGGGCTGACACCCTGTGTTATGATTACGTCCTTTCAGGACTAAAAAAAGAAATCAAAATCATTCAATAAAAACAAAAAATAAAAAAAGAGTTGATATTATAAAAAGCTTAACCTAACGACATTGCATAATAATATTATAAATACCCTGAATTAGTTGAAATTATATTTTAATGTAAAAATTTGTTAAGTCAAGCGTTCGGGTAGATGACCGTCTAATTTATCCCATTGTTTGGCCAGGGTTCTTCGTGTCAATAATTTTATACTTGTGCTCACAAGAGCAAGACTTACTGAAAAAAGTATCACTTCTTTTGCGCTCACCTTCGAAGAGTATAGATTTTCTGGCGGTGGTGTTTTAGTAATTTTCTTCCATCCTTTTTTCACTAACTCTTTAGCTAGGTAACTGATGCCAACCGCGGCAATTGTTTCGACAGAATTGTAATTGCTCTCTGTTAAATATTTGTTTTTTTTAAAGTTCATAATTGGTCTATTTTAAATATTGATAGTTCTATATCTTGCTTTTACTAACATGAAAAAACCGTAGGCGAATAAGCCTACCGCAAGTATTGCTAAAAAGATTGTTCCAAATTCGCTTTGGATAAAATTAAAAGCATCTTTAGTACCACCGGCAGAATTCGAGTTAGCCGTAAAAGCAGCATGAAATATGAGATAGGAAATTATCCCTACTACAATACCTCTAGCTGTATAACCTACATAGCCAGAGCTTATTATAATTCGTTCAACTCTATTGTCAAGTTCGGCAGCTTGCACCCTATTCTTAAATATACCGGAATAAGCAATATAAAGTTGATAACCGGCCTTACTCAAAAATGCAGCAGCAAAAATACCTACTAATATCTGTCCATAGGGTTTACTTAATAAAGAAACAACAAAAGATTTATTACCTTCTCCAGATCCGCCTCCAGCATGAAATAGTATCTTTACAGCTGTAAATGCCATAAAGCCATAAAAGATACCTGAAGAGGCGTAGCCTGCCCTGGTAAACAAACCTTTTAAATCATTTCCTTTACCTTCAGGATCTGCAAAAGCCTGGTAAAATTTCCAAAAAATATAACCTAACAAACCAATAGCAGTTATTCCCAAAAGTATCTGACCAAAGGGTTGGCCTGCTATGGTACTTAATACACCACCACTTCCAGTTGTTTTACCACCTGTGCTAATGGCTGCGGTTAAAGTAAGGGCGCCTATCATGCAATAGACGAAGCCTTTTGTGAAAATGCCAAATCGAGCAATTTTCTCTTTTTTTCTTTTCCAAAGCATTATTTGGTTAGCACATAAAATGCATGGATAACCCCCGGTATAAAAAATAATAATTTTAAGATTAAATTAATCCAAAATGCACTTGTAAGCCCTTTACCCATGGCAACCGCAACAGGAGGCAAAAAAATAGCTAAAATGATTTGAAGAATGCTCATTATAAAAAGGTTTAAGGTTAATAAGTTTATTAATAGATTGGTATAATAATTCACGTAGTTTATCTATATTAGTTACAATTACATTTAATACAGAAATAGTTATATAAATTGTTTACTAACCAATTGTCTTTTATCTGTGATATTATTTTAAGTTGAAGATGAGAGTGTGGATCGTGTGATTAATAACCTGAGTTCGACTCTAATTTGGAAATTCAGATTTTCATAAAATTAAATAGACAAGGCGTCTTTTAGAAGATATAGCGAGCTATATCGAGGAAAGACAACGCAGTATATTGGATTTTATGGAAAAGTTTTCCCC
>NZ_JAGXGF010000150.1 GCF_024636815.1 Marivirga sp.
CCATTTAAGTTTTCAATTATTTTTTTAACGATTGCCAAGCCCATACCAGTACCTGAATATTCATTTTTATTATGAAGTCGTTGAAAAATATTGAAAATCTTCTCAAGATATTCCTCTTCAATACCAATACCATTGTCTTGAATGGAAAATTTCCATTCCGTTTTTAGCTCCTTTGCTTTGATAATAATTTTCGGAGGAATTTCTGGGTTTCTATATTTTAAGGAATTTGAAATTAAATTACTAAAAATTTGAACTAGCGGTGATAGATGACCTTTAATTTTAGGTAAATCTTTAAATTCAACATTAGCGCCCGACTCTTCAATTTGCTTTCTTTGCAACAAACAAACTTCATTGACTACTTCATTTAAATCAACCTCTGTTATTAGCTGTTCAGTTTTACCAATTTTAGAATAATCTAATAAATCTAAAATGATTTGACGCATTCTTTTTGCTCCATCAACAGCAAAATCTATGTATTGGTTAGCCTTTTCATCCAGTTGATCCCCATATTTTTTTTCTAATTGGGTTAAAAACCCAGAGACCATTCTTAAGGGTTCTTGCAAATCGTGGGAAGCCACATAAGCAAACTGTTCTAGTTCCGAATTGGAAATCTCCAAATCCCGCGCATGCTTCTCTAATGCTAAATTAGCTATTCTTATTTGTTCTTCTGCTTTTCTTTTCTCCGTTATATCTACAATGATGGCATCCCAAACAACGGTTCCATTTGGCTTTCCCATGGGGTTTCCAAAGCCTTCCTGCCAATAAATATTTCCATCAGGGTGTTGATACCTCCAAACTGCACGCCATCGGCTCAAATTTTTAGCTGATTTCAGTATTGTCTCTTTCATCTGAGGCATGTCCCCACCAGCTTCAATAAGTTTCCATATCTTATCAGTGCTTTCCATGCACTCTTCTGGAGTAAAGCCGAATATTTCTTCCGAACCTTTACTTACAAAATCTAGCAAGTCCGCCCCATTTGGTTTTAAATGATATTGAAAAATAACACCAGGAATATTGTTGGAAATATTCTCTAATCGGAGTTCTATCATCTTTCGGTCATTTACGTCTTGGAAACTGCCGTAAAGTCGAACACATTCACCATCTCTCATTTCAGCATTTCCAATCACCCTGACCCATTTTTCATTTCCTTTATAAGTAATGATAATGGCTTCAAGGTCAAATGCTTCTCCTTCTTGAATTGCATTTTCTACTGCTTTAGTTATTTTTCTTTGAAAATTTGGATGATAAAAGTTTATTCCTTCATCCAAGTTAGGAGTAAAATCATTAGGTACTTCGTGAATTTGTTTGGTCATGGGTGACCAGTAATTCTCACCTGTTAATTGATTTATTTCCCACCCTCCAACTTTCGCTAATTTAGTAGCGTTTTCAACTTTTTGTTGCAATTCTATCATTTCGGTCACATCTCTACCATAGGAGAATACAAATCCTTCTTGACCAAAAGGATCAGAAGAAAACCATGAAATCCATTTATAATTTCCATCTTTGGTTTTATAACGGTTGATAAAATTATTGGCATGCCGCTCGCCCGTAATAGTTTCACCAAACTCTTCAGTGGTTTCCTCTAAATCATCTGGATGAATAAAATCGATAAACGGCTGACTGGTAAGCTCTTCTTCAGTATATCCTAATAAATTACAAAAAGCAGGGTTAACTTTGACAAAGTTTCCATTTGGAGAGACAACAGCCAAGATTTCTGGTGCACTTTCAAAGAATAAGCTAAGTTCTTCTTCTTGTTGCTTACGCACTATTTCCGCCCCTAAATATTGTTTTAGACCATTATAGAACAGTACGTTTTGGTCATGTATTTTCAATTTGTCATCTGAAAACAGCACCATTACGCCAATGATTTTTTCGCGGTAAAAAAGTGGATAAGCAGTAGCAGATTTTAATTTAGCTTGTTTCGCCAATTTTTGTCGAATAAATGTCGAGCTTTCATCAATTTCATTCCAAACTTCATTTTTGAGCGTTTTCCAAACAGTCCCAGGTAATCCTTCTCCAAGTTGAAAGGTTTTTCCTGTGTTGTTATTATAAAAAATCTCTTTATCCCCACTTTTAGCATAAAAAGTTGAAAGGTGAAGTACTTGTTGGTTATGGCTCAACAACCAAATTTCTCCAGCCTGAAAACCTCCAAACTGACTCAAATATTTTATGCTTTTTTTCAGGACGTTATTTAAACTTTCATCTCTTTTAAAGAATTGAGAGAGTTCATATTGTATCTCTTGTTTTAATTGTTCCTGTTTGTATTGTGTTTGGTCACTTAAAGCACCTATCATTCTTAATGCTTGACCATTTTCATCACGTATTAAGTAACCAACTTCTTCCACATAAGCATATTGGTCGTTAACATCTTTAAACCTATATTCATAAGACCATTTGGATTCATCTGGATTTGCTAAGAACATATCTAGGTTTTGCAAGACTTCATCTTGGTCATCCGGATGCAACCAATTTGCCCAGTCTCTCAAGCCAAATTTATCTTCATTGATTTTGTGCCCAAAAACACGGGTTAAGCTATTTCCCCAATAAAAATGGTCTTCTATTACGTTCCAGTCATAAATAGCATTATTTGTAGCTTTGTTGATATATTCAAACCTTTCACTACTTTCCTGAATACTCTTTATATAAGCAAAGTTTTGAAGTACAATTGAAATTAGTCTGGCAGACCGCTCAAAAATATTTACTTCCAAATCCTTGGGTTCTTTGACCACATCATGGTAAATGGCGAAAGTGGCAATTACCTCTCCTTTATTGTTAAAAATAGGTTCTGACCAGCATGACCTAAAGCCATATTGCTCACCTAAATCTTTATAATTGGCCCAGCTTTCATCTTTAAATATATCTGCAACGATTACTTGTTGCTTTAAATACGCAGCTGTTCCGCAGGATCCTTGGTTTAAGCCAACTGGCAGATTTTCAATTTGATTTAAATATTCTGATGGTAATCCTGGAGAGCTGAGGTTTTTAAGTTTATTATTTTCAATTGAAATCGTAGAGCTTTTCATTCCTTGAAATAAGGGATCAATGCCTGATAAATACTTGTGCAGTATTTGATGAATAGGCTTGTCGGCTCTAATGCTTTCTTCCATCAATTCTTTTTCGAGCGCATCCAGTTTTTCGTTTAGATATTGTTGACTAATATCTTTTATAGCTCCCACTGCCCGAAGTGCCTTACCAATCTTATCTCTCAGGATGATTGCACGGTCTTCCACATGTGCATATTCTCCATTTTTTTTCTTAAAACGATAGCTTTCTTTCCATTCGTTAATTTTGGGGTCTTTAAGTGCAGTTGTAATGCTAGACTTAAAGCGTTCAAAATCTTCAGGATGAACTAATGAATCATGGAGCTCAATATTACTAAGTGTTTTTGAACCATTCACCCCATACTTCTTGAGATAACCATTCCCTAAAAACAATTCATCTTTAACAGCATCATAATCCCAGATGCTTTCTGAGCCCGCTTTCATTACTAGCTCCAGTCTTTCTTTTTTTTCTTTTAATTCCCTTTCGATTTTAATTCTTTCTGTTACATCCCTTGAATTAGCAACTATGCCTTGGACTGAAGGCTCATCAAATAAATTTGTAATTTGGGATTCCAGCCATCTCCACTCGCCCTCTTTATTTTTAAATCGAAAAGGAGATAATACTATATGCTTTTCTTTTTCTAGCTTTTCAAATTCTTTAATGGCCCACTTCTTATCTTCGGGGTGAATAAAGTCAAAAGCACTGTTGCCTATAAGTTCATGTGGTTCAATACCTAAAATAGTGGTGGAGGTGGGACTAACATATGTATAATTTCCTTCAAGATCTAATATTGCTATCAAATCACTACCTTCCTGAACTAAGGATCTAAACCTGCTCTCACTCTGCTTTAATTGTTCCTCTGCTTTTAATTTATCGGTGGCATCGCGAGCCACACAGTGCATTACGTTTTGCTCTTCATCCCAATGTGCAGACCAGACTACAGGTACAATATGTCCTTTTTTATGTATATACCTATTCTCAAAATTTCGGTATAGTTTCCCTTTTTCGATGTTTTTGGTTACTTCGGTAGTCAATTCTCTGTCTTCCTCATAAACAAAATTCATGAAAGGCTTTCCTTCAAGTTCTTCTGGTTCATAGCCCCATAACTGTTCGGATGATCTGCTGACCATTTGGAAAACTCCATATTTATCCATTGTACAAAGTGTATCCAGCGAACTATCAAGTACATGTTGTAGCTTTTGCTGACTTCTTTTAAGTGCAATATTGGCAGTATGGGTTTCTGTTACATTAAGTGAAGTTATAAATATGCCATTTACTTTATTGTCTTCTGATAAAATGGGTTTGAATTTCAGCTCATAATATCTTTTTTCTCCCTCTTGGGTAACTTTGAGAATAGCTTTGGCTTGCTTTTTATTCCAAACCTGCTTTATAATGGTATTTAATTCCTCTACTTGATCTTTTTTTGCTAATTGCGGGAGTTTAATTCCTTTTTTGAGGTTCTTTTTAAATAGTAAATTATAAGTTGATTTCATTTGATCATTATAGGAAACCACATTTAGCTCTTGGTCGATATACATGAAGGCCTCATCTGTATTGCTAATAAGTAATTCCAATTCATGTAAAAGATGAAGTCTTTTACTAATGTCCGTTCCCGTACCGAAAATGCAACGCTCCCCTTTGTATTGAATAGTTGAAGCAGTAAAATACAAAGGTACTTCACCACTATTTTTAGTAGTTAACCATGCTTCCAGTTCAGTATATCCATTTTCCAGAACTTCTTTAATGTGGTATTCAACCTTATCTTTTTCTTGACTATGATATAAATCCGATGGTGAAAGAGAGGCAATTTCATCATGATTATAGCCTGTAATTTCTTCCAACTGATTGTTCCATAATAAGTGTTCTCCTTTTTCATTGAAAAGGAAGAAGGCAGATGGTAGATTTCTTAATATGTCTTGAGTAAGTGTACTCTGTTCGACTATTTGTTCTTGTGCTTCTACGAAATCACTAATATCCTGAAATACCCCAATAAGTTTGATTGGATTTTTTTCATCATCATAGAATATATTGGCCTTTGAGCGAACATGAATAATATTTCCAGCTTTGGTGAGCAATCGTTTTTCAATGAAATATTCTTGATCATTTTGCAAAACATCTTCCAATAAGGCTGTAGCCCGCTCTCTATCATTTGGATAAATTACTTCTACTCCTTTTTCAAAACTCACTTCAAATTCTTGAGGTTCATAACCCAACATTTGAAAAACACCATCAGACCAGCTTAAATTATTTTCTACTAAATCTAACTCCCAAGTACCGGATTTGGTTAGAGATTCAACTTGTTCATGCAGTAATTTTAACTTATTAAATTCTAAAGCATCCATAAGAATTACATCATTGCGGGTAAATTATTAGGAGAAACTGAATGTTTAATGTACCAATAATATAATAAAAACTTAGCATTAATTAATAAAATATAGATAGACTCTTGGATAACAGACAGAAAAAAAACTACAGCCTTTTTTGATGCTTTATTCAGCACTGCTTGAATTTTTCATTTGAGCATGAAAATCGAGTATAAAAATGGCCATAACATAAAAAGGAACCATCACAATTCTATAACGAGAAAGTGTGCCGAAATTATAGGTGGAAATTCCAACTCCAAAAGCGAATATAATGGCAAAAATTAAACAAAAAAGAATAATAGGAGAGCGGATACTTTGAGTAATATGTATAAACTTATTCCTGTAGAAAAGCCGAATGGTTAATCCTAATAAAAACAATGCCTCCAGAGCGGAAAGCAGCATCAAAGGATTATTTACTTCCCATAAATAGGGGCGAAATAAGGATACATTGATGGCTTGAGGAGCTAATCGAACCATGCTTCCAAAAGTACCGTCTAGTTTCCCCAATGAGTAGCCCGAGCCAGCATCTTTTCCTGTCCAGTAGCGAATATCATAAGCAGTTACTTGAGCAGTTTCTGCTATTTGATCAAGCGCATATCGTTTATTGTCTTCTCCTGCTTTAAGTGCCACAAAATATGCCGTCCCACCTCCGATAATCAGCAAAAAAGGTGCTACCATGATCCTGGCCACTAGAGAGGAAATGTTTCCTATCCGGTAGAAAAAATACCACAAAATTAGAGCAGGCATTAAGCATAAAAAAATGTAAAGCTTGACAGATGTAATGATATAAATAGAGAGTAAAAAGAGCAGTATGTTCCAAAGCAGTTTCCTTCTTTCAAAGAAAATTTGAATAAATGAATAAACCAAAAACCCTGTAGCACCTAGGGTAACGGTATCTTTCAAAATTCCTGAGCCCCAGAAAAAAACAGTAGGAATAAAGAATATTGCAATGGCAAATTGAAGTTTTAATTCCGGGTATATGTTACAAAATGATTGATACATCATCCACAAACCCCAAAAAGAGAAAAATGCAAAAAATAAAGCTACTCCAGCATAAGAATTGTAGGTAAGAACCCCAAAAACAGAGGCTATTCTAACAATGAAATAAGAGGTGGTATCTCTATACATCCATATTTTAGAAGAGTATTTATAGGTTTCAGCATCAAATTCTCCATTTGCTGTCAGGAGTTTTAGTCCAGCCGAAAAGTTATCATAAAAAGCATCTACTATATGAGCAGCACCATGAGTATAATATGAAAAAGTATCCCCTCCACCATAGTAGAACTGATATATCAGGCCTACTCCTATGGCCCCAATCATTTTTAACAATAGCGCTGGGAAAAAATATTTTTTGGTTTCCTTATCGGCAGAAACTTCTCTTATTCCATACGCAAGAAACATAAGTACAAAGAAAACAGTGGGCGCTATAAGGAAATCAATTGGTTTCACGCCTTAAAACTACAAATCTTTCAACTTATCTTTTGCACTTTTAAAAACTGCTTGCTTCCTACCTGCTTTTTTCTTTGCCTTTTTATAATATACTTCGGCCAATTGGGGCTCGCCCTGCTTCTCTGCTATAATTCCAAGATGGTAGATGCTATAGAGGTAATATCCAGCCTCTTCTTCTCCTACACTTTCGGAAGAAATCATAGCCCTTTCATAATATTTTTTAGCTTCATCTAAATTCGCTTGCCTTTCATAGATCTGTCCAAGAAAAAAACCGGCATAACGACCAGATGTTCCGCCATATCCTGTTTTAGCACTGTCAATATTCTGAAATATCTCCAGACATTCTCTTTCTGAGTCTTCAATACGGCCGGCAGTATAAAGTAAGCGGGCATAAAAACGATGGAAATATGCATTTTGTGGATATGTTTCATGAAGGTACTCTGAAAGTTGTAATCCTTTTCTTAATTCTCCTTCATCCAAAGCCAAAATTCTCATTAGAAAATATTGGGCTTCTGTACGTGTATAAAATGCATTTTGGGCAACTTTAGTTAATTGCTCCACTCCCAATTTTTTATCACCATCCTCAAAAAATCTTAATACAGGTTTTAGAATTGGATAGTGTTCTGGTACCCATTCCACGTAATAATTATACAGACCATCTCCAAAAAGAAACTCCGGGCTTAAATTTTTATTGCCTTTGCTTTCTTCCATATAATTTAAGGCATTTCGAGCTTCAAAAGCAGCTTTAGTCCAGCTTTGATTCTCAGCATAAAACCGACCCTTAAAACCATGAATTGCGGCTAGAAAGAAAGTAGCCTCCATATTATCTTCATCTAGCTCTTTCATGAATTCAGCATAAAACAGTGCGGTATCCAAATAAGCAATCATTTTTTCATTATCAGGATAATGAGAGGGTTCGGGTAATATTTTCCACCACTCATTTAAGCCATACAAAAAATAGGGAAGTGGGTGGTTAGGGAATCGGTAACG
>NZ_JAGXGF010000151.1 GCF_024636815.1 Marivirga sp.
ATAGCCTTTACCATCTCCTGGATAAACAACACTCCCTTTTTCAAGCATGGTTCCCATTAACCTGTGCTTTGGATTTTCTTCGCTTACCTTCACTATATGTTCGGCAAAATCCAGATATCTTTTGTCCAATGTTCTTTCATACAGCATAACAATAGATTCTAGAAGCACTGTGGCTGAAATCCCATTACGAGTACCGTATTTAGTCAAATCATATTTACCCTCACCATAATATTCTATTAATAAATCCCCCATCTTCTTGCAGGCCTCCACAACCTCTTTATTTGGGAAATATTTTTCATAAGTTAATAATCCATAAATGTTATAACGGATTGTCCAAGTATCCCATCCGCCGCCAGGTGCCTTATCGGAGCCCGCTGGGTTTGCTTTTTTACTTGCAGGTTGAATATCGTCCGCCAATTTGGTTTTCATGTCATTTTCAGGTGAGGCCATAAAGGTGTAACTTTCGCCATAAGTCCCCATATATCCATCTGATAATTGAGTTGCCAATAATCTTTCCACCATTTCATCCAGCTTCATTTTTAATTTTTCATCACCATTTATGTTGTAAGCCAAAGTTGCTGCATGCAACCATTTACCCAAATGCTCTCCCTGCCATGGATGCATTCCAGGACGATTCTCAAATCCATCAATTATATAATCAGATTTACCAATATACCATAAACGATTATCTCGCCATAAATCCGCTCTTTCCCCTATTAAGCCAGCCTCATCAATGGTTTGAAGTGGTTGCCATTGATTCTCTATAATTGTATTTTCTGCCTGGTTTTTTTTCTGTACATGACAACTTGAAAAAGTCATTAAAACTCCCAATAAAATGGACCAAAAATTATAAAATTTATTCATTTTAAATATATTTAAATATTAATATTAATTCTTAATAATTCAACAAATCAACCTCAACACTCTATGACTAATATAAAATATCCGGGTCTTTCCAAATTTCCATATCTGTCCATAACTCTTTATTATCGTAGCCATTTTTCAAAGCTTTAAATCCAGCTATTTCAAATTTATTTCGTAATCGTTTCATCGATTCAAAATCAGTATCATCATCCGTTACAGCTCCTTCAGGCAAAGAAGGTGTGTAATTTTCTACATTTCCAGGCTCATCAATGTATTTCCACTCATGAGGTAAACCATTTAGATTTCCCAAAATTTGCCCCAATAGTCCTCCTCTAATTTTATCCTTAATTATATCAACAGATATTTTAAGGTCATTAGTGGATTGAGAGTTCCCAACTTGACTAAATAAATTGAATATCAAAATCAATAGTAAAGATGTTCTATTTATTAAAATTTGATTTTTTTTCATTTCTATTTAGTTTATCAATTTATTTAAGTCAGAACCTTTTAAAAATTCACTTTAAATGGTTTGTCATCATAAATAATGACATGTTTCAATTCAACATTTACAAAATCAACAGGATTTAAAATTTTAATGACCACTTTGTGCTTTCCTTTAGGTAATTGATACTTCCAAAAAGGAGTAAATCTTCTTGTATTTTCCTTAGTAGGTAATTTAATTTTTTCAACAAGTTTACCATCTATATACATCTCTGTCTCAAAGATATGATTTTTACCCTTTGGATTACGAAGATTAGGAGGACTTGCTACTGCAAAACCGATACCTTCAAATTCAAAAGAGATTTCGTTTTCAGATTGTCTTGGAATAATCTTTTCTTTTGGATAATGCCCTTCAAAGGATATTTCCAGAGGAACTGTATTAGGCTCCTGTATCTTAATAATAATATCATTTCCGGTAACTTCACCGCCATTTTTAACAATCATATCAAGCGCATGCTTTTCGGATAGTGCATAGGCATCAATTAGTGAATAATCAGTTCCCATAAACGGTAAGTTTTCAACCTTATCCAATCCTTGTTTCCAAAAATCTGGTATTTTACTAAAACCAACAATAGAAGCTAAAACGCCACCAGCAGTAGCTGGGTTACAATCAGCATCATCGCCACATCTTGTTGCAATTTCGAAAGTGCGAGTAAAATCACCATTACCATACAATAGACCCATTACAACCCATGCAGCATTTATTTTAGCATCAATATTAAATGGTTCGAAAACACCTAAAGGAGAGCCTATGTCTTGACTCCACTTTCTATTAACCTTATACCAGGTTGCCTTCCAGTCCGTCGGGTTTTCCTTATGCCATTTAATAACATCATTAATACATTTAGCAAAATTACTTTCAGATGGAATGACTTGAATTGCTTTTTCTACGATATTTTCTATATCATTAACATCATTGGATACCAAAGCCAACGAGTATAAACTTGCCACAAAAACACCTCCATAATAACCATCACCATAATTCATGATGTGCCCTACCTTATCACAGATATCAACAGCGGAATTCACCATTCCAGGATTCATCAATCCTGCAAAATCTGCTTCAATTTGAAAATCTATATCATCAGCACAGGGGTTATTTAACCAATGTCCAGATTCTGGTGGCGTTAGACCGTTTAATATATTATATCGTGCTGATTGATTGGCAAACCACAATTTATACTCTGCGTTAGCAAAAGAATTTGCAAAGGATTGCGCAGGTGCATCAACTCCCTCTTCTTCTATGACTTTCATAAAGGATAAATCCATATAAATATCATCATAAGTCCCTGGCCGTTCTCTATATTCCACTTCAAGTGAATTCTCGTCCCAATTCAGTTTCTGATAATCTTGAACCATGGTTGAATTATATTTGAACTCAATAGGCAAACCAAAGGTTACGCCAACGGTTTGAGCCACCCAAGCGCCTTTGATTTTATCTTTAAACTGTTCCTTTGTTATTGTAAAGTTTTTATTTGATGTTGATACAAAGCCTTCATCATTAATATTCGCAATTTCTGTCTTCTTAGAATTTGTACACCCAAGCAATAGTAAGATTAAAACGAGTGATAAAAATTTCATGTTAATTTTGTTCATAATTTTTTATTTATTTCAGTTTTATAGATCAAGAAAAACTATCCTATCTTAAAGTGTAAGCCATATTCTTTTTCAAATAATCACGAACCTCCTTCTCTGTTGGAATAGAGGGTTGTGCACCCATTCGAGTTACACAGATTGCTGATGCAGCAGTTGAAAATTTTAATGCTTCTTCCCAACTATTTCCACGACCAAGTTCAGCAGCTAGAGCTCCACAAAAAGTATCACCTGCAGCTGTAGTGTCAATGGTTTCAACATCATATGCACTAAGGCATAAACTTTCTTCTTTATTTTTAAAAAAACAACCATTTCTTCCTAATGTAAGCACAACTGTATCGACGCCTTTTTCCAAAAGTAAATCTACAATACCCTCTTTACCAACATTTTCAATCTTGGCCATACATATTGTTTCAGCTTCTGTTTCGTTTACTACTAACACATCAACAGTACTCAAAATTTCATTATCCAATTGCATTGCAGGAGCAACATTTAGAATAACTTGAGTTTGATGTTTTTTTGCCAATACACATGCTTTTTTTACGGTGTCGTATGGAATTTCCATTTGAAGTAACAAAATATCAGCTTCTTCAATGATATTTTCAATTCCGGAAATGTATGCTGAACTTAGCTTATTATTTGCTCCAGGAGTTATAACAATACAATTCTCCCCATGTTCATCTACCAAAATTATAGCTGTACCTGACGCTACTCCATCCACTATTAAGGAGGACGATACATTTAAACCTTCCTTTTTATAGTATGCCAAGGCACTCTTTCCGTTGCTGTCGCTGCCTAGACTCGTTATAAATTGGACGTTCCCACCTAATTTATGAGCCGCCATTGCCTGATTTGCTCCTTTTCCGCCCATGGCCTCCATATACTCTGTTCCTACAATGGTTTCTCCGGGTTCGGGAAAATTTTTAACCTTGGCTATCAAATCAGTATTTGAGCTTCCTATAACGACTATTTTTTTCATAATTCACTTTATTTATTTTCTAATTTCGTTTTTTAAATTTTTGTTAATCTCACGTAATATGCACCACAAACGTCATTTTTATTCTTATCCAAAAACCAACTTCTAAACTTGGTTTCACCTTTTTCTAATTCTACCTGAAAAGTGACATAGTTCAAGTTTTGATCTGCTTTTTGAACTTTTTGTTCTTTATTTCCAATGGATATACAGCCGTAAGCAATATCAAGCGCTTTTCCTTGATTAATACTTTTACCACCAACCGAAAATTCCGGACCTTTGCCATTTAGTTTGGTGTTTAAATGAAAAGGCCATCGGTTTAATTCAATCCTGTAAGTACCTGCTTGTTCAACATTAATATAGCTTTCTCCTCCATTTTTTAATCCCCCCCCATCGCAACTTTCCATTGTGTATTTACCGGACTATCCAACCAATTACTAGAGTTTAATATTACAGGATTTTTTTGGTCTGAACCTACGATTAGCGGCACCAACTCCTTTCTATCAAGTTCAAGTTCTGACCACCAATTTTCATAGTGGTTTTTCATTTCACTTACTATTTTCGGATTGGAATTAGCTACATTGTTAGTTTGGGAGGGATCTGTTTTAATATTATATAATTCCTCTTCTCCCACCAATCGCCAATGTCCATATACAACACAACTCTCGTACTTTTTTGCAGGTATTTCACCATATTGCACAACAAACATTCTATCTTCAAATTTGGATTTTGAATATAACAGAGGAGACAAACTTACTCCATCAAAAATTTGTTGTTCTTGTTTTAAATTGGCCAATTCAATTAATGTAGGAAGTATATCTTGAATTTGGGTTGGCGTATCAATTTTTAAGGGACCTATCAAATTTCCATTAGGCCAACGAATGAAACAGGTAACCCGATGCCCTCCTTCATAAAGGCTCGTTTTTTTACCTCTCATATCAGCGTTAAACACTTCTTCTCCTTGAGCTGTTCCATTATCTGTTATATATAAAAGAATCGTATTTTCTTTTAAACCATTTGCTTCCATCCAGTCTTCGAGGCGCTGCATATTTCGGTCAATATTTTTAATCATCCCAAAAAAGGAAGCCGTCTTTTCATTACTAACTTTATCTTTATAAAAGTCAAAATCTTGTTTTGGAGAGTCAAAGGGACCATGTGGGGCATTTAATGCTATATAAGTAAAAAACGGCTTATCGTTTTTAACACTTTCATCCATCCATTCCATTGCTTTATCAAACCAGATATTACTGCAATATTTAGTGGAATATTTTGTGGTTAAGCTATCCAAATATCTTGTTTCATAATAATCATTATCATACTCCATCTCGGATAACAAACCCCAACCTTTAACCCAAATGCTTTTATCAAATCCCTTATCCATTGGTCTATCCGGATAGGATTCTCCAAGATGCCATTTTCCAAATATTCCTGTTGTATACCCATTCTTTTTAAAGAATTCCGGCATCATAATCACATCTCTTCTAACAATGCCACTAGCAGAACCAACCGTAGCTGCTTTATTATGATAAGCATCCAACCCTGTCATCAATTGCCCTCTTGATGGTGTACATAGAGGAGCTACATGAAAATCGGTTAGTTCTATACTCTCGTGCGCCAACTTATCCAATGTTGGTGTTTGAAGAATCGGATTTCCATGCATGGAAAAATCACCATATCCCTGATCATCAGAAAGTACAATAATCACGTTAGGTTTTTTAAATTGTTGACCATAACCTGATGATATTGATATCAAAAACAACAAAAAGCTTACTTCAACTAAAAATTTAACTGACATACTTTTCTTCATAATTAGACTATAAATTAGTTTCTGTTTTATGATTATTCTTAACCTTATTAATTATTTGTCTCATATTATTCACTTTTTCGGGATTTTCTGAATACAAATTATGTTGCTCGCCAATATCTTCATTCAAATTGTATAACTGATAATCATAAATACTCGGACCATCTGGGTAATAGGTTTCCGGCCATCTCCCTTTTTCAGCAGGTTCAATATATTTAAAATCATCTTTTAAGACGACAAAAGCTCCACTGGCACCACCAGATAAAACCATACTTGTTCTTATTTGTTTGGCATTCTTATCTTCAATATTTGAAAGAAAACTATAACTATCCACTCCTTCATTTGTTGAAGGAGTTTCACCAATAATTTCGGCAATTGTAGCATACAAGTCTGTTAAACATAACATGTTTGAATTTTCATAAGAAGTTTTAATGCGATTTGGCCAACTTACCAGAAACGGTACTCGAAAACCACCTTCCCATGCATCTGATTTAAAGCCTAACAATTCACCCGAGGCCTTATGGTCATAGGTAATCCATCCTTCTTTCCATATTAAATTCCCATCTTCCTTTTTTAGTTCAGGTTTGTAATTTTCTGAAAGCTTTGAATAGGCATCCTGATAATCTTCATCTCCATCCTTATATTTATTTAACCAATATACTGGGTCTCCTGCTCGGGGGCCATTGTCTGAAGTAAAAATTATCAATGTGTTTTCATAGGCATTATTTTCTTTTAGAGCTCTTATTATTTCACCAACACTCCAGTCCAGTTCCTGAATAACATCACCTCTTAATCCTGCCTGACTTTCCCCTTTTGTAAAGGTGGGTAAGCACGGCCGGTGAGGTGCTGTGGAAGGATGATACAGAAAAAGTGGTTTGTCCGTGTTGTTCTTAAAGTGTTTATTTATAACCTCAACTGCTTTATTTGTAAGGTCTATATTTACTTTTCTGATGTCCCAATTAGGAGCCTTATCAGCCGGGTTATAATGATCGTATGCCCTTTCCTTTTCAGAGGGTGCTTGTGTAACATGCTCATTTTCAATAAACACATACGGCTGCATATTATTGGACCCCGTAATTCCATAGAAATAATCAAAACCTCTTTCGATAGGGCCATTTTTCACTGAAACCGAATAATCGATATATTGAAAAGAATTTGCATCCCACGAATCAAAGACATTTTTAGCAGGGTTTTCAGGTGCTTTATCATTTACGGTCCAATCCATTCCTAAATGCCATTTTCCTACACAAGCAGTATAATATCCATTACGTTGAAGCATCTCGCCAATGGTACTCCTATCCTGATTAATTAGCGGTGTGTCAAAATATTTTAACACCCCATATTTAAGTCTGGTTCTCCAAGAATAACGTCCTGTTAAAATGCTATACCTTGAAGGGGAACACATCGAGGAAGCTGCATAGGCATTATTAAACTTTACACCTTGATTAGCGAGTAAGTCTATGGTTGGCGTTTTAATTTTTGTAGCTCCGTAACTACTTAAATCACCATATCCTAAATCATCGGCAACAATCAAAATAATATTAGGCGGCTTTTTAATTGATGAATTTTGTGCGAAAGACTTCTGTGGTACTATTGACATAATCAATAAAAACAAAGTGATTATCAATATTACTTTTATAAATTTTGTTTCTTTTGCTTTCATCTTATTTAATTATACACTATTAATACAATCACTTACAATTATCTTGTTTTAAAGAGCACCTAAGCCTACTGCCGGACTATTTTTTTTTAGTAAAAAATCATTGCTATTTTTACCTTTTTTGTATCTCAAAAATTTGGGATTAGAAAATATGGGTGTATCACCAGGACCTTCAAAACCAATATTCAATGCATCTGCACTAGCCCAATAAAGATTATTTTCTATAATAGAATTAGGTTTTGCCTTTTTTAATCTACCAACATTAAAAACAACTACATTCTTTTCAGTAACAATAATATTCTTCCGAATCTTATTTTTAGAGTTAGTCTGAGTAATATTAAAAACCCCCCATTCATTTTCATTCACTTTTCTGCGAATAATTGTATTGTTTTCAATGTTGCAATTAGCTCCTCTCCATAAAGCTATAAACTGTTGATAATCATCACTTATATTGTGATGAATTGAAAAGTTTTCATATCTAGGATTCTTTTCTACGTCAGTCCATGTAACCTCCAAAAACCCTTGGCAGTTTTGTGAAAAATTGTGATGAATTTCAATATTTGATTTAGGATAACGTGCGTCATCAATTTCAATAGCACCACCATCCGCACTACCACCGTAGCTATTTGGCCCCCAGGTAATATTTGGATTAACTGCACTATAATTTATAATCCGATTATAGCTTACTTCTTGATGATCAGCTCCAAGCCAAATTGCTATTGGCCCCCATCCCCATTTCTTTAATATCCTGTTACAATCATGTATATAATTGTTTTCAATTTTTGCATAGGGTCCGTAACTTTTAATTCCGACACCACAATTAAATATTTCGTTGTTCCTTACAAGGCAGTTTTCAGCATTTTTATCAATGTAAATTGCGCCCAGCTCCCACATTGTTAAAAAACTACCAACATCTTCATCCAAATCCGCCACTGTATCGTGAAAGTATAAATTTTCAACTATAATGAAATCTCCTTTTAAGCGAATACAGTTACCAAACTGATTATTTTCCGGATTGAAAATCGTGTATGTAAAGGCTGGTGCTGGTAGATCTTGAGACCCATAATCACTCAGGACAATAGGGTTTTCTTTTGTTCCAGAACCAGCTATTACCAGTGTCCCAGAAAATTTGGATCCACGTTTAAAACGAATGCTATCGCCCTGATTCAATTTTATATCTGACAAATTTCTAAATGATTTCCAGGCACTATCCTGATGAGTGCCATTATTAAAATCCTTTCCGTTTTTGGAATCAATAAAGTAACTAACCGAAATCTTAGAGATTTCGGTTAGATTTTGCTCTAATAATGCAGCATTAGCAGTTAAACTAAATAATATTGTACTCATGAAAAGAATGAATTTTGGAAATAACATCTCCTCCATTTTGTTTTTTATCAATATATAATTCCATTTTCCCATTTTTTATTTTTTTATTTCACCTAAATTCAGGAGTTGTCAGATTTTCAATTTGAAGATTTGTTAAGTCCAACCAGTTTGATTCATCTAATTTAGTACCATTAAAAATGACATTATCAAACACAAAGTCCTTAAAATGGTTATTTGGATCATTTCCGATTATTCTATTTTGGAAATTTGTATCTAAATTCATTTTAATATTCCAATTTCGTAAAGTCAAACCTTCCAAAATACTGGTACTATATTGATCTGGAGCTTTATTAATAACGCTTTGAACAGGTGTTTCTGTAAACACATCTTCAATAAGCCAATTTTTGTGATACCCTGTTTTACCTGGCTCATTATACCTATTACCAACATAATTAATAATACCAACATTAAATCTATCCTGGTTCCATTCTGTTCTTATAATATCAATTCGGCTGATAGTAATATTGGAAGCATCAGGAGCAGTCCATCCCAACTGAATTACGCCTCCATTATTTAATTGCCAAACAACACAATCAGTGAATGTAGTATTATCTCTGTAAGGTTTTATAGCATCATCATTTGCCCAAATAAAACAATTAGCTACTGTAGAATTGGCAAACAATTCTAAACTAACATTATTAGTATCCTGGGTTTTGATCAGAATCATTAATTCCTTGATTATTTATGATTTCAGATTGTGGGATAGGCCAAAGCATATTTTTAATTAAAGAACCATCATCTGTTGGAAGTTCTACATTCAAAATATAACCTGGTAAATGCAAACTATTCCAGCTTGATCCGCTTTTCTCCTTAGCCCACTGCACATTATGTTCTTCTACGGCCGTTCTAAAATGTTCCAGACCTAATCTACGCTCATCCATCCATATTTGAAGCTCTCCCATAAACTCATTTGTTCTTTCAATCAAAATACGATCTCTAAATTGTTCAAAATCAGTAAAATCGGCTACCTCAACATTCTTTGGCTCTGCCAAAGCCACTCCATTTCTGGCTCGTGTAAGCACTTCATTAAGATACCCCACAGCGGCAGCATTTGGTGCTCCACTAACTACCGCCTCTGCCTCTGCTGCAATTAATAACATTTCTGGATACCTAATTACAATAGCATTATTTTCATTACCACTAGGACCAGTATTTGCCTGATCTTGATACTTTTTAAGGAAAAGAAACCGCTCTAGTGTGTAATTATTTGTGTTAGCTAAATTTAATGGATTAGAAGCTTTTGTAGTGACTAAATCTGCTTTTGTATAAGGATAAGTTACTTTAGCTGTCTCAGTTTGCCCTGGTACCCAATAATAAATATCCTTAATATTAGTTTGAACTTCCATTCTATAATCCGGATTTCCACCGTAGGTAGCCAGTAATTTATCAGCAAGTCCCATATCAATCAAAATTCCACCAGTTCTAGACCTGGCCGCAAAACCAGAATTATTATAGACATTATACCATATTGGGAATTGCGAACCGTTATTATTTCTAGAAAAAGCAATTTCAAAAATAGATTCGTTAGAAAATTCATGTTGCAGATCCCATAAATGCCCAAAATCTGGTAATAAACCATATTCACCTGAGTTAATAACAACTTTTGCCCAATCCAGGGCTTTTGTCCAACGATTCATATCATTGGTCAAACTAGCCCAATGG
>NZ_JAGXGF010000152.1 GCF_024636815.1 Marivirga sp.
CAACATATTCATATTGTTCAGTATGAGTAAATGGAATTTCTTCAATTCGGTTCTCTTTTATATTAAGCTTGCTAATGAGATTTTTATTGGGAGCATAGCTTTTCTTATTACCATAAAAAATATTTTGTAGCGGGATAGTTTTTGAAATAGGATCATAAATGAGTCTGAAATGCTGATTTATGATTGGTTCAAAATCTAAGTTTTGTTCTTGAATGATTTGAAATAGGTCGAAATAATGAAAGCTTGTATATCCTTCATCAAATAAAGAGATTTTTCCTCTGGAAAAGGTGAAAATAGAGTCCTTATTATGATAATATAAACCATTTATCGGACCAACTGATTTTGGCCCATCTGAATCTAAAATGATTCTATCAATAAATTTTTCTTCTGTTAAATTATATATATCTAAACTATGGAGAAGATCATTATACCCAATAAAATGCAAATCTGTATATTTTAGATAATGAGAAAAAACTGGATACGAAGGAATTCCCAAGGTGTCGGTGTTTATAATTACAGATTCAATCTTAGGTTTAATTTTTTCATTTTGTTCTTTTTTATTATTTGTGCAAGAAATTGAAATTAATATGACAGGAATTAGAAGTAGTCTCATTTTGTTCATTTTTTAATAATAAAAGGAGATCAACTATAATCTCCTTCTTTTATGAATGCTGTATTTAACCGATTGTCTGTTTTTCTTTTGGACAACTCTTTTCATCGTTGCAAACAGTCCCATTTCCTGATCCACATCCCGAATATGAGTAGGTTGTTTGACACCAAATTGTCTTACAATCCATTTCAGGAAGAGGGCCAACAGCTTCTATCTTACACTCAGATTTTACCAATTGAACATTGAAAACCAAAGTTAAACCGACAAAGAGCACTTTTAATAATAATGATTTCATAATAAATAGAATTTAGTTTGATGCAATTCTATTTTTTTTTTTGATTAAAACAAGCAATAACTAAATTAATTTTAATTATTTAGTTCTCAAATATTTCCAATTGCCTAGGCAATAACTGAAATGATTTTCTATGGTGTTCCGTTATCCCAAATTTTTGAATTCCTGCTCTATGCTGCTTAGTAGGATAACCAACATTTCTTTCCCAGCCATAGTGAGGATGAAGCTCAGCCAGATTCCTCATTAAATTGTCCCGATATTCTTTTGCCAAGATGGAGGCCGCAGCTATGCTAAAGAATTTACTATCCCCTTTTATGATACATTCATGTGAAATTTCAGAATAAGGAGTAAACCGGTTTCCATCAATCAGTAAAAAATCTGGTTTTTGTTTTAATTGATCCAAAGCCTTGTGCATTGCCCAAAACGAGGCTTTTAAAATATTCACTTGGTCAATTTCCTCTGGGCTGCATTCAGCTATAGCCCATGCAATGCTTTCTTCTTTAATAACATCTACCAACTCAGCCCTTTTTTTTGAGCTTAATTGTTTTGAATCTGTAAGATAAGGATGAGTGAAATTTTGAGGTAAAATTACGGCTGATGCCACAACTGGACCAGCCAAACAACCTCGGCCAACTTCATCGCAACCCGCTTCGAATTTATTTCCTTTATGAAAGAAAGCCTTTAAACTCATTTTTCTATTTTGAATAAATAGGCCAGCCCCATTGCAATAAAGCTTTGTTGATAATTTTCTATGATATTGGCTTGTTGAGCAATGTCAAAACCCGCGTGAACATCCAACTGGAATTTTGGGTTAATTAAATATATTAAGCCTCCATCGAAGTAATTTAAAGGCGTCGTAAATTCAGATCTAAAACCATAGATTTCAGCATAAACCGATAGTTTTTCATTTAAACTATATCCAGTATTAATTGTATATCTTAATCGACCAAAATAATTGAACTGTTCGCTATAACCAATATTCCCCATTAAATACCATTCTGGATTTAATTGATATTTGGAAGTCAATTGAATTCTATAAAAACTATTTCTTTGAAACCTTTCCTGGCTAAAGGTATTAAATCCATATTCTGCCACTATAGCTGTTTGAGGAACTAAACCTGATTCTTTTAATAAATCAATTTTTGTCCCAACTACAACGGGGCCTGAAAAACTCTGCCATATAAACTGAGGACTTGTGCCTGACTCTAATAATCTTTCGCTTTGATAGCTTTGACTCAATCGTAATTCCCAGCCTTTTGTTAGACCGTATTTCACTAAAGTGTTGTTCCAATTGATCAGTTGCAGTTTGTCATTTGGGTTTATAGTCTCGCTTTCAAAGGAAAAGCCGGCCTCTATTTGAAAATATCCTTTAGGGATGGTTTTAGGATATTCTGAAAAGCCAGGTCGATCGGTATTAATTTGAATGCTGTCTTCTTGAGCTTGAGTGTAATAAGAACAGCTAATTAAAATCAAAAATAGTATATATCTCATTAGTCGAATTTTAAGAAGTGCAAGATAATAAAAATTGATTATTCAGAATAATTGTGTTTTCGGTAAACCTTTTTAATATAATTTAGTAATCTAATTATAATTAATATATTTGTATTAAAATAAATTTAGATTAATCTAAAAATAAAATTATGAGAATATCGATATTGATATTTCTATTTATTGCTTCTTTTTTATCAGGTGTTTATTCAGTTGAAGCGCAGGAATTAAAAGCCATTGTAAAAGATGAGAAGGGTGATCCATTGCCTTTTGCAACTGCTTATGACAATGAATTAGCTTATGGAACCACAGCTGATGGAAACGGGCAAATATTTTTAAAAATTAAAACTGCATCGAAAGAAATTTGGATATCGCATGTAGGTTATCAAAAGAAGAAAATTGAACTTGATAAAATAGATTTAAGTCAATTTCAAGAAATTAATCTTATTCCTGACAAACTAGGGCTCAATGAAGTGGTTGTAAGTGGGCAAATGCAAGCAAGGAGTTTGAGAAACTCTCCTGTAAAAGTAGAGGTCTTCAAAGCGGATTTCCTTAATGACTTTTCCCAGGGATCAGGAAATTTAATGGAAAATATTTCTATGGTCAATGGAATTCAGGAAAATGTAGCCTGTGGTGTTTGCTATACTAATGAGATCAGCATAAATGGTTTGGAAGGTGCTTATACCTCCCTTTTAATTAACGGAATTCCGATATATGGTAATTTGGCTACGGTATATGGGCTTAACAGCATTCCTACTGATATGATGGAGAAAATAGAGGTGGTGCGCGGTCCCGGTTCCACTCTTTATGGCTCCGAGGCTATGGCAGGTGTTATTAATATCATTACGCCTCATGCAGAGAACAGAACATTAAATCTAAATTCCAGTATTTCTCAATTTGGAGAGTGGAAAGGAAATTTAATTAGCCAACATGGTGAAAAGGATTGGAAACACTTTTCTGGCTTCCATTGGGATGTAGCCAATCAATTTGTAGATGATAATGGAGATCTATTTTCAGATGTTGTTTTAAGAGACCGTTTTTCAGTTTTTAATTTTTCTGAAAATGAGAAAAAGCAACTATCTATTGGTGGCAAATACTATTATGAAGACAGAAGAAATGGAGTGTTGGAATATGTAAAAGATAGAAACTATAAGCAACTGCGAGGTAGTGATGAAGTGTATGGTGAAAGTATTTACACTCACAGGTGGGAAATTTTCGGAAATAAAAATTTTGGAGATTCACCTTTCAGATTACAGTTTTCAGCTAGCCAACATTGGCAAGACAGTTATTATGGGGATACTTTTTATGAAGCGGAACAATATCAGGCTTTTGCAAATTTCATTTATGAAAATCAATGGGGAGATCATAACCTATTATCAGGGGTTAGTCAACGCCTCAGTTATTATGATGATAATTCTGCTGCCACGGAAAATGGAACAAGCAATCAAGCTGATTTGCAAATTATACCCGGAATTTTTGTGCAAGATGAATGGAAAATAAGTGAAGCTTGGAAAGCTCTTTCAGGAGCTCGATTAGATTATTATAATCGACATGGATTAATTTTTTCCCCACGCTTAAATATTCAGTATCAGTTAAGTGAATGGACAAATTTTCGTTTTAATAGCGGTACTGGATTTAGAATCGTAAATCTATTTACGGAAGATCATGCTTTTGTATCTGGTCAAAGAGAATTATTGATTAAAGAAGATTTAGACCCAGAAAGATCTTTTAATGTAGGTTTAGGTTTTCAGCATGTCTATACTTTTGGTAATCAGCAAGGAAGTTTTGAGTTAGATGGGTTCTATACCTATTTCACCAATAAAATTATTCCTGATTATGATACTCCTGGCTTTATTATTTATGCCAATTCAGAAGCCTATGCCTATACCAGAGGCTTAAGTGCAAACCTGAATCATCAAGTGGGGGCTGATTTTTATTTGAATTTGGGTGCTCAATGGCAAAATGCCAGACAAGCAGAAAGCAATGACGATGGAATTTTAGAAGAAAAACCAATTATCTATTCTAGAGATTGGTCGGCAGTTGGATCTGTGGAATATAGTTTTCCTTTAGGGATAAAGTTGAATTATAATTTCAATTGGAATGGTCCAACCGCAATGCCTGAGGTGTTTGATGTAAATGAGATGGGCGAAATCGTAGGTACCAGATCTGATATATCTCCTTCCTTTATGATGCATAATCTTAAAATTAGAAAAGAATATAAGAGAATTGAAGTTTTTGCCGGTGTTAGAAATGTATTTGATAATGTACAAGAATTTTCACCATTAAGTGGAACTCAAGACAAGACAGTTCCTTTAGGTTTTGGAGAATATTTTGATACTGCTTACAATTATGGGAGTTTGATGGGGAGGAATTTCTTTATAGGGTTTGATTGGAAGATAATTTCTGAATAATTAATGTAAGGAATGCTTTAGTAATTACTATTTGAGATTTTATTGATTTATTTTCAACTATTCACCAAAAGGATTTTATCCTGTCAAAATCCCACTTAATTTTGCATTATGCTTTCTATTAATAATTTAGATTACTACATAGGCGATAGAGCCTTATTCGATAATGCTTCTTTACATATCAAACCAAAAGATAAGATTGGTTTGATAGGTCTTAATGGTCAGGGTAAGTCCACTTTACTGAAAATCATCAATGGGGATATTACGCCTGATAAAGGTGAGGTTCAGATGAGTAAAGACTGTACCATTGGTTTCCTTAATCAGGATTTACTTTCTTTTCAGTCGGATGACAGTATCCTGCATGTAGCTATGCAAGCATTTAAAGAAGCTCTGAAATTGCAGGAAAAGATTGAAGCCATTTTGAAAAAGATGGAAGAAGATTATTCTGATGATTTGGTGGATAAGCTTACCAAAGCGCAGGAGCAATATGAAATAATGGAAGGCTATAGCTTACAAGCCAAAGCTGAGGAGATACTAGAAGGTATTGGATTTAAAACGGAAGACCTTACTCGGCCACTGAAGACTTTTTCAGGAGGTTGGAGAATGCGAGTGATGCTTGCAAAGCTCTTATTAGATAAGCCGTCTCTCTTGATGCTTGATGAGCCTACCAACCACTTGGATTTGCCTTCTATCC